>NZ_SMKY01000050.1 GCF_004349235.1 Actinomadura darangshiensis | reverse complement strand
GGACCATGGTGGCGTTGGTGGCGAAGTGCACGGCGATGGAGGCCAGGATGCCGCCGCGCTCGTAGGCGTAGCAGCAGAGCATGGCCATGGGGATGGCGCTGACGGTGAAGAGCACGCCGCTGGGGGTGGTCGCGCCGAGGTCGTTCTGGACGGTGTCGTCGATGAAGAACAGCGGCAGGTGCCAGACGGCCCAGATGGCGCCGAGGATCAGGGACACCTGGAAGCGGCCCAGGGTGGCGCGCATCCTGGGGTAGGCGGTGCCGCGCCAGCCGGGCTCTTCCGACAGCGGTCCTCCGATGAGCAGGCCGACCAGGAACGCCGCGGGTCCGCCGAAGTCCTCCATGATGTCCATCGCGCCGTCCAGGCTGGGGGCGGGAGCGCCGGCGGCGTGGGCGATGAAGGCGGCGGCCAGCACGATGCCGGAGGCCGCCACGAGCAGCAGCGGGGCCCAGGCGAGGGCGGCGGGGCGGAAGCGGACCGCGTGCTCGGGAGCGGGCCTGCCGCTGCGGCCGCGGCGGATGCGGATCACCAGGGCGCCGATCAGCGGGCCGAAGGCGCCGAACATGTGGAACGCGCCCGTCAGCGGGCTCGACGAACCGCTCAGCCCGATCGCCGCAGCCCAGGAGGCCCAGCTGACGGTGAAGGCGATGGCGGTGAACAGGGTCAGGTCGCCGCGGAAGCCGACGGGGGTGGCGGGGCGTGCGGGTGCGGTGGTCATGCCGGGATTCCCTCTGGTCAGGTGGCGGCCGCGTCCTCTGGTGGAGCGGAGGAAGCGATCTTGCGACGCCAAACCTACAGTGTAGGATTGAATCCGACAACGTTTGATAGCAAGTACAGTGTCGGGCATGGCTGATTCGCACCCTGACCAGCACTTCGACAGCGTCTTCACCCGCCCGCCGCGCGGCCGGCGCTCCCAGCCCGCGCTCAGCCGCGACCGCATCGTCGCCGCCACGATCGCGCTGCTGGACCGCGACGGCGCCCCCGCGCTGACGATGCGCAAACTCGCCGCCGAACTCGGCGTCCACGCCACCAGCCTCTACTGGTACGTCCAACGCCGAGAAGACCTGGTGGACCTGGCCGTGGACGAGATCCTGACCGAGGCCGCAGCGGCGCTGCCGGGCCCAGAGGTGCCCTGGCGCACCGCCGTCAAGCAGACCGCCGGCCTGTTCTACGCGGCGCTGACCGGTCATGCCTGGGCGGCGGAGTTCGCCGGCTCCCGGCCCCTGATCGGCCCGAACGCGATCGCCCTGTCACGGCGAATCGTCACCGCGCTCCACGAATGCAACAAGAGCGAGGAGTTCCAGGCCGTCGCGATCCGGGCGTTCTCCAACCAGATCCTCGGCGCGGCCGCCATCGCCGTCGCGATGCGCCAGATGCGCCAAAGCGACACGGACAGGCACGAAGAGGCCCGCGCCGCGGCGGTATCGGAATCCGACGCCCTCGCCACCGACAACGAGTACTTCGACCAGGTACTCGACCTGCTGATCGCGGGCATCGACGCGCAGCCCGGCTCCGAAGTCCCGGCAGACGGCAACGCAGGATCTCACCCCGGTAAGCCCTGAATGATCTTTTACGGCGAATCCTCCGACTACCAGGGCGTCATTCCCGGTCTCGGTGCCGTGCCGGGCGTGCCTCCAATGCGGCGGCCCGGTTCCTGCCGGCGCCGCCGTGCCCCGGTGCGGTGCCGGCGGCGAGAACGGCGGCGAATACGGCGGCGGCGGTCAGCACCAGGAACATGTGGGGGTATCCGCCGAGCGCGGCGGCCAGGGCTGCGCCGGCGAAGGGCGAGATCGCGGTGGCGGTGGTGATGGGGGCGGCGAGGATCCCGGACAGGGCGCCGTAGGAGGCGGTGCCCCAGCGGTCGGAGACGGCGGTGGCCTGCAGGAGCGTGCCGATCCCCCGCATCATTCCGGCGAGGAAGGCCACGGTGATGAGCAGCGCGATGGGGCCGGGAATGGTGGCGAGCGCGGCCGTGGTGGCGGCCGACATCGCCAGGATCCAGACGGTGCGCACCCGGACACTGGTGCGGCGCGCGAGCGCACGGTAGCCCAGGCGTCCGGTGACCTGGCCGACGCCGCCGAGGCCGAGGGCCCAGGCCGCGATGCTGGCGTCGGCTCCACGGGAGATGAGCAGCGGGATGAGATTGATCGTCACGGCGAACATGGCGAACGCCGACAGGGTGAGCGCGGCGGCCAGCAGGAGGAACGGCCGGCTCCTTACCGTGGCCGACATCGCGCCGCGATCGCGGGACCGGCCACGTTGTCCGTCCATCACGGCTTCGGGTGACGGCCAGGGACGGCGCAGCGCGAACAGGTGGAGCGGGACGGTGACGACGGCCAGCACCACCGCCAGCACCACGTAGACGCCGCGCCACGGCAGATGGGCCGAAAGGGCGTCGGTGAGCGGTGCGAAGACCGTGCTGGCCAGCCCCGCGACCAGGGTGACGGTGGTCAGGGCACCGAGGTGGTGGGGCGCGTAGTAGCGGGTGAGTGCGGCGAAGGCGGGCTGGTAGAGCACGGCCGACATCGCGACGCCGGCCAGCAGCCAGGCGGCGGTGAAGCACCACAGGTTCGGGGCGGCGGCCACGCCGAGTATCGCCAGGACGGCCAGCACCGAGCCGCCGGTCATCAGGGCCCGGGGGCCGCGCCGGTCCAGTGCCCGGCCGACCGGGATGCCGCCCAGCGCCGCGACGATCAGGGCGGCGGAGAATCCGGCCATGATGGCCGAGGTGGACCAGCCGGTGTCATGGGTGATGGCCGGGGCGAGGACGGGGAAGGCGTAGTACAGCACACCCCAGCTGGTGATCTCGGTGACGCACAGCGCCGCGAGCGGGCTGCCCGCGGCCCGCGAGACGTACCGGGCCGGCCCCTGGGCACCGGCGGCCCTGCCGGCCGGTGCCCGGATGCGCGAGGCGGGGTCGGCCGCGTCAGGCATCGTCGCGTTCGGCCTCGCCGGAGTAGCCGTGGACGCTTCCGGTCGCGAAGCCCAGTCCCGCCGGGGCGCCGAGCCCGATGCTGATCGGCTCGGGGGCCGAGGGGCCGCAGCACGAGGCGCTCGCGGGCTCGCCGGCGGTGGCCGGTTCGGTGGAGCAGGACGTCCCGCAGCCGCCGTCCTGTCCCGTGGTGCCGGGCAGGAGGTCTTCGGTGACCAGGCTGGTGGAGCAGACGCCGGTCTCGGGGAGGTCGAGCTGGACGGCGTCGGCGGCTTCGCGGTCTCCGGCGAGCGCGGCGACGACGGAGCGGACCTGCTCGTACCCGGTGGCCATGAGGAACGTGGGCGCGCGGCCGTAGCTCTTCATGCCGACAAGGTAGAAGCCGGTCTCGGGGTGGGCGAGGTCGCGTTCGCCGTGCGGCGGGACGGTCCCGCAACTGTGGAAGTTGGGGTCGATCATCGGGGCGAGCTTGGCCGGGGCCTCGGTGGCGGGGTCGAGGTCGACGCGGACCTCGCGCAGCATGTCCAGGTCGGGGCGGAATCCGGTGGCCGCGACGACGGCGTCCGCCGGGAGTGTGCGTGCGCCGTCCGGGGTCTGGCCGGTGACCTGGACGGGGCCGGCCGCGGGGCCGCCTTCGGGGGTGCGGAAGCCGGTGATGGTGAAGCCGCGGACCAGGTCGATCTCGCCGTTGTCCACCGCCTGCTTGAGGCGGGTGCCCAGGGCACCGCGCGCGGGGAGGCCGTCGGCGTCGCCGCCGCCGTACAGCCGCGCCACCGATGCCCCGCGCACCGCCCAGGTGATGCTGGTGCCGGGTTCGGTCCTGGCGAGTTCGGCCAGGGCGAGCAATGTGTTTGCGGCCGAGTGGCCCATGCCGACGACCAGGGTGTGGCGGCCGGTGAAGCGGTCCCGGTCGCGGCCCAGGACGTCGGGCAGCGGCCCGGTCAGATACGGCGCGGCGTCCTGCTCGCCGGGTGCGGGGAGGCCGGAATGGCCCAGCGGGTTGCCGCGGCCCCAGGTGCCGGAGGCGTCGATGACCGCGCGGGCGGTGATGTCGTGGACGGCTCCGTCCCGGGCGACCGCGCGGACCAGCAGCGGACGCTCCTCACGACCGGCCGTCCGGGTGACGTCCATCCCCTGGCGGGCGACGGCCACCACACGGGTGCCGGTACGGATCCGTCCGGCCAGCGCGGGCACCTTCGCCAGCGGAGCGAGGTAGTCGCGCACCAGTTCGGCACCGGTCGGCAGCGTCTCGGCGTCGGGCAGGCGCCAGCCGGTCGGCTCCAGCAGGCGCCGGGCGGCGGCGTCGGTGTCGTACCGCCAGGGCGAGAACAACCGGACGTGCCCCCACTCGGCCATCGCCGCGCCGACCTTTTCCCCGGCCTCCAGGACGAGGAAGTCCTGGTCGCGTCCGGCCAACTGCGCGGCCGCGGCCAGCCCGACGGGTCCGGCACCGATCACCACGACCGGCAGTCCGTCCTGCCGGCCGTCGGCGACGCAGCCGCAACCGGCGTCGGCCTTGGCCTCTTGGACCGTCTTCTCGGGATTCACGGCCCGCTCGGCATCGGTGCAGCAGGCCCCGACACCACAGCAGCTTCCCTCGCCGGCGGTGGCCTGGTGTCCGGTGTTGTCGTTCACGATGGCTCCTCGGTGGCTCGTAACGAATCCTGCCTCACGTGAGGCGATCAGAGGCGAGCGCGGTAGGCGGCGGTGGTGACGCGGTCCTTACTTAGATACTTGTCTAAGCAGGCGCCAGTTTGCCTTGCTGGATAGATGGATGTCAAATTAGATGCATGTCTAAGGTGATGGAGCTCGACGACGTGTCCGCCACGGGCACCTGCTGCGCACCTCTGAGCGGCCCGGCATTGGACGAGTCAGAGGCGTCCGAGCTGGCGAAGGTGTTCAAGGCGCTGTCGGATCCGGTGCGGTTGCGCCTGCTGAACATGATCGCCTCGGCGGACGGCGGCGAGGCCTGCGTGTGCGACCTGACGGGCGCGTTCGAGCTGACCGGGCCGACGATCTCCCACCACCTGAAAGTGCTGCGCCAGACCGGCCTGATCGATGGTGAGCGGCGCGGCACCTGGGTGTACTACCGCGTAGTGCCGGAGCGGCTGACCCGCCTGTCGGGCCTGTTCGCCCTCCCCGCCCTGGCACCGGCCTGAGTCCAGCGGCCGAGTTCCTGCGGGCGCTGGCCAGTGAGCAGCGGCAGCAGATGCTCGAACTGTTCGCCGGAGGCATCGAACTCACCGTCGCCCAGCGCCTCGGCGTGGGCCAGTCCAACGCCTCACAGCAACTCGCCCTGCTCCGCCCGGGGTGGGCTTCTCACCTCGCGCCGGGACGGCAAGCAGGTCTACTACCGCATCGACTCCGCCGCCGTCGACCGCTCGCTCACCGAGCTACGCCAATACCTGCTGCCCGCCACCGGGATCGGACGAGGCGGGAACGTAGCCCGGCCGCGTCTCTGGAAGTCAGCGCAGAAGTTCGGCGATCAGGCCCTCGATACGTTTGCGGATCTCGTCGCGGATCGGGCGCACCGCCGCCACGCCCTGCCCCGCCGGATCGTCCAGCGTCCAGTCCAGATACCGCTTGCCCGGGAAGACCGGGCAGGTGTCGCCGCAGCCCATCGTGATCACCACGTCGGACGCCTGCACCGCGTCGACCGTGAGCACCTTGGGGACTTCGGCCGAGACGTCGATGCCCTCCTCGGCCATCGCCTCGACCACGGCCGGATTCACCGCATCGGCGGGCGCCGAACCGGCCGACCGCACCTCCACCCTCTCCCCCGCCAAATGAGTGAGGTAGGCGGCGGCCATCTGCGAACGGCCGGCATTGTGCACGCACACGAACAGCACGCTCGGCTTCTGCGACATCAGACTCCTTGAGCATCGATGGACAAGGGGAGACCGCCAGAAGCTCATTGTTGAGCAGGTCGAGTTCGTCCCGGATGCGGTTCAGCGTGCTGCCGGGCTTTCGCGCAGCCGTCCACCCTCCATTCTTAGACGTTCTGCGCCGCCGGCTCGGTCCAGGCCGGGTCGTGCGGGGCGGCCGGCGCGGCGAGCAGGCCGGTGGCGGGCTGGGCGACCGTTCCCAGGACCGCTCGGGCCGTCGCGTCATCAGTGGACGCCGGGATCGTGAGCAGGTCGATACGGCGGCCGTCGGCGTAGATCGCGGTGAGCTGCCCGGCGGGGAGGTTGTCGAACCAGCTGAGCCGGACCTCCCGGGTTTCATGGGCGGCGTCGACGCGTAGCCGGCGGGGGTGGGTGTCCCAGTCGGCCGTCCGCAGCAGGATGTGGGCGATGGGCCGGTGGTCGTCCGGTGGACCGTGGGCCTGCAAGGCCAGAACCAGCCCGGGCAGTTCGACGGCCGGATCGGCCGAGCGAGGCCACCAGCCGCCGTCCAGCAGTGTGCGGCCCGAGCCGTCCTGCCTCGGGCCGCTGCGGCCGGCCGGGGCCGATGACCGCAGCGCAAGCCGGGGAGTCATAGACGGCGAGAAACCGATGGTCGTTCGTCGTTCAGCAGTGGTTCGCATCTGAATCCCTTTCACCAGGGTCCGCTGATGGCGGGCCCGGGGTGTGTTGTCGGTCGGGACAAGCCGCCAGGGGCGCCATCTCGGGTGGTCGAACAAAAACCTGGGAAAGAAACCCGATTTTCCGAGATGAACCGGGAAGGCCGCTCCGAAAGAGCGGATGTCATCGTTTACCGCATATCTACATTATGCTCGTAAATTTCCGATAGTACCGGGGCATGACGTAAAATTCGATTGCCCTTTCCTATGCTCATTGTTTCAGGGCGTCCGTCGGCACGGTGACGCCGCCCGCGCGGGGGCCTATTTCCGTGGGGCGGTCAACGCCGCCAACGCGCCTTCGAGCCGTGGATGAAGGGTGAGAGCCTCATCGACCTTGGTGATCTGGAGGACGCGGGCAACGCGGCCGTGGGCGCCGGTCAACTCCAGGCCCAGGCGCCGGTCCTGGGCGTGCCTGAATGCCTTGACCAGGGCGGCGATGCCGCTGGCGTCGCAGAACCTGATGCCGGTGAGATCCAGGATCACGCCGCTCAACTCACCCCGGTCGTATCCCGCGGCGGCGTTGCCGGCGGAGACGCCGGTGATCGTCGTGGTGAGCTGGGCGGTCAGCCAGCCGCTGTTGGAGGCGTCGATCTCCCCGGCGAGCGCTATCAGCATCGCCGCCGACCCGGCACCGCGGACGACGTCCGTGCGCCGAAGACTGATCCGTGCCCCGCCTGAAACGCGTTCGCCTGCCGTGTCGTCATGCCGCATCGGCGCCGCGGGCAGAACGAAGGACGGGGGCAACGACTCGCTCGCTCTCATGACAGCCCCTTCCCTGGAGCGCATGCGCTATGCCGCCAGGGTCTGGAGCGGCCGGCAGGCGATTGCCGCCGTTGCACGTAGCATAAGCTGGCCCACCGCTCCCGGTCCATTCCTGCGACCCGCTCATCCCGCGGCTCGATCACGGGACGGCGGGGAGTGCGCGCGACCGCGGCCGTCAGCCGGGAATGCGGAGAGCGAGAAGCGCGACGTCGTCCTCGCCGCTGGGCTCGATGCGCTCCAGGATCTGGTCGCACAGGTCGGGCAGGGGCAGCTGGGCCAGATGGGAGCCGTGGCGGCGAAGGCTGGTGAGGCGGTCGGACAGGTCGGTGTCGCGGGTCTCGATAAGGCCGTCGGTGTAGAGCAGCAGTGTGGACAGGGGCGGAAGGACACGGGCTCCGTCAGGGCGATTCCCGGTCAGGTCGGGGTCGCCGAGGAGCATTCCGTGCTCGTCCAGGAAATGCGTGCCGCCGTCGCCGGTGATCAGGAGCGGCGGTGGATGGCCGGCGTTGCACCAGCGGAGATGCCATCGCCCATCGGCGGCTTCCTCGACGCGGCCGAACACGGCGGTGGCGAGATCGGCGTCGCTGACGGCGGCCATGACGCCGTCGAGGCGGGCCAGCACGCCGCTGGGCGGCGCGGCACTGGACGGCTCGGCACTGGGCGGCGGGGTACTGGACGGCGCGGCCATGTCCCAGGCCAGGGCTCTGAGCATGTTGCGGACCTGGGCCATGCGGGCCGCCGCCTGGAGGTCGTGGCCAACGATGTCCCCGATGACCACTCCGATGGCGCCGTCGGGCAGCGCGAACGCGTCGTACCAGTCGCCGCCGACCCAGCTGACCTGGGCTGCGGGCACGTACCGCGCCTCCAGCCGCAGATCGCCCGGCTGCGGCAGGGGTGTGAGCAGGTTGCGCTGCATCGCCTCGGCCGTGTCGCGCTGCTCGGCGTACAGGCGGGTGTTGGCCAGGACCAGGCCGGTGCGGCGCGCGACGTCCTCGACGACGAGCCGGTCGTCCGGCCCGTAGCCGTGTCCTGGACGGGAGTAGCCCAGCGTCAGCGCGCCATAGGTCTCACCTCGGGCGGCCAGCGGGGCGATGATCGCACTCTGGGCGTCCATGACCTGGAAGAGTTCGCGCTGGGCGGCGTCCAGCGGTTCGTCGGACCGCACGTCGGCCTCCCCGCTGACCACGACCGCGGTGCCGCCGCGCAGTACCTGGGCCAGCGGTCCGCGCGGCACCCGCGGGAGCGGCGGAAGGGGCCCCTCAAGCCCGGCGATGTCGGCGGCGGAGAGTTCGTGGTGCGTCGCGGCCACCCGCTCGACGCGGCCGTCGGGAACCAGCAGATCGACCTCGGCCCAATCCCCCAGCGCGGGAACCACGAGCCGGACCAGCCGCCGCAGCACCTCCTGCTCGTTCAGCGTGGACGACAGCACCGTCGTGACCTCGGCGACCAGCCTCAACCGGGAATTGGCCCGCCGCACCCGCGACATCTGGTCGCGCCGCTCGTGCTCGACCGCGACCCGGTCGGCGGCGTCCTGGAAGACGATGACCAGCCCGGCCACCGCCCCGCCCGCGGGTCCGGTCCCGTCCTGGTCTCCGGTGGAGATCGGCGCGGACGACCAGGAGCACATCACCATCCGCCCGTCCCGGTGGGCGAACCGCTGGTCCTCCCCGTGATCGGGGACGCCGGTGCGCAGCGCGCGGATGAGGCGGCAGTCCCGTTCGGGCGGGACGTGCCCGTCGGCGTCCCGGTGCAGAAGCCGGTGCATCGGCTTTCCCAGCACCTCGTCGCGGGTGTAGCCGAGCAGTTCCCGGGCCCGCGGGTTCCATGCCGTGATCCGGCCGCGCTCGTCGGTGGCCAGAACCCCGGAGTGCATCGCCTCCACCAAACGATCATGAATGGTGCCCGGCCGGTCCTCCACCTGCCCGGTCATACTCATCCCCTCCGATCGGACACCAGACCCATTCCCCTCGGCACACCCCGGACACCCGCGCGCGCCGTCCATCGGCTGCCACCACATGCACCGGTGCTCTAACGGCTCAGCCAGGGTTCTCGGACGATGTCCCCGGCGTGAATCGCACGAAGGGGATCTGCCGTCCGACCTGGCGGTAGTCCTCGACGCTGCCGTCGACGGCGAAGCCCATGAGCTTGCACAGCTGCCGGGCGGCGGCCGGATGGCGGGGGGCGTACCGGGCCATGATCTCGGCGCCCTCGTCGGTCGCGATGGGGGCGGCGGTCGCCTGGATCTTCTTCCCGGCTATCTGGAGAGTGACGCCGGGGGTGGCCATGACGTTGCGGTACCAGTCCGCTCGGGGACCGAATCCGGAAGCCGCCACGTAGCCGTCCCCGTCCTTCTGGACGACCTCGACGACGACCTGCCGCGGCCGGCCGGAGACGCGGCCGGTGTGGGTGAGCAGCATGATGCGGCGGCCCAGCAGCGGCCCCAGCCCCATGCGGTACAGCCGGATCGGCAACCGCCACAGCAGGCGGCGCAGGCCGGTCGGCGGGGCGGGCCTCTCAACGATCTCCATGGGTCACTCCTTGACGGGTTGGGAAGTCTGCGGAGGCAGGATGCTGTCCGCGCCGAACCGGCGGCGCAGCACCGGTGCGAACGCTTCGCGCATGACCAGCCGCTGGGCGAGGCTCTGTGCGACCAGGCCGGGGCGGGTGCCGGGCACCAGGGACCGGGTGAACATCTGCGCGTTGCGCTGCCGGCGGGAGACCTCCGCACGCATCCGCTCCTGGTAGTGGGCGAACGCGAGCCGGTGGTCGCCGCGGGTCGCCAGTTCCTCGGCGAGGACGTAAGCGCCCGCCATCGCCATGGACACGCCCTGCGCCGACACCATGGTCATGCAGCCGCACGCGTCGCCGACCAGCGCCACCCGGCCGCGATGCCAGGCGGGCATCACGATCTGGGTCATCGTGTCCATGAAGATCGGCTCATCCGCGGGGGCCTCGGCCAGGAGCGAGGGCGTGAGCCAGCCCATGCCGCCGAAGGTCGAGCGGAGCAGGCCGGGGCGCTCATCGCGCGGCACGTTTCCGGTGCGCGATGACCTGAACAGGAAGAGGGCGATCAGCTCGCCCGCCCGGCCGGTGGGGTAGACCACCACCTGCCGGCCGGGCTCGGTGCAGTGGACCCTGGCCCGGCCCCAGCCGTACCGGTCGGCGACCGGGAAGCACGCCAGCCGGCAGCCGAGATACCGGGCGAACTCCGGCTCCGGCCCGAAGACCAGTTCCCGTGTCCGGGAGTGGATCCCGTCCGCGCCCACCATCAGGTCGAACCGCTGCGTGCCGCCGCCGGCGAAGTCGGCCTCGACCGCCGAGCCGGTGTCGCGCACGGCGGTGACGGTCTCCCCGAAGCGGATCTCCACCTCGCCTTCGACGGCGTCCAGCAGCGCGCCTTCGAGGGTGGTGTGCATCAGCGCGAGATGCGGCCCCTGAATGATCTTGTCCAGCAGCGGTGTCGTCAGCCGGGCGCCGACGCGGCCGGCGGCATCGACGAAGTCGATGGAGTCGACCGGCAGCCGGTGCGGCGCCAGCCGGTCGACGATGCCCATGCGGCCGGCGACGTCGTACCCGGTGCCGAAGAAGTCGATGCCGTACCCGCCCAGGCGGCCGTGCGCGGCGCGTTCCACGATCACCGCCTCGACGCCGCGGCGGCGCAGCCAGTAGGCCAGGGTGAGCCCGGCGACGCCGCCTCCGCTGATGAGGACTTTCACGCCTCCCCCTCCAGCAGTTCCCCCACCGCGGACAGGGCGTCGCCGACCGGGAGCTCGCCGTCGATCATGTAGTGCAGCATCAGCCCGTCGATCGACGCGGCGATCAGGGTGGCCACCCCGGTCGGCCGGGCCCGCGGCCAGCCGGGATGCAGCTCCCGGAGACGCTCCGCGATCTGCGTGCGGGCGTGGCGAAGCTCGTCGCGCAGCACCACCCCCAGGGCGGGATCGCGCATCGCGCCCATGATCAGCTCGGCGGCCAGCCGGGTCGCCTGCTCGTCGGCCGGGGTCCGGGCCAGCTGGCGTCGCATCATCTCCAGCGCCGCCCGCTCGTCCGGCGCCGCCAGGAGCTCGGTGATCATGGGGCCGAGGATGAGGTCCGTGGCCTGCCGGAAGATCGCCGCATGCAGCCCGGCCAGGCCCCCGAAGTGGTAATGGATCAAGCCTGGGTTGGTGCCGGCGTGCTCAGCCACGGCACGGGTGGACACGCCCGGCCACCCCTCCCGGCCCAGCAGCGCGACCCCGGCGTCCACCAGTTGCTGCCGTCGCCGATCGCCGCGCGGCGAAGTTGGTCGATTGGCCAAGTTGGTCATACGACCAAGTTAGCACAGGGCCACGCGGGACCGGCTCTCCGAGCCACCGCCGTCCCCGCCTAGGTGACGCGCACCACAGGGCATACCGGTCACAGAAACCGCGGGACCTGCATCTTCATGGACGGGCGCGGCATGCACACCGTGCGCAAACGCTCGCGATACATCACACGCCCTGAACGGAAGGGGAATCCAACCCATGAACGAGTACACGTCGCAGCCGAGGACGGTCCTGATCACCGGCGCGAACAAGGGGATCGGCCGCGCGGTCGCCGAACTACTGGCCGCACAGGGGGCGACCGTCCTGATCGGCGCCCGTGACCCGCGGCGCGGCGAGGAGACCGCGGCGGCGATACGCGCCACCGGAGGCGACGCGCATGCGGTCGCACTGGACGTCACCGACCCGTCCACCGTCCAGGCGGCCGCCTCCTGGATCGACGACCGCCTCGGCCGCCTGGACGTACTGGTCAACAACGCCGGCATCACCGGATCAGGACAGGCCGCACCCCAGGACGCCCTCGACCGCATCCCCAGCGCCGTCGACGTGGAACTGGTCCGCGAAGTGTTCGAAACCAACGTCTTCGGAGTGATCACCATGACCAACGCGGTGCTCCCGCTGCTGCGGCGGTCCCCGGCCGCCCGGATCGTCAACCTCTCCAGCCACGCCGCTTCGCTGGCGATGACCGCCGAGGTCGACGGGCCCCTGTCGGGGCTGACGTCGGCGGCCTACTCACCGTCCAAGACCGCGTTGAACGCGCTGACCCTGCAGTACGCGAACGAGCTACGCAAAGAGGGCATCCTGGTCAACGCCGCCGCCCCCGGTTACGTCGATACCGACATCAACGGCCACAGCGGCTTCCTCACCCCGGCGCAGGGCGCGGCCGTGGTGGTGCACCTGGCCACCCTCGGCGAGGACGGCCCGACCGGCGGGTTCTTCAGCGAGGAAGGCCCACTGCCCTGGTAGCGATCGGCCGGCATCGACGCGGATGTGTCAGGCGGTGAAGCGCATTTCGGGGAAGCGTGAGGACGGGCCGTCCAGCAGGTGGTCGTCTCGTCCACGCAGCCAGCGGTCGAAGAAGGAGGTGACGTAGGCGCGTTCCGCCGCGATCGCCCGCGCGGGCCGGACGGTGCCGACCGCGCCGGTCAGGCCGCCCTTCGGGGCGATGCCCTGCTCGGCCAGCGGCGGGAGCAGCGCTTCGGCGTCGGTGTAGGTGGCGTGCCGTGAGCCCGCCAGCGTCACGTCGCCCTTCCAGCCCCGGGTGTTGCGCCAGAAGGCGTCCCAGGACGGCTGCTCGGTGTGGTCGCCGGAGCCTTCCGACTCGGTGCCCATGAGCAGCAGCGGACGGTCGAGGCCGTCACGTGCGACGGTGCTGAGCTCGCTGCCGTCAGGCTTGCCGCCCGTGTAGTCCATCTGGCCGTCCATGTTGACGCCCGCGCGGACACGGCGGTCGTCGTGCATCGTCTGCGCGGCCGTGAACCCGCCGGCCGACTGCCCCACCATGCCCACGCGGCCGGCGTCGAGGGCTCCGCCGAAGCGGCCCCGGCCGATGCCGGGCAGCCGGTCCAGGACGAACCGGGCGTCGGCGACGCGCGCGGCCATGGCCTTCTTCAGCAGGGCGGTGACCTCGGCGGGGGAGGTCGGCGGAGTGCCTTCGGCCAACCGGCCGGTGACGAGCCTCCCGCCGGGGAACTCCACCTCGGACGCCTCGCCGGTGTGGTCGACGGTGATCACGGCGTAGCCGCGGCTGGCCAGGTCCTCCACCAGGGTGGTGTTCCACGTCCGCGGGTCGGCGAGCCCGGACGAGTAGAGCACGACGGGCAGCCGTCCGGCCTTCCGGGCGACGGGCGCGTCCGCCGTGGCGTGCGTGCGCACGGCGCCCCAGTCCGCCCTGCCGGGCGGCATCCCCAGGTTGAGCGTCGCCGCGCCCTGCTCCGAACCGAAGTGCGCCGCGGCCTTCGCCGTCATGTGCGGGACGTCCTCTTTCCCCGGGGCGCTCGCGGGATACCAGACGCTGACCATCAGCTCGCGGGCCCGCGACGGCGTCCACGGGTCGCGGCGGCTCTGGTCGACCAGATGCAGGGACGTCGTGCCGACCTTGAAGGGCCCGGTCGGACGCGGCAGCGACACCTGCCCGGCCGCCGGCCGGCCGCCGGACACCTCCCGGGCGACCGACGTGGTGGCGCATCCTCCCGCGGCCGTCGCGGCCAGCAGAAGGACGGGCAGGCTGGAACGGCGGAAACGCAACAGGGCTCCTCGGTCGCTCGGCGGGCGTCGCGTCTCCAGACTGGTGACCCGACGGCTCGTCCCGCGTCCCACACCGGTAGCCGTTTTCGGCTGGCACCTCGGTATGACCGGGTCATACCGAAACCCGATCGACCGCGGCAGGGGTTATCTGGCCGGCACCATGCCGGAACCGCTCATGGCGCACTTCTTGGCGTCCCGGACTTGCGCTGTTCACCGGGGAAGTGCTTATTTCCCTCACCACCATCGGGTACTCGACAGGCCATATGATCACGGATCAGAAGTAGCGATCGCCGCTCTCAACGCAAGGCCCGGGTTATCGGCCGCCCGTTTTCGACTTTTCAGCCGTCCGCTCCACGAAAAGCGCGGCGGCTGTGCTGGTGAACGCGGGTCGATTCGCGAAAATATTACATTTTATGAAAAAGTGGACATCCTAGGATAGACGCCTCGATAGCAGACCCGGACCCGCAGCAATCTCGGCAATCCTTGCCTCCTTCTCAAGGCGTTGTGCCAGCCTATATATGGGTGTGCCCATACGAGGGCACGTATTACTCACCATCGTGATCTGCTGTTGATCCACAGAGGACGCCGATGCCTGACTCCTTCGAATCCGCTGCCGGCGCCGAATACCAGGATGTTCGGCGAATCGGCAGGCCAGCGACCCGTGGTATGCATCGGAAAAGCGAAATACGCGCTCTCCACCTGTCCATTTCCGTGCTCCCCACGGCCATAGTGGCGGTTCTCGGGTTCGCCGCCGCCGCGGTCCTGTACAGCGGCGACGCCGCGTCCCAGGGGGCGCGGCTGGTGCTGGCCACGGCGGCGTTCGGGGTCGCGATCACTCTCGGAGCCGCCATCCTGGCGGCGGACGTGGCGACCCGCCGGATGCACCGGCAGCGCACCGAGTCGGCCGTCCACGATCAGGAGAACGCGCAGCGGCGGCTCGGTGAGCTCGGGCTCCTGGTCGCCCGCGGCCAGCGGGACCTGCAGCGGCTGGCCGAGAGGCTCGGTACCGGTGAGACCGCCGCCCCGAGCAGGAAGGACTTTCCGGCCCCCGACACCGCCGACCCCTACCTGCGGCTCGCCCACGAACTACGCAAGGCGCAGAGCGCGGCCTGGAACGCCATGATCGGCGCCGCGAGCCGCGAAGCCGGTGGCGGCAGCCAGCGGGTCGCCGTCTTCGTCAACCTGGCCCGGCGAATGCAGTCACTGTCCCACCGGGCCATCCTGGGGCTCGACGAGCTGGAGAACCAGGTCGAGGATCCGGACCTCCTCAAGGGGCTGTTCAGGGTCGACCACCTCAGCACCCGCATGCGCCGCCAGGCCGAGAGCCTCGCCGTGATCGGCGGCGCCGCGCCGCGCCGCCGGTGGACCAGGCCGGTGACCCTGTACGAGGTGCTGCGCTCGGCCATCGCCGAGGTGGAGCACTACAAACGGGTCAAGGTGGTGCCGCCGGTCGACGGGAGCCTGCACGGCGGCGCGGTCGCGGACATCGTCCACCTGCTGGCCGAGCTCATCGAGAACGCCACCAAGTTCTCCCCGCCGCACACGCAGGTGCTCATTCGCTTCGAGAGGGTCACCGCGGGCATGGTCATCGAGGTCGAAGACCGCGGCCTCGGTATCCCGCGGGGAGACCAGCGGCGGCTGAACGAGCTGCTCACCGACACCGAGCGGGCCGACACCGAGGAGCTGCTGAAGGACGGGCGCATCGGGCTCGTCGTGGTCTCAGCGCTCGCTCGCCGTCACAAAGTCCGCGTCCAACTCCAGGGCAATGTCTACGGCGGTACGCAGGCCATCGTCGTCGTACCGGAGGAACTGGACGGCATGGAAGCGGAGGCGGCCGAGACGCCGCCGCGGGCGGAACCGGTGAACGCCGTCGCGGCACCACCGGACGTGAGCCTTCCCGCGCCGCCACCGGCCGTCAGCGTTCCGGCTCCGCCACCGGCACGTGTCTCCGGCTCCGGGCCCGGCCTTCCGGACGGTGCCGGTGAGCGGCCGCCATTGCCGCAACGCCAGGCCCAGGCCAGCCTGGCGCCCGAACTGGCCAATGCGCCCGCTCCCCAGCAGGACGTTCAGGACGTCGAACACGATCCCGGCTTCATGGCGGCATTCCAGCAGGGTCTGCGCCGTGCCGACGAGGACGACGCCCCCGCTGATGATCCCGACAGTGCGAACTGAGGGGACTTACCCATGATTAGGAGTGTCCATTGAGTGGCGTCTCCCCGAACCGACCTCAGGACCTGGCTTGGCTGTTGCGGGCGCTGAGCGAGGAGGTTCCAGACATTCGCGGCAGCGTGCTGCTGTCGTCCGACGGCATGCTGAAAGCCTCCGACGGATTCGACCGCACCAGTGCGGAGCAGCTCGCCGCGCTCGCCTCGGGTCTCTTCTCCATGGCCCGCAGCGCCGGGACGAAGTTCGACGACAGCAACGACGTGCGGCAGGTCGTCGCGGAACTCAGGTCCAGCCAGTTGTACATCTCCTGGGCCGGTTCCAATTCCGTGCTCGCGGTGCTGGCGCGGGCGGAGGCCGATCCGGCCGTGGTCGGCTTCGAGACGGCCCGGCTGATCAAGGCCGTCCGGCCCTTCCTGCACACCGCGGCACGGCCGGCGGCCGCGACGAGCAAGCGAGACCCAGCGACTTGACCACCGCAGGCGATGGAGACGACGAGGTCTGGCTCGACGACGACGCCGGACTGCTCGTGCGCCCGTACACGGTGACCGCCGGCCGCACCCATCCGACCGTCGACCTCGACCTGCTGTCCCTGGTGGTGGCGGCCGGCCGGCGTCCCCCCGCCCTGGATCTGGAGCATGCGAAGGCACTCGAGTTGTGCCGCACGCCGACCTCGGTCGCGGAGGTCGCGGCGCATCTGCGGCTTCCCGTGGTGGTCACCAAGGTCCTCATCTCCGATCTGGTGGACGGCCGGGCGATGAACGCGCACGCGCCGCGAACAGCGGCCGATCCCACCGACCGAGCCCTTTTGGAGAAGCTGCTCGATGGCCTACAACGAGCCTGACGAGGCGCTCCCCACCCAGGTCAAGATCCTCATTGCGGGCGGTTTCGGCGTGGGGAAGACGACATTCGTCGGTGCGGTGAGCGAGATCGAGCCGCTGAGCACCGAGGAACTCATCACCTCGGCCAGCGTCGGCATCGACGACCTCGACGGGGTGGAGCGCAAGTCCACCACCACCGTGGCGCTCGACTTCGGAAGAATCACGATCGAGCAGCACGGGATCGTCCTCTACCTGTTCGGGACGCCGGGCCAGCGACGCTTCTGGTTCCTGTGGGACGAGTTGTGCGCCGGGGCGCTGGGCGCCATCGTGCTCGCCGACACCCGCCGCCTGGAGGACTGCTTCGAGGCCGTCGACTTCTTCGAGAATCGGGGGACCCGGTTCCTCGTCGCGGTCAACGAGTTCGACAACGCGTTCCGTTACGGATCCGACGAGGTCCGGACGGCCCTCAACCTCGACCCGCGCGTCCCCATCGTCGTATGCGACGCGCGGGACCATTCCTCCGCCCTTGCGGCCCTGCGTGCCCTGATCCGGCATCTGCTGACAGCCGCCCCTGCCGTCTCCATCTGACAATACTCATGCCGACTTTCACACCCGGCCATACCTGGAGGTCCCCGTGACGTATCCGCCCAATGACCAGGCATACGAACTCCCGACCCGTCCCTTGATACCGCCTGACCATGAAGCGTCCCAGCGCGTGGCGCGGCTGCGGGAACTCGGCCTGGGGCAGGCACGGGAGAGCGAATTCGATGAGTTCGCTCACCAGGTCGCGATGGACGCACAAAAGCTCGTGGGGCTTCCCAGCACACCGGTGGCCTTCGTGAACCTCGTCGGCGACGATCAGTTCGTGTGCGGTGTCTACACACCGCCGGCCGCCGCCGAAATCGTGGACGGTATTCTCGGGGCGAGAATACCCCTCAATGCCGGCTACTGCCCGCACGTCGTCGTCCGGCGCAAGGCGCTGATTCTGGACGACGTTCTCGACTATCCGCGTTTCGCCGGCAATCCGATCGTCGACAAGCTCATGGTCCGGAGCTACGCCGGAGCTCCGCTGACGGACCGCACGGGCACGGTTCTCGGCACGGTCTGCGTCGTGGACAACGAGCCGCGCCCGTGGGGCAAGGCCGGACTGGATCTCATGAAGCAGCGGGCGGCCGACCTGGTCGGCCGGATCCAGCGCCGCGAGGGCCGGCCAGGCTGATCGCCGGCCTACCGCCCTGCTCCATAGGCGTCGAGTACTCCGGTGGCCAGCAGGCGGAATTCCGCGGCGACACCGGCGATGTCATTTCTGAGGAACTCGATGGCGGGCCGGGCCCGTCTCGGGTCGGCACCCGTCTCGGCGGCCCACTTGACGACCTGGGCGATCGCGAACAGGTAGCCGACGACGCGGCCGGCCAGGACCTGATGTGCCTGGCCCAGGCGCTGGTCGAGGAAGCTCAGGTCGGCCTGGAGCGCCCTGACGGCGGGCGCCGTGAGCGGCCAGTCGGCCAGGAACCGGCTGAGGGGCCGGCCGGACCGCCGGGTCAGGCAGTAGGCGGCGAGCTGCTGGCTGAGCATGTCGTTGTTGCCGTCGAAAATGCTGAAGACCCGGGTGTCCAGGAACGCCTGACCGGCGATATTGGTGGGCGATCCGCAGCGGTACCCTTCGGCGCCGGTCAGCTGCTGGTAGTGCTGCGCCGCGCTGATCACCCGCTCGGTGGCGACGGTCTTGAGGGCCTGCACGGCCGGAAACGCGGGGGTCATGTCGCGCTTGAAGTCCAGCATCGTCTGCAGGTAGTGGTTGAGCGCCTCGCAGATGGTGGCGGAGGTGTCGATGGCCGCGAGCCTGTATCTGACGAACCCGATCTTGGATTGCGGCTTCCGCCCGATCTGGCGGCCATCGGCGTACGTGTGGGCCTCGCGGCTGATGCGGCGCAGGAATCCAGATCCCGCCGCCGCGAGCAGCGCCCGCGACGCCAGGAACATGTCCACCGAGTTCAGGCCCGGTTCCTCGGCGTTGATCCGCCGGTGCCGGGGGACGGTCACATCGATGTCGTTGACTCCGTAGTCGATCAGCTTAAGGCCGAGCGCCTCGTACAGTTCGACGGTGCGGAATCCCTCGCTGCGCTTGACGACGAAGTAACCGTACTCGCGACGGCGGTGGGCGTTCTTCGCGAGGACCAGCCACCAGTGTGCGGAGGAGCTGAGTGCCTGCCAGTGCTTGCGCCCGCGGATCCGGTAGCCTCCGTCCACCTCCTCGAACGTGGTCGCCATGGCCGACAGGGCCGAGCCGGCACCTGGTTCGGTGGCGGCGAGGCCGGCCATCAGCGGATCGCCGCCTGCGAACCGCGGCAGCATCTCCCGTTTGGCCTCTTCTCCGGCCCACTTCACGACGGGTAAGAGCGCGAGTGCCGTGTTGACTATCACGTGTACGCCGAGCGCCAGGTTCCACTCGGATGTGGTCTCGACGATCCGGCACATCTCGACGCTGCTGTCGCGTCCGCCGTACTGCTTGGGCAGAGTCGGAAGCCGAACCCCGGCCCGCACCAGAAGCGCCCAGCTGTCGGGGGGAAGGATCTGCTGCGGATAGGTCGCGGAGTCGAACTTGGACGCGACCGTGTCGATGCCGGCGATGAACTCGTCCGTCGACAAGGACAGCAGATCATTCGTTGGCAGGAGATCATTCGTCATGGTGTCCGCTCACGGGTCGGCCTGCCAGGGGCAAGGGGGGACGCTGCCAGGTTCCGGCGATCAAGAGCACGCTGGTATTCACTTCTGCTGAAACAGCAGGCCACGTACCGCCTTTCAAATCATCCGGATCCGGGGCATACGTCATGGTCAGCCGGTCGGTCATCAAGCGCAAGGAACATCATGCTTACCGTATTGGACGCGAAAGCGTTCACGCCTTTGTGACCTGCACACAGTTACGGACAGCAAGCTTGCGCCGCCGACGGATCATGCACCCGAACCGATCGTAATACCGATCAAGGCTACCGCGCACGGAGGCCCGGTCGCCGGACAGCGCCCTGATCTACACCGACGAGATCGCCGAATCGGCCGTTCATTCCCAGGAAAACAAGGTCAGCCCCTTGGACCATTTCATCTGATCCCCGTGGTCACGGACGGTCGCGGCCCACGTGTCCTGATGCCCGAAAACAAAGCGGGCCGGCCGCAGAAATCATGGCCCAATCGTAAGATGCCGATGCCGACCTGAGCATAAGACCGGTCGGACGCCTGATCATTCGTAGGGGGTGCGGGGTTTCTCGATCTTTTGCAGGGACCGGCCGCGCACCGCCTGGACGACCGTCCTGGAGCGTCCGGTCGCCGGCGGCGTCCAGACGCCCACGACCTGGACCCAGGTGTCGGACGGCGGCCGGGGCAGCCCGCGCACCGTCACCGGGAACGGGACCGCGTCGCCCGCGCAGCAGGCGATCTTGAGGCGGACGATCCGCCAGCCGCCCTCCCCCTTCACGCCGGGGGCGACGAACCCGGTGAGGCGCACCGGGACGCCCTGCAGACTCGCCGGGTCACCGGTCTGCGCCAGGTACCCGCGGCCGATGAACTCCCCCATGCTCATCGCCACCGGCGCCCCGGTCCGGGGCAGGGGGCGGAATCCCTCCGTCGGCGCGGCCGGGGGCGGCGCCGTCCGCCCGGTGCCGCGTGCGGCGGTGAACGAGCCGAGCGCGGGAGGAGCGATCAGGAACAGCGCCAGCACCGGCAGGCACAGCAGCCAGGCCACCCGCGGCCCGCGCGAGTGATCATGGCCGTGCTCGGCGGGGTGATCGTCATCCCGGGTGCCGCGCCACTCCCGGCGGACACCGGCGGCACCGAGCACCAGCAGCACGATCGCGGCGGGAGCCAGCAGGTACCGGAAGCCGGGCCGCACGTAGTTGACGTACTCGCCACTGCCCACAGTGATCCACAGCACCGCGGCGCCGATGAGCACCAGCAGCATGCTCTGCGCGGCCCTGCTCACGACAGCACCCCTCCCACCAGTGCGCTGACCGAGACCGCGAGGACGAACGTCAGCGGGACGAACCGGACGGCGAACCGGCGCCCGAAGAACCCCGCCTGCAGCGCGATGAGCTTCAGGTCGACCATCGGGCCGACCACCAGGAACGCCAGCCGCGCCGTGGTCGAGAACTGCGACAGGCTGGCCGCGACGAAGGCGTCGGCCTCCGAGCAGATCGACATCAGCACCGCCAGCAGTGCCAGCAGCAGCACCGACGCCACGGGGATCCCGGCGACGGCGTCGACCCGGTCCGCGGGGATCGCCACGTTGATCGTGGCGGCCGCGGCAGCGCCCACCACCAGGAACCCGCCGGCGTGCATGACGTCGTGCCGCATCGCCTGGCCGAACGCCTCCAGCCGCCCGGCGGCCGGGTCGGCCCGCGGCCGGGACGGGGCCTTGATCCATTCGCCCTTGCCCACCAGCAGCCACGTCCACCCGGCCAGCACGGCCACGATCAGTGAGGCGGCGAACCGGCCGGCCACCATCTCCGGGCTGCCGGGAAACGCCACCGCCGTGGCGACCAGCACGACCGGGTTGATCGCCGGGGCGGCGAGCAGGAAGGTGAGCGCGGCGGCGGGCGCCACCCCGCGGGCCATCAGCCCGCCCGCGACCGGCACGGACGCGCACTCGCAACCCGGCAGGACGGCCCCCATCATCCCCGCGACCGGCACCGCGGCCCCGGTCCTGCGCGGCAGCACCCGCCGCCACACCGACGCCGGGACGAACACGGTGATCGCCGCCGACAGCGCGACGCCGAACACCAGGAACGGCAACGCCTGCACGCACACCGCAACGAAGATCGTCGACCAGGCGTCCAGCGCGCGTGCGCTCACGTGCGGCGCCAGCCAGATCCGTCCGCCGACGAGCACGACCGCCAGCACACCGAACATCCAGGCGGCGCGGCTCCCCGGTGAGGCGGGCTCCCGCCCCCACTCGGCCGGAGGCAGCAGATCGTCCTCGGCCTCCCGGAGGCCGGCGTGGTCACTCACGCCGACATCGTCCCAGAGAACCCGGGCCGCCGGACGTGGCCGCGCCCCTCGGCGCGGTCTCCATCCTGCAAGCCCGTGCCGCCCGTCGACACAACCGCTACGCGGTACGCCCGCTGCTGAAGTTCGACGGTCAGGTCATCGGCGGCCGGCGTTAGAGCCGTCCGTCGCCGTGCGGGGCGACGACGAGGGTGACGCCTGCGGTGCCGGCGCCTTCGGGATATTCGCCGGCGGCGAGTCGCATCAGGCCGTTGTGGTTGCCGTACTCGTCGCTGCCGACCTGCAATGACGTGGCGCCGGGCATGCCGTAGGCGAGCTTGGAGGTGCCGTGCTCGCCCTGCTGCCAGACACGCACCTCGTTCCGCTGGACCTGGATCGTGCCGGGAGTGCGTCCGTCGTGGGACAGCACCGGCACCACGCGCCGCACCGGCCCGTCGTAGCCGTGGAGGATCGTGGTGACCCGGGTCTCGCGCGGCGTGACGGTGAAGCGCTCCTCGACCGCCGTGACGCCGCCGCCGAAATCGCCGTCGTAGCGGACCGTGAACCTGACGTCGTCGCCGCGCAGCCGTGTCGGATGTACGACGACGTCCTGGGTCAGGCTCGGTTCGAGCTCACCGAAGTGGCGCCATTGGCCGGGGCCGACCAACCACGCCACGCCCATTCCGGTCGTCGGCGGTTTGGGGCCGTCCGGCACCCGATAACTCGGTGCGGCCAGCAACGAGTCGCTCGACCCGAGCTGCGGTGAGTGGCCCGAGAAGTGCGCCCGGATGAAGCCGGTCGCGTCGTAGTGGTGGTCGCCGGCGGTGTCGATCTCCACGTAACCGCCGCCGGCGTTCGCGAAGACCTTGTGCAGCGGCTCGATGTGCAGGAGGTAGCCGCCGGTGTCCGCGGGGGCGGGACGTTCCTTGACGTCCTCGGTCGTGGCGGCGTGTTCGTACGCGATGGCGAGCATCGACATCGGCAGCAGGTTGTACTGGGAATGGCCGGAGTAGGACTCGTATCCGAAACTCTGCGCCGGATCCATCCAGTTCTTGACGACCTGCATCTCCCCGCTCGGACGTACCCAGCGGAACATGGAGCGCAACGCGAGGTGCGCACCCCGCTTGAAGAACGCCGCCATTTCCCTGTCACCGGCGGCCAGCGCGCGTGCCGCGAAGACCTCGTACGTCACGCACTGCTCCGCCTCGTTCCACTGGTGGTGCGCCGACCTGCCACCGGCGGGCAGTTCGCCGTTCGGCGACTGCATGAACAGGCTGGTGATGGCGGCACGGCGCAGTGCCTCGGCCAGTTCGGCGCGGTACGGCCCGGTGTAACCCCGCGCGATGAGGTCTCCGAGCCAGAGGCGGGGGAAGTGGTCGTAGGGCATCGGGCCTTCCAGGTAAAGCCCGTAGGAGGTGTCGAAATGCCTGCCCTGCGCGGCGAAGCTCGCCTCGGGATAACGGTCGGACGCCACCCGAAGACCCATCTTCTGGAACAGCGCCTCGCCACTAGCGGCGACGATGTTCCAGTTGTTGTTCCCGACGGCCGAACGGTAGGTGAGGAACGGCTCGAACCGGCCGATGTCATGCTTCCAGGCTGCCGAGCGCGTCGCGGGTACATGCGGCTCCAGGAGCCGGATCGCATGGGCGAGCATCGGCGCGTAGAAGTCCTCGTGAGAGTCCGCTGCGGTGCGCTCCGCGAGTTCCCGGGCCGACCAGTCCAGCGCGAGCGCGGCCGCTTTCAGGAGGTCCCTGCGTCCGGCGTAGGCGACCAGGGCCGCCGCGGCGTGGGCGAAGGCGGGCGTGCTGTACTGGAACTCGCGGTTCCGGTAGGGATCGATGATCGCGCCGTCGGCGTCCTGCTCGGCCTTCCAGAAGTCCACCTCGCTCGTGATCAGCCGCAGGTAGTCGCTCCGGCGGAGACCGGTGGGGCGGACCCGACCGCCCGCGGACCGCGACCGGTGGCCGTCGAGCAGCGGCGCCGTCGGATCCGGCGAGTCCAGGATCGGCCCCCAGGTGCTCCGGATCGGGGCATCAGTGAAGGCGACCCGGACCGGCTCCGGATCCGGCGCCGGCTCCAGGACCAGCGCGTTGACGACCCAGTTGCCCGCGGGCGAGTCCAAGGTGACGTCGATCCTCGTGCCGCCCTCCGGCACGACGAGTGTCGCGGTGAGCTCGGCGAACTGCGCGTAGCTCGGATGCAGCACCGGCAGCGGCTCGCCGCCGTCCACCCCTGGCACCGTCAGCCGGGTGAAGTGGTCGGCGAACGTCAGGTCGCCGGACAGGACGCGCAGGCGGTGGCGGCCCGGTGCCAGTCCCCCGATCCGGAACACGCGCGCATCGGTGCCGAACACGAAGTCGCGCTGCGGAGCATCGCCGCCCCGGTCGCGGACTTTAAGCCCGGCCGCCGAGACCCAGCCGTATCCTCGCGCCTCGGTGTAGGTCTCGGTCCCCGCCCGCACGTAGCCCGGCGCCGGTGCCGGTGTCGCCCCGCCGAAGTCCAGCCGGAGCGTTCCGGTCGTCCGTCCTTGCGCGGCCCATGCGGGCGCCGCCCATACGGGCACCGCGCCCGCCACCGCCGCTCCCAGCGTCCCCGCGAGGAACGCGCGCCGTCCCGTCTCCATGTCCTTGCTCCTTTGCTGCCGATCGAGACTCGATCCGGTGCTGTGATCATCGAGAGGCCGAACAGTGCGCTTTCCTCCGCGAACCTCCTCAGAAAGCGCTTCCAGAGAGCGCTTTCTGGAGCGTAAAAGGCCCCATCGGCACCGTCAACCCCCCGGCCGATCCGGCGGCGCCCAGCCCGATGGACCACCCAGACCTGCTGCGCCGCCGCGTCATTGACCGTGAACGGGGTCGCGGACCTCGCGTAGGCGCCGTTCGGCTTCGAGTACATCCGCGAGAGCCGAGCGCTCGGACTGATGACGACGAAGGAGTCCGGCACTGAACCGCGTCCACGCGGCCTCCTGCTCGTCGGTCATCCGGGCCCCGTGAACTTCGGACTCGACATCTGGACGAGCGTCCAGGAATCTCGCGAACAGCGAACCCATCTCCTGGCTGTGCCGCCGGTTGAGGGCGATGCGCCGCGGGTCCATCATCCTCCTCCGTACGGAACCACGTACCGCGAGCCCGTGCTCCAGGTGGTCCGACGTCCGGCTGTCCCCAGAGGCTTTTGGAGGACATCTCCAGAGTAGGGTCGTATAAGCCGGGGAACTGCGATATCCAGCCCCGAGGCTGACCCGCCCCACCGGCATCTCCCCCCGAGAGGGGACATCTTGTCGGTCTTTAATGAACCTCATCGTTCCGGCGCCACCGCCGCGCAACCGAACCCCGAGCCCCGCCTGACCCTCGGCGTCCTGGCGCATACGGCCAAGGAGAACGAGCAGCGGCAGCCGATACATCCGCTGCACCTCCAGCGGATCGCCCCTGGCCTGCGGTCGCGCATCTACCTCGAACAGGGCTACGGCGAACGCTTCGGCATCCCGGACGAGGAACTCGCCCCCCAGGTCGCCGGGCTGCTCCCCCGCGACCGGCTCATCGCCCGCTGCGATGTCGTCCTGCTGCTCAAGCCGCAGCCCCACGACCTCAAGGAGCTGCACCCCGGCCAGATCCTGTGGGGCTGGCCCCACTGCGTCCAGGACCGGGAACTCACCCAGGCCGCCATCGACGGGCGGCTCACACTGATCGCGTTCGAGGCGATGAACCACTGGGCTGCGGACGGCGGGTTCAACCTGCACGTCTTCCACAAGAACAACGAGCTCGCCGGCTACTGCTCCGTCCTGCACGCGCTCGCCCTCACCGGATCCACCGGCGCCTACGGGCGGCGGCGCAGCGCCGCCGTCATCAGCTTCGGGGCCACCGCACGCGGAGCGGTCACCGCCCTCAACGCCCATGGGATCCACGACGTCCACGTCCTGACCCACCGGGGCGTCAGCGCCGTTGGCTCGCCCATCCACTCGGCACAGATCGTCCACTTCGAACGTGACCCCGGGGCCCCCGCTCAGACCCGCGTCCTCACCGATGACGGCCCGATCACGACGGCCGCCTTCCTCGCCCGGCACGACATCGTCGTCAACTGCGTCCTGCAGGACACCGCCGCACCGCTGATGTTCGCCACGAACGACGACCTGCGGCGCTTCTCCCCCGGCACCCTCATCGTCGACGTCTCATGCGACGCTGGAATGGGCTTCGAATGGGCGCGTCCGACCACGTTCACCCACCCCATGTTCACCGTCGGCCACAACATCCACCACTACGGTGTCGACCACAGCCCCTCCTACCTGTGGGACTCCGCGACCTGGGAGATCGGCCAAGCCCTGATACCGCACCTGTCGACGGTCCTCACGGGCCCCGCCGCCTGGGACACCGACAACACGGTCCGGCGGGCCGTCGAGATCCGCGACGGCGTCGTCCAGAACCCCGCCGTCCTGTCGTTCCAGCACCGCTCCCCCGAGCATCCGCACACGACGACGGCCGTCCCCCGCGATCTGCGGTGACCAGCGCCCGGCTGCGCCGTCCGACCTGGACGCTATGGTGCGTCTTCATGAGCACACTCCATGCCGGCACTGCTGAGAAGGCCCAGGCGTGAGCCGCTACCGGGGACCCGCCACCCTGATCAGCAGCGGCGGAGCCGAAGCCGAGGTCTACGTCGATCTGCGCGCCAAGCAGCGGGAGTGGTCCGGGACCGTGACCGTCGGCGACTTCGATGCCGACGGCCCCCACGACCGGACGCTGCGACTTCCGGACGGGCGCGAGGCGCAGGTCACGCTCGGTGATTCGGCGGTCTGGTCCGACGTCATCACGCTGGTCGGAAGCGGTCCACCGCCCTTCGCCTGAGCAGACCCCCGGCCTCTCGCCAGAGAAATTAGAACACGTTCTTGTCATTGGGGGCGGCGGCGAGCAAGCTACGTCGCATGGACCTGGACGCCCTGGAAGAGATCCGTCAGGCCAAGTACCGCTACCTGCGCTGCCTGGACCTGAAGGACTGGGACGAGTTCGCCGACACCCTCACCGAGGACGCCGTGGGCGCCTACGGGACCCGTGCGGTCGGCGAGCCACTGCGCCTGGACGGCCGTGATGCCATCGTCGACTACATGCGCACCAACCTCGGGCCCGAGATCATCACCGTGCATTTCGCGGGCCAGCCCGAGATCCGAGTCGACGGCGACGAGGCCGAGGGCATCTGGTGCCTGGAGGACACCGTCATCGCCAAGGAGTTCCGGGTGATGATCCGTGGATCGGCCTTCTACGAGGAGGCGTACCGGCGCTGTACGGACGGCAAGTGGCGAATCAGCAGCATCGGCTACGAAAGGACCTACGAGTACTCGGTGTCGCTCGATGACGTGCCCAGCTTCAGGCTGATGGCAGACCGCTGGGCCCCGGCAACCTGACCTGCGGCACCGGGCGACCAAACAGACATGGATGTCTGCCAGTTGTCCGGATCCCCTTCTTCCGGAGGGTCGGCACCGATAGATTTCGATCATGGGCTGGGACGGTGACGGGGTACTGGCGGGCCGGTACCGGAATCTCGGCCTGATCGGCCAGGGCGGCATGGGCGCGGTGTGGCGGGCCCATGACATCGACCTCGACCGCGAGGTCGCCGTCAAGGAGCTCCGGGTGCCCGCACAGGTCGCCGACCAGGAGCGGCGCGTCTGGTACGCCCGGATGGAACGCGAAGCCCGCGCGGCCGCCCGCCTGCGGCACACCGGCATCGTCACCATCTACGACCGGGTGATGGGCGACGACGGCCGTCCCTGGATCGTCATGGAGCTGGTCCGCGGCCGTTCCCTCGACCAGCTGCTGGCCGAGCGGAAGACGCTTCCCCCGAGCCAGGTCGCCGCGATCGGGCTCGCGATGCTGGACGCCCTGTCGGCCGCCCACGCGCAGGGCATCGTCCACCGCGACGTCAAGCCCGCGAACGTGCTCCTCGAAGGCGACCGGGTCCTGCTCACCGACTTCGGCATCGCCGCACTGGAGGGCGACGTCACCATCACCCGTTCGGGCATGGTGCTGGGCACGCCCGCCTACATGTCGCCCGAACAGGTGGAGGGCAAGTCCGTCACCCCGGCTTCGGACCTGTGGTCACTGGCCGCCAGCCTGTACGCGGCGGTCGAGGGCCGCCGCCCGTTCGACGGGCCCAGCCATGGAGCCGTCTTCGTCGCGATCGCCACCCGGCGGCCGCCCGCGCCCCGGTGCGGCGGCCCGCTGGCGGAGGCCCTGAACGGCCTGCTGCGCAAGGACCCGGACGAGCGGCTCTCCCCCGCCCAGGTCCGCGACCTGCTCAACGCCGTCCTGCATCCCACCGCCGAGACCGCGGCCGATGTCGGGCCGCCCGTCCCCCACCGGCCGCCCCGCACCGCGCTCCTTCATCCGCCCACCAGCGACATCCCGCTCCGGCGCCACCGAACGGCCCTGGTCAGGGCCGCCCTCCTGTGGGCCGCGCTCGCCGTCGTCGCCTTTCTGGCCGGGCCGTGGAAGGACACCAAGACGACACCTCCCATCGAGCTGCTCTCGGAAGAATCGATCATTCTGCTGCTGCCCGCGGTCGTGGCGTTCATCGTCATGTGCGGGCTGTGGTTCCTGCCGCACAGGCCGGCGCTCGTCCTCATCCTCGTGTTCGCGATCCTCGGCGGCCTCCACTTGGAAACCCTCAGCGTGTACGCGCACCACCGGTCCGGCGGCATCCCGGTCATCGAGCCCAACGTCGGATTCGAGATCTCCTGGGTGCTGGGCGCGCTCGCGTTGATGTTCGCTTTCACCGCGGCGAACCCGTCGCTCGCCGGCCGGGTGGCGGTCCCGTCCGCCCGCCATGCCCTGCTCGCCATGGCCGTCCTCGTCGAAGGCCTGGTGGCCCTGGTCTGGGTCGTGCCCGTCTACGAGCTGGCAGGGTCGGGCCTGGACCTGGACTCGGACCACAACGGCCCCCTCATCGCCCCGCTCATGCTCCTGGGCCTGATCTGGCTCGGCACCCAGGCGTTCATCTGGTCGAGCAGGCTCAGAGCCGAGTTCTCCCGCCGCTGAGCGAACGGTCACGGGCGCCGGCGGCCCGCACATCGTGTGCGTGCGGGCCGCCTTCGTCAGTCGCTCTCAGGCCTCACCCTCGGGTGGCGATGAAGGCGTCGCCATGGCCATTGGCATCGTTGGGGACGAGGTCGGACGCTTACCGAAGGCGAGAATGCCGCGGAGTTTCCCTGGGGCAGGCGGACCATGCCACCCTCCAGCAGCGTGGACATGCGCCGGAAGAGCTCCTTCTCCGCCGAGATGACCGCCCCCTTGTAAGCGATGGCCGCCAGAGGCCGACGTGCTGAGACCGTAGGATTCCCCTGCGCGCATTTCCCCCGCGCGGAGGGCGTTGCCCAGCGCCGTGGCCGGCAGGACGTCACCGGGCGGCTGCGCCGTGGAAGGGCTGAGCAGCAGGCCTGGCAGGGCTGCGCCGGCGCAGAGGGGCGCCAGCAGGGCCGTAGCCGTCGCCGGGTCGCGGGAGAGGACGCGGCTCCAGTCGGCGGGGCCGGTGAAGGTGTCCGCGCGCAGCAGGGCGCCCCGTTCGGCAGCCGCCGGCCAGTGGAGGCGCGGTTGACGGTCGGGGGATTTTGGATCCAAAATTGCGGCATTCGTCAGCCCGAACTGGAGGCCGCATGCCGTTCTCGTTCCTCAGCCATCTCGAGTGCTCCCGGACGGGGGCGCGGTTCGACGCCGACGCGGTGTCGGGCACGTCGCCCGAAGGTGCGCCCCTGCTGGCACGCTACGACCTGGAGCGGGTCCGGGGCGCGGTGACGCCCGGCGACATCGCCGCGCGGCCGCCGGACCTCTGGCGGTACCACGAGGTTCTGCCCGTGCGCTCGCCGGAGCATGTGGTGACCCTCGGCGAAGGCATGACGCCGCTGCTGCCGATGCGGAACTACGGCGGGCGCGCGGGAGTGCCGCGCCTGCTGATGAAGGACGAGGGCCTGATCCCGACCGGCTCGTTCAAGGCGCGCGGCGCCGCCGTCGGCGTTTCGCGCGCCGCGGAGCTGGGCGTGCGCGGCATCGCCATGCCCACCAACGGCAACGCGGGGGCGGCCTGGGCGCTGTACGCGGCCCGCGCCGGGCTGGCCGGCCTCATCGCGATGCCCGCGGACGCGCCGCCGATCACGATGAAGGAATGCCAGGTCAGCGGCGCCGACCTGTACCGGGTGGACGGCCTGATCGGCGACGCGGGCAAGCTCGTCGCGGCCGCCGTCCCGGAGCGGAACGGCTACCAGGAGGTGTCCACCCTCAAGGAGCCCTACCGCCTTGAGGGCAAGAAGACCATGGGCTACGAGATCGCCGAGCAGCTGGGCTGGCGCGTCCCGGACGTGATCCTGTACCCGACCGGCGGCGGCGTCGGGATCATCGGGATCTACAAGGCCATCCTGGAGATGCAGGAGCTGGGCTGGCTCGGCCCGAAGCTGCCGCGGCTGGTCGCCGTGCAGGCCACGGGGTGCGCCCCGATCGTGGACGCGTTCGAGCGGGGTGCCCGCGAGAGCGTGCCGCCGGCGGACGCCCGGACGGTCGCCTTCGGCATCACGGTCCCCAAGGCGCTGGGCGACTTCCTCGTCCTGGACGCGGTCTACGCGACCGAGGGCACCGCGGTGGCGGTCACCGACGAGGAATTGCTGGACGCTCAGCGTGAGCTCGCGCGGCTGGAGGGCGCGTTCATCTGCCCCGAGGGGGCGGCCTGCTTCGCCGCGCTCGGCAAGCTGCGCGAGTCGAACTGGCTGGGCGAAGAGGACGAGGTCGTGGTGCTCAACACCGGCGCCGGGATCAAGTACCCGGAGACGGTCGACCTCGACGCGCCGCTGCTCGCCAGGACGGAGCCCATCCCGTCCGACTGAGCAAACTCTGCCGCGCACCCCTTGGCAGATCGGATTAGATCTGATCTGCTGGGCTCGGTCCAATCGAGTGGAACGGACGAGAGTGACCATGATTCAACGAAGCCTGGCGCTCGTGGCCGCCGCGCTGTGCCTGGGCGCCACCGCGTGCGGCATCCAGCCGGCGACCGCGCAGCGCGGCCCCGGCACGATCGTGATCGACACCGCCAACTACCCGTCCACCCTCGACCCGGGCAAGCAGTACGACACCGACACCTACTCGGTGTACCGCAACATCTTCGACCAGCTGCTGCGCCGCGACCCGAAGACGAACAAGGTCGTCCCCTGGCTGGCCACGGACTGGAAGCAGACCGAGCCGACCACGTGGCGGTTCACCATGCGGCGCGGCGTGACGTTCAGCGACGGCAGCCCGCTGACGGCCGGGGACGCGGCGTACTCGATCAACCGCATCCTCGACAAGGACTACGGCAGCCAGCAGTACGCGAACTTCTCCGTCATCACCAAGGCCACCGCGGAGGGCGGCGACCTGGTGGTGCGCACCAAGGTCCCCTCCCCCACGCTGCTCAGCTACCTCACGACGCTGTCGGTCGTCCCCGAGGCCTATGTGCGGCGGGTCGGGGACAAGCAGTTCGCGGTCAAGCCGGTCGGCTCCGGCGCGTACACGCTGCAGGAGGCGACCTCGGGGTCGGAGGTGGTGCTGCGCGCCAACCCGCGCTGGTGGGGCCCGCGCACGCAGATCCGGACCGCCGTCTTCCGGTCCGTCCCCAACGTGGCGAGCCGGGTCGCCGACCTGCAGTCGCGCCGCGCCGACCTGGCCACCGGCCTGACCCCGGACGCGGCCGACCAGATCCGGCGCGACAAGAACCTCGCCATCCGGTCGACGCCCACCGAACGCGTCGCCTACCTCGCGTTCAACACCATCAAGGGCGGCCCGTCCAACGACCCGCGGGTGCGCCGGGCCATCAGTGAAGCGATCGACTACCGCGCGCTCATCGCTAACCTGCAGCGCGGCTACGCCAAGCCGATCAACTCGCTGGTCACCCCGCTGGCCTTCGGCTACGACACGTCCCGGCCCGGGTACCGGCACGATCCGGCGCACGCGAAGCAGCTGCTGCGCGAGGCGGACGCCGCGGGGGCGAAGCTGGTGATGGCCACCTCGCCGTCGTTCGACCCGCAGATCGTGCAGGCCATCCAGGCCGACCTGTCCGCGGTGGGCCTGCGCGTGGAGATCCGGAACAGCGACCAGGCCACCTATCTGAAGAAGGTCCAGGACCCGTCGCGGGACTGGGGCTCCATCCGGTTCGGCAGATGGTCGTGCTCGTGCCTGGACGCCGACGGCGTCCTGTATCCGCTGTTCCACACCGGCGAGATCTGGAGCTCCTACAGCAGCCGCGACTTCGACCGGATCGTCCAGCAGGGCCGGGAGACCACCGACCCCGAGCGGCGCAAGGCGCTGTACCGGCAGGCGTTCGACGTGCTCGCCCGCGACCTGCCGGGCGTCGGGCTGTTCCAGACGTACGCGATCTACGGCGCGAACACGCGGCTGCGGTGGACGCCCGACGCGGTGGAGAGCCTGTTCCTCGACCAGATGAAGGTGAGCTGAGATGGCGGCCATCGCGATCAGCGCGCGGCGGCGGGTCCGCGCCCTCCCGGCCGGTCCCCGCTACCTCGCGGGCCGCCTCGGTCAGGCCGTCCTCGCGCTGTTCGGTGTGACGACGATCGTCTTCTTCGCGCTGCGCCTGTCCGGGGACCCGGCCCGGCTGCTGGTGCCGGAGGGCGCGAGCGCCGCGGACATCGAGCGCGTGCGCGAGCAGCTGGGCCTCACCGATCCGCTGTGGCGGCAGTACCTGTCGTTCCTCGGCGGCGCGGTGCACGGCGATCTCGGCTTCTCCTACGTGCAGAACCGGCCCGCGACCGAGCTCATCGCCGAACGGCTGCCCTACACCGCGAACCTCGCCGTCGCGGCGCTGCTCCTGTCGATCGTCTTCGGGGTGACGGTCGGCGTGGTCACCGCGCTGAAACGCGGTCGCTGGCAGGAGCGGGCGCTGATGCCGGTCGTCCTGGTCGGGCAGGCGATGCCGGCGTTCTGGACGGGCCTGCTGCTGATCCTGGTGTTCTCGGTGGGCCTGCGCTGGCTGCCGTCCACCGGCTACGACGGGCCGCTGTCGCTGCTGCTGCCGAGCGTCACGCTCGCCTCCCTGTCGGCCGCGGCGATCGCCCGGGTGACCAGGGGGTCGGTCCTGGAGCAGCTGTCGCGGGACTACGTGCGGACGGCCCGGGCGAAGGGCGCGGGTACCGGCCGGATCGTGCTGCGCCACCTGGCGCGCAACAGCGCGATCCCCGTCCTGACCGTGGCCGGCCTGGAGCTGGCGAACCTGCTCGGCGGCGCGGTGGTCACCGAGGTGATCTTCGCCTGGCCGGGGCTCGGCCAGCTGACCATCCAGTCGGTGTCCGCGCGCGACTTCCCCGTCGTGCAGGCGATCGTGGTGTTCGCGTCCGCCGTCTATATCGGGATCAACCTGCTGACCGATCTGCTCTACGGCGTGATCGACCGGCGCGTGACGGTCGGAGGTGCGGCGTGAACCGGCGAACGATGCTCATCCCGCTGGCGGTGCTGGTGATGTACGTGGTCGCGGCGGTCTTCGCGCCGCTGCTGGCACCGGACGACCCGAACGCGGTCACGCTGGCGCGGCGGCTGCTGCCACCGGGCGGCGGCCATCTGCTCGGCACCGACGCGCTGGGCCGCGACGTGCTCTCCCGCGTCATCTTCGGCACCCGGATCTCGCTGCTCGTCGCCGCGGGCGCGGTGCTGACCGGCGGCGTCTTCGGCGTCGCGGTCGGCGTCATCGCGGGCTGGCGCGGCGGCCGGATCGGCGCGGTCATCATGCGGCTGGTCGACGTCGTGCTGTCGGTCCCGTTCTTCCTGCTGGCGATCCTCGTCGTGGCGGTCCTCGGGCCGAGCCTGCTGAACGTGGTGGTCTGCCTCGCGCTGGTGCGCTGGCCGCGCTACGCGCGGGTCGCGCACTCCGCGACGCTGCAGGCGCGCGGCAGGGGGTTCGTCACGGCCGCCACCGCGACCGGCGCGCCCGCGTGGTGGATCGTGCTGCGGCACGTCCTGCCGGAGGTGCTGCCGGTGGCGATCGTGGTCGGCACGCTGGAACTCGGGCTGATGGTCATCTACGAGGCGTCGCTGTCGTTCCTCGGGCTGGGCGTGCAGCCGCCGACCGCGTCGTGGGGCTCGATCCTGTCGGACGGGCAGCAGTACATCGCCTCGGCGTGGTGGCTGGCGGCCTTCCCCGGCATCGCACTGTTCGTCCTGGTCCTCGCGGCGAACCTGCTCGGCGACGCCGCGCGCGACCGGCTGGACCCGGCAAAACGCACCGAGATACCGAAAGCCCGCCGCGGAACGCGGCGGCAGGCACGGAGGCAACCGGCATGATTCCGGACTATCGCGGCGAGTTCGCCGGCAAGCGGGTGGTGATCACCGGGGCGGCGGGCGTCATCGGCACCTGGACCGCGGAGGCGTTCGCCGCCGAGGGCGCCGACCTGCTGCTGACCGACGGCCGGCCGGGCGCCGTGGCCGAGCTGGCGGGACGGCTGGACGCGCACGCCGTCCCCGCCGACCTGTCCACCGGGGACGGCGTGACGGCCCTGACCGAGGCGATCGACGCCCGCTGGCCCACCGCCGACATCCTGGTCAACAACGCGGGCATCTATCCGCGCACCCCGCTGCCCGAGACGGAGCGGGCCGAGGTGGAGCGGCTGTTCGACGTCAACGTCATCGCGCCGTACCAGCTCGCCCGGCACGTGATCGGCACGATGACCGCGGCCGGGGCGGCCGGGAGCGTCGTGAACCTCTCCTCGGGCGCGGCGAAGCGTCCCACCCGCACCGGCGGCGTGTACTCGGCGACCAAGGCGGCGCTGGAGATGCTGACCCGCTGGCTCGCGCTGGAGAGCGGCGAGGCGGGCATCCGGGTCAACGCCGTCGGCCCCGGGTTCGCGCCGGGCAGCGAGGTCAGCGCCCTGCCCGCGGAGCATGTCGCGAAGATGACCGCCGCGATCCCGCTGCACCGCACCTCGGGCCCGGGGGACGCGCCGTCGGCGATCCTCTGGCTGTGTTCGAGCGCGGCGTCGTTCGTCACCGGCACGACCCTGGACGTGGACGGCGGCCGGACGGCGGGCGACTTCACCCCGGCGAAAGGCACGCCATGAGCTACCCCTGGCCCGCGGGCGCACGCGCGGCCGTGTGCTTCACCATCGACTTCGACGGTGAGTCGCCGCACCTGTGGCGCACCAGGAACCAGCCGGGCGAGGCCGTGGGCGAGCTGGAGCAGCGCCGGTACGGTCCGCGGCGCGGCCTGGCGAACCTGCTGTCCATGATGGACAACCTGGACCTGCGGGCGACGGTGTTCGTGCCCGGCTGGATCGCCGACCGCTATCCCTGGCAGGTCCGCGAGATCGCCGAGCGCGGCCACGAACTCGCCCTGCACGGCTGGTGCCACGAGCCGCCGACCACGCTCGACCGGTCCGATCTCGCGCGGACCCTCGGCAGGGCGGCCGACACGCTCGCCGGCATCTCCGGCGTCCGTCCGGCCGGGTACCGGTCGCCGAGCTGGGACATGAACCAGACGATCTTCGGCGTGCTGCACGAGCTGGGCATCGGCTACGACAGCTCGCTGATGGGCGACGACCGTCCCTACCTCGTGGACGGCCTGGTCGAGGTGCCGGTGGACTGGGCGACCGACGACGCGCCCTACTACCGCTACGTCGGCGGCGACCCGCGCCCGCCCGCGACGGCGCCCGCGCTGCGGGGCGGCTGGGCCGCCGAGATCGAGGCCGCCGGGCGGCACGGCAGCCTGTGCATGATCACCGTGCATCCGTGGCTGTCCGGGCGGCCGGCGCGGGTGGACGCGCTGGAATCCCTGCTCGCCCCCGTCGTCGCGGATCCCGCGCTGTGCACGGCCACCGCCGGCGCGCTCGCCGAGCACCACCGCGAGCGGGCCGGCGGCTCCGGCATCTCCCTCGACGGCTTCGACATCTCCCTCGACGACCTGGGCAGGCCGGACCATGACTGAACTGCTGGACATCGAGGACCTGCGCGTCGACTTCGGGACCGGCCGGGAGGCCGTGCGCGGGGTCGACCTGCGCGTCGGGCGCGGCGAGACGGTCGCCGTGGTCGGCGAATCCGGCTGCGGCAAGAGCCTGACCGCGCTCGCCCTGCTGGGGCTCGCGCCGGACGGGGCGCGGGTGTCCGGCTCCGCCCGCCTGGACGGCGCCGAGCTGGTCGGCCTCGGCGAGCGGGAGCTGCGCGGCATCCGCGGCGACCGCGTGTCGATCATCTTCCAGGACCCGATGAGCTCGCTGAACCCGACCACCCGGGTGGGCACGCAGATCGCCGAGATGCTGGCGATCCACACGCCGATGCGCCGCTCCGCCAGGTTCCGCGCGGCGGTCGAGCTGATGGAGTCGGTGGGCATCACCGACGCGCCGGAGCGGGCGCGGCAGATGCCGCACGAGCTGTCGGGCGGCATGCGGCAGCGCGTGATGATCTCGATGGCGCTGGCCGCGCGGCCGGACCTGCTCATCGCGGACGAGCCGACGACCGCGCTCGACGTCACCGTCCAGGCGCAGGTGCTCGCGCTGCTGCGGGAGCGCACCCGCGACACCGCCGTGCTGTTCATCACCCACGACATGGGCGTGGTCGCGGAGATCGCCGACCGGGTCGCCGTCATGTACGCGGGACGGGTGGTCGAGACCGGGACCGTCCGGGAGGTGCTGGAAAAGCCGCAGCACCCCTACACCGCGGCGCTGCTGCGCTCGGTTCCCGACCCGGACCGGCCGGTCTCCGGCGAGCTGCCGTCGATCCCCGGCCAGGTCCCCGCCGTCGGAGAGGTGGTCGAGGGCTGCCCGTTCTCGCCGCGCTGCCCGCGCGCCGACGACGCGTGCACCACCGCGCCCGTCTTGGAGGCAGGGGTGGCGTGCTGGCATCCGCACACCGACGCACAAACCGAAGCAGGGGCGGAGGACGCGCGATGAGTGAACTGGTGGTCGCCGAAGGACTGGTCAAGCGGTACGCGGTACGGGGCGGCACGGTCGCGGCCGTGGACGGCGCCGGGCTCCGCATCGAGCAGGGCACCGCGCTGGCGCTGGTGGGCGAGTCCGGCTGCGGCAAGTCGACGACGGGGCGGCTGCTGCTGGGGCTGGAGCGTCCCGACGAGGGCACGGTCGAGGTCGGCGGGGAGTCCGTGCACGCGCTGGGCAAGCGCGGGCTGCGGGCGCTGCGGCGCCGGATGCAGCCGGTGTTCCAGGACCCGTACGACTCCCTCAACGGGCGGATGACCGTCGGGCAGATCATCGCGGAGCCGCTGCGCGTCCACCGGGTCGAGGGCGACGCCAAGGCGAAGGTGCGGGAGCTGCTGAAGACGGTCACGCTCTCCCCCGACCTCGCCGGCCGCTACCCGCACGAGCTGTCCGGCGGCCAGCGCCAGCGCGTCGCGATCGCGCGGGCCATCGCGCTGGAGCCGGAGTTCCTGGTGTGCGACGAGCCGGTGTCCGCGCTGGACGTCTCGGTGCAGGCGCAGGTGGTGAACCTGCTGCGGCGCCTCCAGGACGAGCGCGGCCTGACGTACCTGTTCATCAGCCACGACCTCGCGCTGGTGCGGCACCTGGCGCACCGGGTCGCGGTGATGTACCTGGGCAGGATCGTCGAGGAGGGCGACACCGCGGAGCTGTTCGCGGACCCGCGGCATCCCTACACGCAGCTGCTGCTGGCCGCCGCGCCCCGTCCCCGGGTGCGGGAGAACCGAGCCCCGCTGCAGCGGCTCGGCGAGGCGGGCGGGGCGCTGGCGGAGCGCACCGGCTGCGCGTTCGCCCCGCGCTGCCCGCTGGCGACCGACCGGTGCCGGACCGAGGACCCGAAGCTGCGCCCGCTGCCCGGGGGACGGTCCGCGGCCTGCCACTACGCCGAGACGGCCGAGGCGGTCCCCGCGTGATCACCCGCGACGCGTACGGCATCCCGTCGGTGGTGGCGCCGACGGAGGACGAGGCATGGTTCGAGCTGGGCCGCGCCTGCGCCGAGGACCGCCTGATGCAGATGGAGTACGACCGGCGGCGCGCGAGCGGCCGGTGGGCGGAGGTCGTGGGACCGTCCGCGCTGCCCGCGGACCGGCTCGCCCGCCGCCTGCGGCTCACCGACGCCGCCGAGCGGGACGTCGCCGCGATGGACGACCGCACCCGGCGCACGTTCGACCGGTACGCGGCGGGCGTGAACGCCCACGTCGCCGAGCACGGCCTCCCGGACGAGTTCGAGCACGCCGGCACGTCCTGGCAGGGCTGGACGCCGGTGGACTCCGTCCTGGCGTTCAAGATCCGGCACGTGCTGATGGGCGTGTGGCAGTACAAGATCGCCAGGGCGGTGCTGCGCGCGACCGCGGGCGCGGCGGCGGCCGCGAAGCTGGACCCCCGGCCGCTGCCGGGCATGCGGGTCACGGTGCCGCCGCTGGACCGGATCCCGGACGGCGACCCGCGCGCCCGGCTGCTCGAAGCGGCCCGCGCCGACGTGGAGGCGGCGGCCGAGCACCTCGGGTTCCTCGCCGAGGCCGAGGGCGGCTCGAACGCCTGGGTGCTCGGCCCGGACCGCACCGCCACCGGGAAGCCGCTGCTGGTCAACGACTCGCACCGCGCATTGGACGCGCCGAACGCCTACTGGCAGGCGCGGCTGCGCTGCCCCGAGTTCACGGTCGCCGGGGGCACCTTCCCGGGGCTCCCCGGCTTCCCGCACTTCGGCCACAACGGGCAGGTGGGCTGGGCGATCACGAACGCGGCGGGCGACGCCCAGGACCTGTTCGTCGAGCGGTTCCGCGGTGGCAGCGGTGGTGGCGAGGTGCGCACCCCGGACGGCTGGGCCCCCGTGGACGTACGCGAGGAGCGCATCGTCGTCCGCGGTGCCGAAGACCACCTCGAACCCTGCCACCTGACCCCGAACGGCCCGGTCGTGCACGGCGATCCCGCCACCGGCATGGCCCTGTCCCTGCGCTGGACGGCCACCGACCGGCCGTGCGAGCAGTTCGGCGTCCTGCGCCGGATGCTGCTCGCGAGCAGTGTGGGCGACCTGCTCGACGCGCAGGACGGCTGGATCGACCCGCTCAACAACATCGTCGCCGCCGACACGTCCGGGCACATCGGCTACCTGCTGCGCGGGACGCTGCCCGAGCGCGCGAGCCTCGCCGCGACCCAGGTGCCGGTGCCCGGATGGCGGCGCGAGCACCAGTGGACGGGCCTGGTGCCCTTCTCCGCGATGCCGCGCGGCGAGGACCCGCCCGAAGGGCTGTTCGTCACGGCCAACAACACCGTGACCGCCGCCGACCGGCCGTTCGTCTCGCACGCGCTCAACGACTGCTACCGGGTGGAGCGCATCCACGAGCTGGCGGCGGAGGCGGGCCCGGCCACGGCCGCCGACATGCGCGCCTGGCAGGGCGACACCGTGTCGGTCGCGGCCAGGCGGTGGGGGCGGCTGCTGGACGAACGAGGACCGTTCGAAGGGGACGCCGAGGAGGCACGCCTCCTGCTCGCCACGGGCAAGGGAGACCTCGGACCCGGCGGCACCGTCGGCCTGGTGCACGCGGGCTTCCGGCGGGAGGTGGCGCGCCGGCTGCTCGACCGCGAGTTCGGCTCCGGCACCCGGGCGTGGCTGATGGCGTCCGGCCTGCCCGGAACGCCGGTCGTGCTGCGCCGCTGGTTCGCGTCCCTGACCTGGCCGCGCGACGGCGAGTGGCCCGCCCGGCGGTTGCCGGACGAGCTGCTCGCGGAGGCGCTCGCCGCCGCCTGGCGGCAGGCCGGGGAGGCCGGGTGGAAGCCGTGGGGCGAGGTGCACCGTACTGCCGCCCGGCATCCCCTGCACCCCGTGGCCGGCACCGAGCTCGACCCGCCCTCGGCCGGGATCGGCGGCGACAACGAGACGATCCAGAACGGCGCCTACGGCTGGACGCCGGGCACGCCGTTCGGCATCACCAACCTGTCGGTGTACCGGCAGGTGCTCGACTTCGCGGACCTGGCCGGATCCGGTTGGGTCGTTCCCGGCGGAGCGTCCGGCCGGCCCGCCTCGGCCCATTACGCTGACCAGCTGAGCGCCTGGCAGCGGCACGCGCTCGTCCCGATGCATCCGGAGGGCGACCCGTGCAGGTGAGCGAGCAGACCGGCGACAATCTCGTCCGCTCCGCCTACGACGCCGTCCGCGAGTCCGTGCTGACCCGGCGGCTGCGCCCGGGGCAGCGGGTCACCGTGCGCCCCTTCGCCGAGAAGCTCGGCATCTCGCCGACCCCGATCAAGATCGCGCTGGCGATCCTGGAGCACGAGGGCTTCCTGGTGGGGCGCCAGCACGCCGGGTACTTCGTGGCGGAGCTGACGGCCGCCGACATGCGCGACATCTACGAGCTGCGCTCGGCGATGGACGCGCTCGCCGCCCGCGACGTGGCCCGGACCCGGCCGGCCGGGCTCCTGGACCGGCTCGGCGCGTCGCTGGCCGGGCAGCGGGCGGCCCTGGCGGCCGGCGATGTCACGCGGTACGCCGACCTGGACCGGGCGTTCCACACGGCGATCTGGCAGGGCTCGGCGAACCGCAGGCTCCTCGGGATCGCGGACCTGCTCGGCGCCCAGCTGCAACTGGGCCAGAACGTGACCATAACGGTGCCGGGCAGGCCGGAGGCGAGCCTCGACGAGCACGCGGAGATCCTGGACGCGCTGGCGGCCGGCGACACGGCCGCCGCCGAGCAGGCGACCCGCCGCCACGTCGCCCAGGTGATCCGCGCCTTGGAGTCGGCACTCCCCGCCTGACACCCGGGCCGGGGTCAGAAATCGGGGAAAAGTAGCGGAATGTCACTCGTCCGCCACGATGGAGCACCTACGCTCGTGTGCTTTTCCCCCGGACCGTGCGTGAAGGAGTCTCAGTCCTTCAGGCTGGAAGGAATCGCTTCTCCGATTACGCGGCGCGTCAGTGCCGCCGGGCCGGGTTCCGGACCCGCTTTGAAGTGTAATGATATGGTCACGTACTGTGAAGCTGGTGGTGCAGGTGAAGCTGCTGCCGACGCCCGACCAGGCGACGGCGCTGACCGACACCCTGCACCGAGTCAACACCGCCGCTAACCAGGTCTCGGCCGTGGCCTTCCGGCAGTTCGGGCTCCGCGGCCGCGAAACGCCCCTGCGGACGCTGTGCTACGGCGATCTCAA
>NZ_SMKY01000509.1 GCF_004349235.1 Actinomadura darangshiensis | reverse complement strand
CGCACAGCCCACCCACCCGGCAAGTACACCCGAGTAGGCCCGCCCCCCATGGTCACCAATCTCTGTTTCACGTGAAACAGAGGCCGCCAGACGGTTCGGAACGCGACCCGCGCAGACCTTCACCAAACCGGACGCTGGCACGCTGGCCACAGCCGCCCCACTTCCGCGGGGTCACCGGTCGGATAGAGGCCGGGGTGAGTCGCCTGGGGCGTAGGGGGAGCAGAGAGACTCCGGTCCGGCCAGGAACCAACGTCCCGTCCTCTGGGGAAACCGCACGCATGGGAAGGGATGGATCTCCCTCCTGGCACGCAAAGGAGAAGTACTGCAGACCGGACCGCATCATGGGTCGACGGTCGCTCCGATGAAGAGGGAGACGTGCCGGAGGGACGGCCACCGACGCCTGGTTGTCGCTGAACCCTTGCCCTCCACACGTCTCGCACAACAACCAGGAGCGCCCCTCATCGTGAGAGGCCCACAGAATCCGCAACACGTTCTCCCCCGTGGTTCGGTCTGGACATTCGCCAGGCCGCGCCTCTCTGCGAGTTGTTCGCGGGTCCGACTGACCCGACCCCTGCTGTTTGGCTCGCCCCGAGGCGACGACCCTGTCGGCCGCCGCCGTTCTTCGCATGACGGCTAGCGCCGCCCCTTCCATGCCGCGTTTGCTGAGAGTCATGGTGTGGGCGGTTAAGCGCTGTCGGCCCGTGGTGCGAGGAGACCTCGGCGTCTCAACCCTGGTACGTCCAAAGGGAGATCGTGGGTCTCGCTCGACCGCGGCATCCCGGCAGCCGCGCCGCTGGACCCGGCATACACGTGCGGGTTGGGGACGCTGTCATTACTGGAGGGCGACGTTGCCCGCGATCCGCCGGCTTTGAGACGGCTAAGCGAGTCGACGCTTGTCGCACGGGCGGGCGAGCGGGCCCGTTGCCTTGTGCCGCCACTCTCGCCGGGCGACAAGGACCTACCTAGTTACGACCGCACCTCACCACAATCCTTCGCGGACCGGTCCGGGACGGGGACGGTGGGACGCGCCCACTCGCAGGACGATTAGCGCCCGTCGCGCTGTGCCGGATCGCCCCCCTCCTGCGGAGTACACCTCCAGTCCACCCGCGCTTCTGGATCAACCCATGGATCTGCACGGGGTCTGGGCGCACGGCGGTCACGGTAGGTCTCGACCGGTGGGCCTGGGCCGGTGGGCCCGCTTGCGACAGGTGGCGGGGCGAGTAGACCGGGCTACTCGCACAGTGCGGCCGTGAGAGCGAGCGGGCCAGAGGGCTCCGCAAGGAGGGTGGGTCGGAGCCGGCTTCAGAATCGGCCTTTCCCGTGGACGGCCACCCAACAGCGCGTTCAGTACGTCGCCGTCCCCGCGGACGCGGACGTTGTCGCCCTGGTCGCCGCCCGCACCCGTTCCGCCCGTCGCGCTCGATGGATTTCAGCGAACAGAAGCGGGCCTATGTGGGCGACACACCTGATTCTGATGCCGGTTTGGTCGGTTGGACGCCGGACCCGTCGCCCTTCTTCGCTCACTGGAGATCATCGCGCTCTCCTCGCCGGACGACCTCGGCAACGCTTGCGCGTCTGGTCTACTCCGAGCGCTCTCCAGGTTCGACGTTAGGAAGCGGCCTGCCGTCGCGTTCACGGTCGACACTGGCCGCGCGGTTTCACGTGAAACACTCGGGCGAACGACTCGAACAGGTACTGATCACCTCGGGGGTCGCCCGGTCTCCCTGCCGCCGTCAGCGCCCCAGACCTCAGTCTCGAACGGACCGAATGCTGGTCGAGTGGTCACCTGCAGACTTGCGAGACCATCCCAAACAAGGCGTGGTCGGCCGAGCAGGCAGCGGACTCGGGGCCCCGATCTCACTGGCAGCGCGGTGGTGGGCGGGGGCGTCTTGCCGGGGCAGGTTCGTGGTCGCCATTACGCCCGGCCCCGACGGGAGCCTGGGTGGAGTAGTAGCACCGCGCCGATGCGAGCATCCTGCCGGAGCGCTTGAAGAGGACCTTGTTGGTTGGCGTTCTCTGTGTCTTGCCGAAGCCTTCCGATGGGACAACGTCTGGCCCACTGCACAGGGGCGACTGGACGCGATGATCGGCTCCAGCGGCCCTGCCCCAGAAGACCACCACGAACTCGGGCCATCTCGCCCTCCATGTTGCGGCGGTCGCGCTCCTCGATGCCGGCGATCGCTCTTTGGCGTCGGAGGTCATGACGCACACCGCCTCGGTACACCACTTCGACCGCCCCGGCGGACTCGACCTCGCGCCCACTAGGCCGACTACCACGAACCGGCGGTCGTGATCCTGGAATGGCGTCGAAGTCGAAGCCACGGTCGGGCGTCGGCATGACGCGGGCGCCGGATCTGTGGCCACGCGGACGCATGGCCACGCGGACGCATCCGTGCCGCGTTTCACGTGAAACAGAGCCCGATCGCAGCCGCCTTCGTATCGTCGTCTCCGCGTGGTCGCCTCCGTCGTCGGTTGCGCTTCGCTGATTGCTTGCGCGCCCTGGGCTTGACCTCACTTGCCTAGCGTTGCGGCTCTTCCTGCTGCACTGGTGTCGGCCACTACGTCGGGTTGACTCGGTGCGGCGGCGTCCGGTGCGCGGCACCCGGTACACGAGCGGGTACGGGCGCTGGGGGCTGCGAGTGACGTCCGCGGCACGGCGTTCGGTCGGCAGCAGGAGAGGACGCTGGGCGTCCCGTCGCCGAGTAGTCGTATCGGGACTGGTCATGTTGCGACGGCCGGCGGTGGGTTCCGCGGGACTGGTGGAGCTCGAGATCGCTCTTTGAGACAGCGCCGAAGCATCGGCGGCGGAGTTCTGCGGTGTCGGATCTATCTGAGGACCAGCGTTCTTCGTACGTGTCGGCGACTTAGATCAGGCCCATGCGGCCAAACACTTTCGATCAGAGTTGACGGTGGGGAGGCGGTCCGATGCGCTCGCGCTGGTGCCAGGTGGGGTAGCACCAGCAACAAACTTTGCGAGACCAGCTGCACCATCCGAGACGCACCCACGCTGACGACCGCGCGGGTGGAGCAGACATCCGGCGTTGCAGGCACGCCGAGCCTGCGTGCCGAGCCTGCGTGCCGAGCCTGCGTGCCGAGCGTTGGCCCGGGGAGACGTCGAGGGGTCGCTGAAGAGTCGCGGGCGCGGTCCTCCGCGGTGCATGGCTGCTCGTTTGTGTGGTGTTTCGGTGGGAGAGCTACCGCGGTGTGCGGGTGGATTGGTGCGGGGGGCGTGGCGCATGGTCTCGTGAGCGTTGGGTGCCGCAGGTATTTCGGTGGTGAGCGCGGAGTTGGGCGGGGCGCGGTGGAGTGAGTCCGGTTGCCTCGGCGACTTGTACTGGTGCTGGGCGGTGCGGTTCACCGGGTGGCGCGGCGCCTTTGGTGTTTGGACGGTGGCGAGTTTCTCTGCCACCCCAGGGAGGCGTTGTTGGGAACGTCCGGGTTCGTCGCGGCGGCATGGTTGATTTCCCGGCCGTCCGGCTGGTTGGTGGCCCTGGCGGTCGCGCGGTGGAGTGCCGCCGACATCACCGGGAGGCCGGTTGTTGCGGTCACGCTGGCGTTCGCCCGGTCTCGGCTTTCGGCCCCTTCAGTTGTGAGTGGGGGACCGTGGGCTGGCTTTGGGGCGCGC
>NZ_SMKY01000508.1 GCF_004349235.1 Actinomadura darangshiensis | reverse complement strand
ACCAGGCGAACGAGCGAACGCACAGCTCAAGTCATGGCGGATCCTGCGGAAGCTGCGCTGCAGCCCGAGCAAGGCCGGCCACATCGTCAAGGCCATCGCCGTCCTACAAAACCACCGCGTCGCTCAGACCGCCCGAGGATGAAATGGGTTCACTGGCTGCATCGGGACCGCCAACTGCTCGTCTGTGTTAAAGAGGCGCAGACCAGGACGTTCGAGGACGCTCCAGGGGACCCTGCGCAAGGCATGGCATTACGCAGGGTTGCCGAGCATCTTGGCTCACAACGCATGGAAGAATTTCAACATTGGGCACGGGAAACGCACTTCTGGTGTGAGTTGCTGGCGCAGATGGCCTGTGCGCTCGCAGAGTATGAGAACGTCCGTGAACGCATGTTCCGCAAGGTGGAGGACGTCCTCCAATGGCGAGATGAGCAGGCCCTTCCGGATGGATTGCGCCGGGCGGGGGCGATCGCATCCGCGGTTCACTGGACTTGGCGCTTCTTGCTCGCGAGCGTCGTCGCGGCTTCCGGTGTCGGTAGCTTGGCTGGATTGCTGGCCTGCGGAGACGTGCAGCGGCTTCTCTGGCCCATCCGAGTCATCGCGGTGCTGATGTGCCCGGACGCATCACATCACCCAGCGGTCAGAGAACACTGCTGGCAACCGATCATCCGCTTCGCCAGGGCCGAGATACGGGACACCGTCCGCGAGCGTCTCAAGCAGGTCTTCACGGAGGACCCGTGGTTCGCCCCAGGCCGAGATGCACCGGGATGGGCCTAGCGCGACCGGGCCACCTGGATGACGCGGCCCTGTGGCGGCATGCCACGCCGACAGTTGTGGACGGCGACCCGGCGCGCACCGCCGTGGAGACGTCGGCCACCGCCCCATCCCGCACGCTGGTATGCATGTGCCCCATGAACGTCGAACGACCCGACCCCGCCGACCTCCGGGCGCTCCGGGACGCCTTCGCCCCCGAACATCGCGAGCCGCCCCTCGGCTGGGACGCGCTGCGTAGGTTCGAGGCCGAGCACGACGTCGTCCTGCCCGAGCCGTACCGGACGTTCGTAGCCGAAATCTGCGACGGATACACCGGCGGACCGCCCGGCTACAGGCTCGTCGAGCTCGCCGGCGCGCCCGTGGGCACGCCGGACGGCCACGTGCAGCGGGCGCTCGCCGAGCCGTTCCCGCTGACCGAGGCATGGCTGTGGGACGCCGACGACTCGCGTTCGGAGGAGGAGATCCGGGCAGTCGTCGAACGCGTCTTCGGGGACGGTTCGATCGTCCTCGGCACCGATGGCTGCGGCATGGACTGGCACCTCGTCGTCACCGGCCCGCACCGCGGCCACGTGTGGAACATCTGCGGGGAGGGCGCCCAACCGTTCGGCACGGGGTTCGGCCACACGACCGGTCGGCCCGGCTTCGCGGGGTGGGTCGAGCACTGGGTCTCGGGCGAGCCGTGGTGGAACGTCGATTGACGATCTAGTCAGGCGCCCACGGCTGGACCGATGCCGGATTGCCACTTCCAGGGGAACCCGGAGGGGACGCCCTTATACGAGGAGAGGGCGTCCCCCTGTACTGCTAGGCGTTCTTGATGGCCTCGCCGAGGACGCGGAGGGCCTGGGGGGTGAGGAGGACCTTGGGGCCGTCCGGGTCCTTGCTGTCACGGATCGCGACGGTGTCGTCGATGCGCGCGAGTTCGACGCAGTTGCCGCCGTTGTTGGAGCTGCGGCTGGACTTGCGCCATACGGCGGTGCTCAGGTCCATTTCTCCTTCGCCACCTTTGTAATCAGTTCGAGGGATTGGTCCACGGGGTACGCGGCGGACTGGATTGACGCGAACAGCTCGGTGAGCCGTTTGATTTCGAGGCGATCGGTGGTCGTGTCGCCGCTGAACGCATTGTCTTTGTATCCTACCTCGCTTCCGTCCGGAGAGGTTCCGATGGAGAAGGCCCCGCCGATGCCCTCGTGCAGGCGGAGCGGGGCGATCTGGATGCGGACGCGGCGGCAGGAGACCGTCAGTAGGTGCTGGAGCTGGTCACGCATCACCTCGGGGTCCCCGGTGCCGCGGTGGAGGACGCTTTCGTCGATCACGTACATCAGGTTCGGTGGGGTGTCGCCGGTCAGGACGTCCTGCCGGGTCAGGCGGGCCTCGACGGCGGCTTCGTCGTTGTCGAGCAGGTGGGCGACATAAGCGGGGGTCTGGAGAAGACCGGGGATGACCAGAGGCTCGTAGCCGCGGACGGCGTCGAACTTCGGTTCCTGCATGGCCCAGTCGACGAACCAGACCGGGACGGCGTTGGTGCCCTTGAAGAGGCCGTCCCACAGGTGGGTCAGCGCCTCGCGGGTGTCGAGGACGCGGTCTCCGTGGACGGCTAGGACGCGGTCGGGGCGGGACTCGCCGCGCTCCACGGAGCCGACGGTGCTCTTCGAGTAGGGGGCGCTGTCCTGGATCCGCTCGCAGAAGGCGGCGATGCTCAGGCCGGCCCCCTCACGGTAGCGCCGAAGTTCGGAGCCGAAGAGCGCGTTCGGTGACTCCCAGGGACGTAGGTCGTTCGGTCGTTGTCCCATCTCCATCTCCTTTGCGGACGGCCGGTGATGACCGGCCATGAGCGGCGGCTGCCCAGGGGATGCGCGGACCTTGGGCACTCATCGTGCATTTCCCATCGCACAGCGTGACATAGAAGCGATGATTCAGCCACCGGATTTCGCAAAAGAGCGCCGTTCTGGAGGTTGTTTACCGTGATCGATTCGAATCTGGCCGCGGAGGCGGGTGCGATCGTGCTCAATTCCTCCGCGCGCGCCGGAGACCGCTCGAAAGTGGCTTGCGGAGGTATTTCGTCAACGCGGCCTAGGGGACGACTACATCGGACGTACGGTCGTCACTGAGTTGGTGACGAACGTCCACAGGCACACCGACACGAAACACATTCCGGTACGTCTTCTCTTGGAAGACGGTCACACCGTGGTCGAGGTGGAAGACCGCTCCGACGAGCTACCGGTCGTCCACGCCGAGGACGACGACGCCGAGTCCGGGCGCGGGCTGCTGATGCTGTCCATGCTCGTCCAGGACTGGGGCGTCCGGGCACTGGCCAAGGGCGGGAAGGTGACGTGGGCGCGTCTCAGCGGGTGAAGGTGGCGCGCGGTCGGCTCGTCATGTGGTGGTGGCGTGTTCGGTACGGGCACGCCGCAGCCGAAAAGCATCTGGACGCACTCGCAGATGCGATGCGCATCCGAGGCTGGTCGACCGTCAAAGTCTACGTAGAGTCGCCGCCGGTGCTGTGGATCTTTCCCGAGCGTGCCGAAGACCTCGCATTGAGTGTCACCGCTGAGCAAACCGGAGGCCGATGGGCCTACCGGATCTCACAGTCGATCAAGTACCCGTGCGATAGCCCGCAGCGGGTGGCGGGCGTCCTCGACGACGTCCTTCCGGATCGTTCACCGCCATCATGGCGGGTTGATGGTGACAGCGGCTGTGCATTTTCAGGTTCTGTGTGAGATATCGAACTGATACGGCAGCTGTAGATCGTGACTTCGGGTATGTCGCTGCTGGTCGGCGGGGCAGCTGGGGGTGATCACGATCGGGTGGAGTCCCGGACATGCGGGACGGCCGCCCGGATCGTTGTTTTGTGTGACGA
>NZ_SMKY01000507.1 GCF_004349235.1 Actinomadura darangshiensis | reverse complement strand
GGGTCGACCGGATGCTGCTCGACTGGCTGACGGTGCTGGCCGCCGCCCTGCCGGCGCTCGTTCCGCCCATGGCCGCGGAGGCGGCCCGGCGGCGGCGCGGGCGGGCGGGGCGGCCGGTGGCCGCGTGGATCTGGGCGCCCGGCGCCGCCGCGGCCATGGCGCTGACCTTGGCGGGGCACGCCGCCGCGGCGCCCGCCGGCCTGGTCGTCTCCGTTGCCGGGACGGCCGTCCACGCGTGGGTGCGCGGGAGGCGGTCGTGACGGGATGTCCACATGCGGCGGGTCCGAAATTCGTTCTTGACGTGGAACGGAGGCGGCCGTAGTTTCGTGAAAGCGCTTCCAGAAAGCGCTTTCCAGCCTTCTCGATCCCCCACCTTTGGACGGCCGGAATGCGAAGAAAGCTCAGCTGGTGTCTCCTCACGATCGCGGCGCTGCTGCTGCCGCTGCTCGCCGTACCACCGGCGGCGCAGGCGCGGGACGACGCGCCGATCCTCGATCCGATCCCCGATGATCCAGCACCGTCCGGACTCGGCGTCGTCCTCCAGGAGGTCGCGCAGCTGCCGAAGTCCAAGCCGACCGGTGAGCCGACCGACCCGCGGCTGCTGCGGTGGAACCGCATCAACCACGTCGGCGAGGTCCCCGACCACTCGGGCCGGCTGTACGTGCCCGACCTGAACGGCAACCTGTACCTGCTCGACAAGAAGACCCGCACCCCGCACGTCTACCTCGACGTCGCCGCCACGTTCGCGCCCGACTTCTTCTCCCAGGCCGGACTCGGGCAGGGCTTCGGCTTCGTGGCGTTCCATCCGGACTTCGCCAAGAACGGGAAGTTCTACACCGCCCACGTCGAGGCGGGGAACGCGCTCAAGACGAAGACGCCCGACCTGACGCCGCAGCCGAAGACCGGCTACCACGGCGTCATCGACGAGTGGACGGCGAACGACCCGAAGGCCGAGACGTTCTCCGGGACGCACCGCGAACTGCTGCGCATCGGGTTCGCCGGGCGCATCCATAACCTGCAGCAGATCGACTTCAACCCCAACGCGCGTCCCGGCGACGCCGACTACGGCAAGCTCTACATGTCGGTCGGCGACGGCGGCAACGGCAACGTCGGCGACAACGGCGGCGACCCGCAGAACCTCGGCGTCCCGCAGGGCAAGATCCTGCGGATCGACCCGTCCGGGAACGACAGCGCGAACGGCAAGTACGGCATCCCCGCCGACAACCCGTTCGCCGGGCAGGCCGGCAAGGTCGGCGAGATCTACGCCTACGGCATGCGCGACCCGCACCGCTTCAGCTGGGACACCGGCGGGACGCACCGGATGTTCCTCGCGCACATCGGCGAGCACGAGATCGAGTCGATCCACGAGCTCTACGCGGGCGCCAACATCGGGTGGAGCGAGCGGGAGGGCGCGTTCACGTTCCGCAAGGACGACCGCTGCCACCTCTACCCGCTGCCGGCCGACGACGACAAGTACAAGTACGAGTACCCGCTCGCGGCCTACGACCACGACCCGCCGCCGGACTGGGACTGCCGCAGCGACACCGGCCACGCGATCTCCGGCGGCTACGTCTACCGGGGCGCGAAGCTGCCCGCGCTGCGCGGCAAGTACCTGTTCACCGACATCGTGGACGGCCGGCTCATGTACACCGAAGAGTCGGAGATGAAGCACGACTCGACCGGCACGAACCGCGCGCAGATCTACCAGATGCAGGCGTACGACACGTCCGGCAAGCCCGTCACGATGAAGGAGCTGGCGGGCGACGAGCGGGTCGACCTGCGGTACGGGTCGGACGCCAAGGGCGAGCCGTACCTGCTCGCCAAGGCCAACGGCAAGATCTGGAAGATCGTCGGGACGAAGCGGTTCGCGTCCTGCAAGGCGGGCCCGGCGAGGGTCGGGCACGCGATGGACGCCAAGAACTGGACGCCGGTGACCCCGTCCAAGTGGAAGTTCCCCGGTGACCAGGTCGTCCTCGCCGAAGCCGGTGAGGAGCGCCCCGGACCGCGGCGCCCGTTCGAGTACGCGGTGCTCAACAAGGGACCCGCGCTCACCAGCACCCGGATCGACGCGAAGGTGCGGCTCGACACACCCGTGTCGATCAGCAACCGGGACGTGATCGTCATCTTCGGCTACCAGGACGACACGCACTTCTACTACACCCATCTGTCCAGCGACAACACCATCTACCCGCACAACGGGATCTACCTGGTGAACGGTGCGGACCGGCTGCGGATCGACCGGCAGTGGAACGCCAACCGGTCGCACGGCGCCCCGCCGTCCATCACGGACGAGGCGTGGCACCGCGTGAGCGTGACGCACTGCGCGGGCACCGGTGAGACGGCCGTGTACGTGGACGGGAAGTCCCGCCCCGTCTTCACGGCCATCGACAAGACCCTCGGCTCCGGCCGGGTGGGCTTCGGCTCGTTCGACAACATCGGCCGGCTCCGCGACCTCACGGTCCGCGGGACCCCGGCGAAGTAGCGGCCTCCTCCGGGCGGGCCGGCGCCCGCCCGGAGGGCTCCAAGGAGTCGACATGTTCATTCGCCGTGGCCCCGCCGCACTCGCGACCGTGCTGCTGGGCGCCTCCCTCACCGTCGCCGCCGCCCCGGCCGGCGCCTCGACCGGCGGCGTCTTCCCGCCCCTGAAGAAGGACCTGGTCTCCTACTACGACTTCGAGCACCCGGTGCCCGGCGACCCGTCCCGCGAGGCCGATCGCGGCCGTTCGGGGACCGCGATCGACCTCGTCAACGGCGGCACGGCCATGCGCGTGCGGGACGGCGCGCGGCGGCACGCCATCCAGCTCAAGCAGCTGAACCCGTCCGCGGCCGGCAACGACGACTGGAAGGCGGGGATCTACTCCGCGACCGGCGTCCCGTCGCTGCACGCGTACAGCTCGGCCAAGGGCGCGACCCTCGCAGGCTGGTTCAAGATGACCGGCACCAACCCGAGCCCCAACAGCAACACGTCCGACCCGGACGACGTCTACAACGCGATCGGCCTCTCCGGCCTGCTCACCGGCGACTCCGACGGCCACGCCGTCCGCGCCCTGCTGGAGATCATCGACGTCGGCGGCACCCTGCACGTCGTCGCGCTGGGCCGCCGCGTGGACGGCTCGAAGTCCCAGACGTTCGCCGCGAACGAGGACTGGCGGAGCATCCTCCCGCAGAACACCTGGGTGCACCTCGCCGCGACGTTCGACTACGACACCGGGGAGATGGCCCTCTACAAGAACGGCAGGCCGCTGCCCGGGTTCTCCACCGTCTCGGGCGACCCGTGGGGCCTGGAGGGCGCCCCCGAACCCGACCTGACGTCCGCCACGGACCCCCGCGGCATCAAGATCGGCGGCAGCTTCCCGCAGAACACCCGCGAAGCGAACCCCTGCAACTGCCGCATGGACGGCCTCCTCTTCATGGACCGCCCCATAACCCCGAAGGAAGCACGCCTCCAGTACAAGTTCGCCAACCACTGACCGTCCATGCCGCCGGCGCCCACAAGCGCCGGCGGCAACCCCGTCCCACCCTCTTGCGGCTGCTGTAGGTTTCGGGGTCGTGGAGCCGATCGATTTGTCCCCCGTCGAGCGGCGCGTATGGCGGGCGTTTCCCAGTGGGACGCCGGTCGACCTGCGGGACGGCGCCGACGAGGACGCCGAGGGCGGGGACGGGTGG
>NZ_SMKY01000506.1 GCF_004349235.1 Actinomadura darangshiensis | reverse complement strand
GCGGGAAGGGGCGCCTTCCGTGCCGGGACGGTCGGGCCGGGGCGGCGGCGCCTCCGCCTGCGGGGGGCGGTCGGCCTTCTCCTTGGTTCCGTCCCGGTCCAGTGCCATGGTCAGTCAGGTTATTGAGCAAGACAAGCATTGGGAAGGCCGGTTCCAAGTGGAGGGCCTGACAAGTCCCGTGTCAATCTGCTTGGGTTGTTTGCGGCATCACCCCGCATGAGCCGACAGATGCGACGATCGCATCCACACCCGGACAGGACGGGAGTTCTACATCGTGAGCGGCAGACCGGTCGACCTCGGGGGTTTGTTGTCACGCCGTGAGCGGCTGTTCAGTCCCGACCCCCGCCTCGGCTGGGTGTTCCGGGACCGCTGGTGGTTCCTGCGGCCCTTCCCGGAGGCGCCGCCGCGGCAGGGGGCGCTGCCGGACTACCTCGCGCGCCGCATCGCCGAGACCGAGCAGGAGGCGCAGCGCCGGCTCACCCGGACGCTCCCGATCAGCGCGGCCGTCGCGGGGATCCTCGCGTTGTTCGCCGCCTGCTCGGTGAGCAGCGCCCAGAGCCTCGCGACCGGATCGCTGCTGCTGGCCGTCATCGCCATGACGCCGGGCGGGCTGCTGACCTGGTGGGCCGTCCGGCAGCGGCAGAGCGCCCGGCAGGCCTACGAGCTGGCGCAGCAGCAGATCATCGGCGGCTACCAGGACCAGGCGCGGCAGTGGCAGGCGCGCAAGCAGGCGCACGACGGCGCCGAGCGCACGCGGCTGGACGGCCTGCCCGAGTGGGGCGCGGCGACGCGGCCCGGCCGCCGCCTCGACGTGTTCGGCGGGACGCTCTGGGCGTGGGAGGCGCTGCTCACCACGTACGGGGCGTCCACCCTCGCCGTCCAGCCGCTGCTGGTGCTCGACCTGTCCCGCGAGGTCGTCAGCCGCGAGCTGGTCGAGCTGTCCCAGGCGGCCTGGATGGGCGTGGACGTGCAGCTGCTGCCCAGCCGCCAGGCGTCGTCCACCCTCCTGACCGACATGTCGCCGCAGGACCTCGTGGACGCGATCGTCGAGTCCATGCACGGCGGCACCCCCGACGCCGCGCGCGCCGACCGCAGCATGGACGACCGGATCCTGACGAAGGTGTGCGACGCCCTCGGAGCGAACATCACGCTCGGCAGGATCGCGGCGGCGCTGCGCGCGCTGATGGGCGAACCCGACGACGGCGACGTCCTGACCCGCGAGGAGCGGCGGCACATCGCGAGCGAGCTGTTCACCGTCGAGTACCGCCGCCAGGCCCACGCGAACCTGTCGCGGATCGAGTCCTACGTCCACCCGCTGGAGAACCTCGGGACGGAGCCGTCCAAGGCCGGCGCCGGCTACCTGACCTGCATCGCGCTGGACAGCCAGGCCCGCAACGTCCGGTCCGAGCTGCTCACCGACCTGGTCGTCCAGTGGGTCACGCACCGCATCGCCGCGTCCCGGGACTCCACGCCCGCCCTCGTCATCGCCGGCGCGGACGAGCTGGCCCGCCGCCACCTGGAACGGCTCTCGGACGCCTGCGAGCGGCGCGGCGTCCCGCTGACCCTGCTGTTCCGGCGGCTGCGCGAGACGTCCGCGGAGATGATCGGCGGCGGCGCCGTCGCGTTCATGCGGCTCGGCAACAACGAGGACGCGACCCGCGCCGCCGACTTCATCGGACGCGACTACCGGTTCGTCCTGTCGCAGATCACGAAGAACATCGGCGGGAACGAGTCGCACACCTCCACCGACACCGAGGGCACGGGCGACTCCGAGACCTACAGCACCAGCCGCACGACGGGCACGTCCCGCAACTGGGGGACGAACCGGTCGTCCGGCACCACCTACTCGGGCGGCGAGATGTTCGGGCTGTTCCCGGACCGGTCGACCAACTACCAGCGCGGCAGCAACCGGGGCGGGTCCACCAGCACCAGCGACACCGAGGGCACCGCGACCTCCACGTCGCGGAACTGGTCGGCCGCCTACTCCTACGCCGAGGGCACCAACTGGAGCGACGCCGACACCACGCAGCGCGTGTACGAGTACGCCGTCGAACCCGTCACGCTCCAGCACCTTCCCGACCACGCGCTCCTGCTGGTCGAGTCGGCGCCGGGCGGCGGCCGCAACATCACGCCCGTCGAGTGCGACCCGGCCATCATCACGCTGGAGCGCGTCACCACCGGCCCGCTTCCGGATCCGCCGCCCGCCCCGCAGGCCATCCCCGGCCCGGGCCCGGCACTGGACGCGCCCGGCCCGCTGCCGCCCCAGTGGGCGACGCCGCCCGCGCCCCAGTGGGCCGCCCAGCCCATCGCGCCGCCGCCGCGGGCGCCCCTCACGTCCGACCCGGGTCCGCCGCCCGGCCAGCAGACCGGGCCGCGTCCGCCCGACGAACCCCGGCAGGGACCGCCGCCGGGGTTCGGCGGGAGGAGCTGACCGGCTTCAGCCGAGGCGCCGCCGGAGCGACTGGGCGCGCCGGACGAGCGGCAGCGGCAACCCGTGCGGCTGGTGCTCGATGCGGTGCTCCACGGCCGCGACCAGGCCGGCGCCGAACCCCGCCCGCACCGCCGCCGCGTCCGCCCGGGCCTCCCCGCGGGCGCTCAGCAGGCGCGCGGCCGACGCGGCGGCATAGGCGACGGCGGCGGGCGGCGCGACCACCACGGTGACCGCCGTCGCGAGGATTGCCAGCAGGAACACCAGCAGGAACCCGATCGGCCGATGCCACGCGACCGCCCGCTTCCACATCGGGCCGATCGGGGACCACGGCTTGCGCAGCACCCACAGCAGCGCGCGGCTCGGCAACGTCACCTGCGCGTGGACGAACGCCGGCGCCTCATGCCAGCCCTGCACATGGCCCAGCTCATGGGCGAGGACGGCCTCCAGCTGCCCGGGTGGCAGCGAGCGCGCCGACTGGGACGTGACGGCGACCGTCCGCCCTGACGGCCTGCACGCGTTCAGTTCGTCCGACTCGACGACGACGAGCCGGAACGCACTGACGCCCGCGCGCTTCTGCACGTCCCGCCACGGCTGATCGGTCCGGACGCGTTCGGCGACGGTCGGCTCCCGGTAGCCGTACGCGCGCCGCGCCGTCAGCGGCGCCAGCAGCAGAACCGCCCACACGGCGGCCGGGACGACCGCGCCCCAGACGGGCCAGACGAGCTGTGCCCCGAACGCGACGCCCGCGACGACGACGCCCTCCAACGCCACGACGAGCCCGATCGCGGCCCCGCCCCGGCCGGACGGCTCGTCCTGCGGCCGGCCCGGTGGCAGGAAACGCCCGGGCTCCTGGGGTGCTGGAGCGTGCCGGACCTCCGCGCCCTGAGCCGGCGCCGACGTGGCGTGCACCGGCTCGTGCGCCTCCGGAATCGTCCACCCGGTGAGCGGCAGAGACGATTCGCCCGGAGCTGCGGTATCGCCCGCCTTCGGCCGCTTGCCAAGCGGCGGCGCCGCAGGACGCGCCGCGGGCGGGCGTGGCATGTGAGGCCTCCGCGCACCGGGCGTCGGAGGCGCCGTCGACTCCATCCGCGCCTCCGCCAACGGCGGCTGCGCAGAAGGCGTGTCTGCTGGTCGAGGCGGGGCAGACGGGCCGGGTGGTGTCACCGGCGGCGAGGCCGGTTGTGCCGCGGCGGCTGCCGGTCGGCCGGGGGGTGTGGCTGGCCGCGCAGGTGGTGGGACGGC
>NZ_SMKY01000505.1 GCF_004349235.1 Actinomadura darangshiensis | reverse complement strand
CTCGACGACCCCACCCAGCTCATCTCCTCGGTCAAGGAGCACCTGCGCGGCGTCCCCCGACGCGGCATCGGCTACGGCCTCCTCCGCCACATCACCCCCGAACCCGACACCACCGAAAACGGCGAACAACTCCGCGCATTACGCGGACTGCCGACACCACAGGTGCTCTTCAACTACATGGGCGCGGTGGACGGCGGTGCGGCGGCCGGCGAGGACAGTGACGATCTGCTCGCCCGGCAGCTTCCTGACGAGCTCGCCGGTCCGAGTACGGGGCCGGAGAAGGGGCGGGCGCGTTCGCACCTGCTGCAGATCGAGGCGTCCCAGACCGACGACGGCCGAATGGTCTTCGAGTGGTACTACAGCGCCAACATGCACCACGCCGACACCGTCCAGCGCCTCGCCGACGGCCATGTCAGCGCATTGCGCGAGCTGATCGGGCACTGCCTGAACCCGGACGCCGGCGCCTTCACCCCGTCCGACTTCCCGCTGGCGCGCGTCGATCAGCAGACGCTGTCGGGCCTGGAGCGGGTCGCGCCGCAGATGACCGACGTCTATCCGCTGGCGCCGATGCAGCAGGGCATGCTGTTCCACGTCCTCCAGGCCCCCGACGGTGTCGGCGTCTACTGGGCACAGGGACTCTACGAGTTCACCGGCCAGGTCGACGCCGCCAAGCTGCGCCGCGCATGGCAGCTCGTCGTGGACCGGCATCCCGCGCTGCGCACGGGATTCGTGTGGGAGGGCGTCCCGGAGCCGCTGCAGGTCGTGCACGCGAACGTGACGGTGCCGTTCGAGGTGCACGACTGGTCCGGCTACGACGAGAACGAGCAGCGCGTCCGCCTCGACGGACTCCTGGAGAGCGACCGCGGCCTCGGCTTCGACCTCACCGAGCCGCCGCTGCTCCGCGTGTACGTGATGAACCGGGGCGACGGCCGTTGGTGGATGGTGTGGGTCCTATTCCAGGGCCTGTGCGACGGCTGGAGCCTGCCGGTCGTCCTGGACGAGGTGCACACGGCGTATGACGGCCTGCTCCGGGGTGCGCAGCTGGAACTGCCGCCCGTCCGCCCCTACCGCGACTTCATCCAGTGGCTCGCGGACCAGGACCCCGAGGTGGCCCGCGACTTCTGGCGGGAGTACCTGGCGGGGTTCGATGCCCCGACGCCGCTCCCGGTCGACCGGGCCGCGGCCGACCACTGGGCGCAGGACCGCCGGCGGCTGGAGCTGACCGAAGGCGGCACCCGCGCACTCCAGGCGCTCGCGCGTCGCGCCCGGGTGACGCTGAGCACGGTGATCCAGGCGGGCTGGGCGCTCCTGCTGAGCCGCTACAGCGGTCAGCGCGACGTGGTGTTCGGGCTCACCGTGTCCGGCCGTCCGCCGCAGCTGTCCGGCATGGAGTCGATGGTGGGGCTCTTCATCAACACCCTGCCGTTGCGGGCGGACGTCTCGCCGGACGAAACGTTCATCGAGTGGCTGCGCCGCCTGCAGGACACCCAGCTGGAGGCGCAGCGCTTCGACTTCACCTCTCTCTCCGAGATCCAGAAGGCCGCGCACGTCTCCCCGGGCACGCCGCTGTTCGACAGCGTCCTCGTCGTCGGCAACTACCCGCAGGAGCAGCGCCCGGTCACCGACGAGCCGGACGACCCCGGGCAGGAGCTCGGGGAGGTCGGCGGGCTCGATTCGATCGAGCAGAGCAACTTCCCGCTGATGCTCGCGGCCGACCTGGACAGGACCCTCAGCATCGAAGCGGAGTTCTCCACGGCCGCCTTCGACGGGACGACGGTCGAGCGGCTGCTGGGACAGCTGGAGGTGCTGTTCGGGGCGGTCGCGGCCGACCCCGAGATGGAGGTCGGCCGGGTGCCGTTGCAGTCGGCCGACGAGGGCCGCCGGCTGCTGCGGTTGGGCGACGCCGCCGGCGCTTCGGCCGCCGGGCCGATGCCGGTGGTCGAGCGCGTGCGGTTGTGGGCGCAGATGTCTCCGGACGTGGTGGCGGTGGTGTGCGGTGACGAACGGCTGACGTTCGCTGAGTTGTGGGAGCGGTCGGGTCGGCTGGCCGGGGTGCTGGCCGGGCAAGGTGTGCGTGCTGAGGTCGGCGTCGGTGTGGCGTTGGGCCGTTCGGTGGATCTGGTGGTGGCGTTCGTCGGGGTGTTGCGGGCGGGTGGCGTTTATGTGCCGCTGCCTGCGGGATACCCCGCCGAACGGCTCAGCCTGATGGCGGCCGACGGCGGCGTCGAAGTGGTCATCACCGATGGCACGCGGCCCGACACCGAAGCCGCCGGACGCACGGTCGTGCGGATCGACCTGCTTCCCGAGTCCTCCGCCGTGGACGCCGTTGTCGATGAAGACAGCGCCGCCTATGTGGCGTTCACGTCGGGGTCGACGGGTGTGCCCAAGGGCGTGCTGGTGTCGCATCGGGGGCTGGCGGGCTATGCGGCCGCCTGGGAGGAGACTCTGGCCGGGCTGGACGATGAGCGTGGCCCGATGTTGTCGATGTCGGGTGTGGGTTTCGACGTCTCGGTGGGGGACCTGACCCGCGGTCTATGCCTGGGCCGCGGAGTGGTGCTGCTCCCGGAGACCGAGGGCGTGTCGGTCGAGACGCTGCATGAGGTGATCGCGCGCCACAGGGTCGGTATCGCGGAGATCGTCCCGGGTGTGCTCCTGCGTGAGCTGGCGGCGTGGGCGCGTGAGGCGGGTTGCCTGGACAGCCTGCGCGTGGTGATCTCCGGCACGGACGTGTGGCGCTGGGACGCTCTGGTGGGTGCGGTGGGCACGGTCGCTCCGAACGCGGTGCCGGGCAACGTGTACGGGGTGACCGAGGCGGCGATCGACTCGCTGTTCATGCCGCTGACCGACGGCGCCGGCGCGGACGACAGCCTCGTCCCCGTAGGACGTCCGCTGCCCGGAGCCCGGGCCCTCGTGCTGGACGAGCACATGCAGCCGACCGCCATCGGTGTGCCGGGTGAGCTGTTCATCGGCGGCGGTGGCGTCGCCCGCGGCTACGCGAACCGACCCGAACTGACCGCCGAGCGCTTCCTGGCCGACCCGTTCCGACCGGGGGAGCGGCTGTACCGGACCGGGGACCGCGCCCGCTGGAACGCGGTCGGGAACGTGGAGTTCCTCGGCCGGGTCGACGAGCAGGTCAAGATCCGCGGGTTCCGGATCGAGCCCGGCGAGATCGAAGCGGCCCTGGCCGAACACCCCGCGGTCCGCGACGCCATCGTGGTCGCCCGCGACGACGGCCCCGGAGGCAAGCGCCTGGTCGCCTACCTGGTCCCAGGGTCCGCCGATGCCGACCTGGACGTGGCGGAGGCGCGGGAGTTCCTCCGTTCCCGCCTCCCCGGCTACATGGTCCCGGCCGCCTTCGTCGTCCTCGACCAGGGGCTGCCGCTGACGGCGAACGGCAAGGTCGACCGCCGCGCGCTGCCCGCCCCCGAGGCCGTGGCCGAGCCGGCGGGCGAGTACCTGCCCCCGCGCACGGCCGCGGAAAGAGCGCTGGCGGAGGTCTGGCAGCAGGTCCTCGGCCTGGAACGCGTCGGCGTCGAAGACAACTTCTTCGAGTTGGGTGGCGACTCGATTCTGAGCTTGCAGATCGTTGCGCGTGCTCGGGCGGCCGGGTTGCGGGTCGAGATCGCTGATGTGTTCGCTCGGCAGACGGTGGCTGCGCTGGCCGCGGTTGCTCGTGAGGTGGATC
>NZ_SMKY01000504.1 GCF_004349235.1 Actinomadura darangshiensis | reverse complement strand
GGTGGGGCGCCGGGCGCACCCTGCGGGCGGAGGTACTGCGCAAGCTGCTGCTCAGGCCCGCGGTGGACGGCGAGGTCGGGGCGCTCCGGGTGACGGGCGCGCGCATCGCCGGCGCGCTGAACCTGCAGTACGCGGCCGTGGAGCATCCGATCCGGCTGATGGCGTGCCATTTCGAGAACGTCCCCGTGCTCTACGGGGCACGTGTCCGGCAGGTGAACCTGAGCAACTCCTTCCTGCCGGGGCTCAGCGCGGCGACCGTGCGGGTGGACGGGGTGCTGCGCCTTACCGACTGCCGCATTCCCGGGCAGATCCGGCTCGGCGGTGCGCGGTTGTCCGGCGCCTTCTTCCTGGAGCGGGCACGGCTCGGGCGGGAAGGCGTGCAGGAGGAGGTCCTCCACCTCAACCATTCGGTCATCGATGACGATGTCTGGGGCCCCGACGTGGTGGCGCATGGGGAGATCAGGCTGAACGGCGCGTCCGTCACCGGCCGGGTGAACCTCGACGGAGCCGGCGTCCGCAACCCGGGCGGGCGGGCGCTCGACGCCGAGAACCTCACCGTGGGGTCGGATGTGATCGCCACGCGAGCACGGTTCGAGGGAGAGGTCAGCTTCCGCGGCGCGACGATCCCCGGCCTGCTCGTGTTCACGGAGGCGCGGCTGTCCGATCCGGACGGGTGCGCCTTGCGGGCGACCAGCGCCGCAATCGGTGAGGTCTGGCTGCGGGAGGCGCGGGTCGACGGCCCGGTGAACGCGCTCCGGGGGCGGTTCGGGCTGCTCCATGTCACGCCGAGCGCGCTCGGCGGGGAAGTGTGGCTGGACGGCCTGACCTACGGTTCGCTCACGCCGCGGCTGCCCGCGAAGGCCCGCATCGCGATGCTGGAACGGGACGCGGAAGGGTACGTCCCGCACGCGTACGAGCAGCTGGCCGCCGCCTACCGGCAGGCCGGGGACGACCGGGCGGCGCGGAACGTCCAGCTGGCCAAGCAGCGCCGGTACCGTTCGACGCGCCCCTGGTACGCGCGCATGTGGGGGTACCTGCAGGACGTGACGGTCGGGTACGGGTTCCGGCCGATGTGGGCGGCGGCCTGGCTGGCGGGGCTGCTGACCGTCGGCACGGCGGTGTTCGGGCTCCATCACCCCGAGCCGCTGAAGGCCGGCGAGCATCCGCCGTTCAACGCGCTGTTCTACACGCTCGACCTGCTGCTGCCCATCATCGACTTCGGGCAGGAGAAGGCGTTCAAGACCGCCGGCGGGCAGCAGTGGCTCGCCTACAGCCTGATCATCACCGGCTGGGTGCTGGCGACGACGATCGCGGCCGGCGTGACGCGGACGCTCAGCCGGCAGTGACGGCGCGGAGCCGGGCGGCGACGTCCTCCGGCCGGACGTCGTTGATCCAGGCGGCCATGCCCGACTCGGACCCGGCCAGGTACTTGATCTTGTCGGGGGCGCGCCGGACCGAGAACAGCTCCAGGTGCAGGCGGAGCAGGTCGCGGCCCTCCCCCACGGGCGCCTGGTGCCAGCCGGCGACGTACGGGAGCGGGGTGCCGTAGAGGGCGTCGCAGCGGCGGAGCAGGTCGCGGTAGAGGACGGCCAGCTCGTCGCGTTCGGACGCGTCCAGGGCGGTGAAGTCGGGGACGTGCCGGTGCGGCATCAGGTGCACCTCGACCGGCCACCGGGCGGCGGCGGGAACGTAGGCCGTCCAGTGCTCGCCGGACGCGACGACCCGGCCGCCCTCGCGTTCGGCCTTCAGGACGTCGCCGAACAGCCCCGGGCGGGCGGCGGCCATCGCGAGCATCCGCTCCGTGCGGGGCGTGACGAACGGGTAGCCGTAGATCTGGCCGTGCGGGTGGTGCAGGGTCACGCCGATCTCGACGCCCCGGTTCTCGAACACGAAGACCTGCGCCACCTCCGGCATCGCGGACAGCTCGGCGGTGCGGTCGGCCCACGCGTCGATGACCGTCCGGACGCGCGGCACCGGCAGCCGCGCCATCGACGCGGAGTGGTCATCGGTGAAGCACACGACCTCGCAGCGTCCGGCGCCGCGGGCACGTTCCACACCGTCGATCGCGGGCGGCACCGGCGGGGTGCGGACGTCGAACGACGGGAACCGGTTCTCGAACACGACGACGTCGTAGGACGGGTCCGGGACCTCCGAGGCGGGGCCGCCGGGGCACAGCGGGCACTGGTCGGCGGGCGGCAGGAACGTGCGGGTGTTGCGGTGCGCGGTGATCGTGACGTGGTCGCCGGTCAGCGGGTCGCGGCGCGTCTCGCACACCGGCTCGACCGGCGGGAGGCCGCGCGGATCGGGGACGGGCACCCGGCCCGGCGCCTCGTCGTAGTAGACGATCTCGCGGCCGTCCGAGAGCCGTGCGCGTGTCCGGTTCATCTCCCCGGAAGCCTACAGCGCGGGGCCTGCCCGGCAGCGCGTGCCCTACAGCGCGGACGCGCCCGCCTGCGTCTCCGCCTCGTGCACGGCGAGGAGGTGCTTCACCAGCGTGGTCAGGACGTCCTTGCCGGACGCGCGGTCCCGCACGTCGCAGAGGACGACCGGGGTGGTGTCGCTGAGGTCGAGCGCCTCCCGGATCTCGCCGGGCCTGTAGTCGTAGCCGTCGTCGAAGCAGTTCACCGCGATGAGGAACGGCAGCCCGCGGTTCTCGAAGTAGTCGACCGCGGGGAAGCAGTCCGCGAGCCGGCGCGTGTCGGCCAGCACCACGGCGCCGAGCGCGCCGTAGGACAGCTCGTCCCACATGAACCAGAAGCGGTCCTGGCCGGGCGTGCCGAACAGGTAGAGGATGAGGCCGTCGCGGATCGTGATGCGGCCGAAGTCCATCGCGACCGTGGTGGTGGTCTTCTGCTCGACGCCCTCGGTGTCGTCGACGCCGACGCCCCGGTCGGTGAGCAGCTCCTCGGTCTGCAGCGGGCGGATCTCGCTGACGGCGCCGACCAGCGTGGTCTTGCCGACCCCGAATCCCCCGGCGACGAGGATCTTCACCGCGACCGGCGCCGCCTGGGCGGATCCCTCGTTCTCAGAGGGCTTGGAGACCATGGAGCACTTCCCTCAGCAGACGTTCCTTGGAGAGCGCGCTCTCCTGTTGGGGACGGTGGGCGGTGATGAGCCGGTGGTGCAGCAGGTCGCCGAGCAGGACGCGGACGACGACCAGGGGCAGCCGCATCCGGGCGGAGATCTCGGCGACCGTCAGCGGGTTCAGGCACATCTCCAGGATGTCGACGTGCTCGGGCCCGATGCCGGGCGAGCCCGACCGGGGCTGCCCCGCGGTCGAGACGATCGTGATCATGTCGAAGCCCTCGGCGGTCGCGGGCCGGGCCCGGCCGCGGGTGAGCGCGTACGACCGGACGATCGGCCCCGCCTCGTCATCGAGCCATTCGCTGCCTGGACCGGTCATGGTCCGTCACGATTCCTCATTGTCGGAGGACTCGGCGCGGCCGCGCCGGGTGCCCTGCTGGATGGACGACATCATCGACCGCAGCTCCTCGGGCGACCGGCCGGCGCGCGGCGCGGCGGGGGGCGGGGGTGCGGCCGAGCGGTCCTCGCGCAGCTGGGAGGCCATGTTCTCCTGCCGGACGCGTTTGGGCAACGAGGGGCGCCCGGTCGACGCGGACTCGCCGGCCGGGCGGCGCCGTACTTCGCGGGGCGAGCGCGGCACCCCGGGCGTGGCGGACGGCGGCGCGGGCGGCGGTGGTG
>NZ_SMKY01000503.1 GCF_004349235.1 Actinomadura darangshiensis | reverse complement strand
GCGGGGCTGCTCGCGACGGCGGGGGTCGCGACGAGCGAGGCCGTGCACGTCGCCGTGGCCGCGGCCGGGCTGGCCGCGCTGTTCGCGGCGGTACCGGTCGCGTTCACCGCGGTCCGGATCGCCGGGGCCGTCTACCTGATCTACCTGGGCGTCCAGACCCTCCGGCATCGCAAGGACGAGGACATCGCGCCGGCGGGGGTGTCGGGGCGCAAGGCCTACCTGAACGGGCTGCTGACCAATCTGCTGAACCCGAAGATGGTCACGTTCACGATCGCGTTCCTGCCCCAGTTCATCGATCCGGGGCGCGGGCACGTCTGGGTGCAGTTCGCGGTCCTCGGCGCCGTCCTGATCGTGCTGGAGTTCCTCGTGGACGGGACGGTCGGCGTCCTCGCGGGACGCATCGGAGACTGGCTGCGCCGCCGGCACACCGCCCGCCGCCGACTCAACGTCACGGTGGGGAGCCTGTTCATCGGCCTGGGCGTGCGCCTGGCCGCGGAGCGGTGACGACGCGGATCGGCGAACTGGCGCGGGCGACGGGGACGACGCCGTGCGGGTCCGGAACATCCGCCGGCTTCTTGCCGTGGACCTCACGCTCGCTGACGTGCGGGCGTTCACCGTCTGCCTGGACGGGGACGTGACGGCCGTCCCGCCGTCCGACGAGGGAGTCCGGATCGCGCTGGACCGACTCGCCGTCCTCGACGCGCGCGTAGCCGCCCACACCGAAGCGCGCGACCGCCTCGCCGCCGCCCCGGGCCAGGCGGCCGAGCAGGCCGTTGGTTCGGCCGTCCGACCTGGTCAGGCGGTGCGGGCGCCGCGGCCGGTGGGTGAGTGGGCGCCCCTGCGGGCCTCGTTGCCGCAGTGCCGGCAGATGACCAGCGGGTTGACCGTCTCACCGCAGGAGTGCTGCCAGCGGACGGGCGGGTCGCCGGCGTGCAGGTGCCGGTCACCCCACGCCATCAGCACGAGCAGGACGTCGCACAGCTCCAGCCCGGCGGGCGTGAGGCGGTACTCGTAGCGCGCCGGGTGGTCGCTGTAGCGTTCGCGGCGGATGACGCCGTTCGCCTCCAGCTTGCGGAGCCTGGACGTGAGGATGTCGCGGGACGCGCCCGTGTTGCGGACGATCTGGTCGAAGCGCCGCACCCCGTAGCTCAGCTCGCGGATGGCGAGCAGGCTCCAGCGCTCGCCGACCAGGCCGAGGGTGTCGGCGATCGAGCAGTCGCGCGGATCGGCGTCCTTCGGCATAGCGGGAAGCCTAGCCGCCGGTCAGAGCCGTTCGACGACGGTGGCGTTGGCCAGGCCGCCCGCCTCGCACATGGTCTGCAGGCCGAACCTCCCGCCGCGGTCTTCGAGGGCGTGCAGCAGCGTCGTCATCAGGCGGGCGCCGCTCGCGCCGAGGGGGTGCCCGATCGCGATCGCGCCGCCGCGGACGTTGACGCGGGCGAGGTCGGCGCCGGTCTCCCGCCGCCAGGCGAGGACGACCGGGGCGAACGCCTCGTTCACCTCGAACAGGTCGATGTCGTCCAGGGTGAGGCCGCCGCGCCGCAGCACCTTCTCGGTCGCCGGGATGATCGCGGTGAGCATCAGCAGCGGGTCGTCGCCGGTCACGGCGAACGCGTGGAAGCGAGCGCGGGGGCGCAGACCGAGGCGTGCGGCGACGTCGGCGCCCATGACCAGGACGGCCGCGGCGCCGTCGTTGACCGGGGACGCGTTGCCCGCGGTGATCTTCCAGTCGATCTCGGGGAAGCGCGCGGCCATGCGCTCGTCGTAGTAGGCGGGCTTCAGGCCGGCGAGAATCTCCGGCGATGTTCCGGGGCGGACGGTCTCGTCCCGCTGCCCCGTCCAGGCGACCTCCCGGTCGAACTCGCCGTTCTTCCATGCCTCCGCGGCGCGGCGGTGCGACTCGCAGGCGAAGGCGTCCAGGTCCTCGCGGCCGAGGTCCCAGCGGGAGGCGATCAGCTCGGCGCTGATGCCCTGCCCGACCAGGCCGTCCGGGTAGCGCTCGGCGAGCATCGGGCCGAACGGGTCGCTGCCGGGCAGGACGCTCGACCCCATCGGCACCCGCGACATCGACTCGACCCCGCACGCGATCGCGACGTCGTAGGCGCCGCTCTGCACGCCCTGCGCCGCGATGTGCAGGGCCTGCTGGGACGAGCCGCACTGCCGGTCGACCGTCATGGCGGGGACGGTCTCGGGGAACCCGGCGGCGAGGACGGCCGTGCGGGTGATGTTGAGCGCCTGGTCGCCGGCCTGGGTGACGACGCCGCCGATGACGTCGTCGACCTCCGCCGGGTCGATGCCGGCGCGCTCGACCAGCGATTTCAGCGTCCGGGCCAGCAGGTCGGCCGGGTGGTCGCCGTGCAGGGACCCGTTCGGTCTGCCCTTGCCCAGCGGAGTGCGCACCGCCTCCACGATCACCGCGTCCCGCATGACGTCCACCTCCGTTGTGTTTTCCAACTCACCATCGCAGTATCCGAGCCTTGAGTTGGAGAACACAACCCACTGGCCAAGTGAGTTGGATAACACAACCGCGCAGGAAAAACCCGGGGATCGCGGCGCATCGCCGCGACCCCCGGGCCATCGGGCCGCTCAGCGGGAGGGGCCCATGCCGTGGTCCGTCTGTTCCCTCCATACGTCGAAGAGCCCCTCGGTGGAGCCGCCCGAAAGTTCACGGTCGGACAAGCGTGCCTCCTCGATCTCCTCGACATCACGTTCACTTCGGACGTTAGTCGCACGCACGGACATACACCCCAAACAGGAATCCAAGGTGTCGTCAATCATGGGGCCGCACGACCCGCCTAACCCTTGAACATCGCGCGCATCTTGCGCGCCGCGTCGCCCGGTTTCTTCTTCTGCTCCTTGCCCGGGGCCTTCTCCTCGGCACGGGGCATCCGCTCCTCGGCACGGGGCACCGGCTCCTCGGCACGGGGCGACCGCTCCTCGCGCTCCGGTCCGGTCTTCGCCTCGCCCGTGGGCTCGCCGCGCTTGCCAGGCTTGTCGTTCACGACAACTCCCCCGATGTCATTTCACTGTCGTCCCATAGGTACCCCGTCTACCCCGGATAGAAGCGCACCTCCGGACGACCCACCTGTCCGTAGTGGGGCCTGCGCTTGGCCAGGCCGTTCTCCGCGAGGTACTCCAGGTAGCGGCGCGCGGTGACGCGGGAGACGCCGGTGAGGTCGGCGGCCGCGGCGGCGGAGAGGCCGTCCGCGGCCCCGGCCAGCGCGTCGGTCACGGCCTGGAGCGTCTCGCCGCTCATGCCCTTGGGCAGCGAACGGTGATCGGGGGTGCGCAGGGTGGCGAGCATCCCGTCCACGTCCGCCTGCCCGCTGACCTCCCCGCTGCCCACCGCCTGCTCCCGGAACCGGGCATATCGGTCGAGCTTGTCGCGCAGCGACGCGAACGTGAACGGCTTCAGCAGGTACTGGACGACGCCCACCGACACGGCGGTGCGGATCACGGTGAGGTCCCGGGCGGAGGTGACGGCGATGATGTCCACGTCCCGTCCCCCTGCGCGCAGCGCGCGGCACACCGTGAGCCCATGGGTGTCTGGCAGATAGAAGTCCAGCAGGACGACATCGACCGGCGTCCGCTCACAGAACCGCAGCGCGTCCGCCCCCGAGTGGACGACCCCCGCCACACTGAACCCGGCGACCCGCTCGACATAGACCCGATGCGCCTCAGCCGCGACCCGGTCATCCTCCACGACAAGCACCTTGATCACCCC
>NZ_SMKY01000502.1 GCF_004349235.1 Actinomadura darangshiensis | reverse complement strand
CCCTGGTAGCCGGCGCCCGCGACGGCGAGCATCCCGCCGACCAGCGCCGCCATCAGCGCCCTCGGCACCCGCAGCTGGAACAGCACGTTCTCGTCGATGACGCCGAACCCGCTGTCGACGTGCACGAACGGAATCCTGTCGGCCAGCGCCTTGAGGACGCCGGACACGGGCAACCCGGCCGACCCGACCAGCACCCCGGCGAGCAGCGTGACCACCAGCAGCGCGAGCGCCACCACGAACGGCACCACCCGCAACCGCGCCCGCGAACGCACCGCTCCCCGCCCCTTCGGCGACCACCTGTGGCGGGGGGCGGCGTCTTCGGGACTTGAGGGGACGCCAGTGGGCTGACTGGGGGAGCCCCCGGAACCACTAGAGGCCTCCGGCGAGACCCCGGCCGTGTCGTTCAGGGCGTCCGGGGAGGTCCCGGGGGCCGTGTCGCTCGGGGCGGCCCCGGCCGTGTCGCTCGGGGAGGCTCCGGCTGTGTCGTTCGGGGAGGCTCCGGCTGTGTCGTTCGGGGAGGCTCCGGCTGTGTCGTTCGAGACGTCCGGGGACGGCGCGACCGTGTGGGCCGGGGTGTCCGGGGACGTCCCGGCGGCCGTGTCGTTCGGGGCGGCCGGGACGTCTTCCGGGCGGGCCCGGCGCTCGCTCACGGGCGGGCGTCCTCGGAGGCAGTGGTCACTGAACCTTCTGAACCGCGTCGCCGATCACCTTGACGAACTCGGGCAGGCGGGGGCCCCAGCGGGAGGCGATGTCGTCGTCGAGTTCGACCACGCCGTTGCTCTTGACGGCGTCCAGGTCGGACCAGCCGGGGCGCTTGGCGAGGGCGCCGGCGTTCTGCCCGCAGCACTTGGTGTCGGCCAGGAAGATCAGGTCGGGGTCCTGCTTGAGCAGGTACTCACGGGACAGCTGCGGGTACCCGCCGGACGCCTTGTCCGCCTTGTCGGCGATGTTCTGGAGGCCGAACAGCCCGTACACCTGGCCGACGAAGGTCGTGGACGTCACCGAGTGCAGCTGGTTGTCCAGTTCGTGGTAGTAGGTGAGGCCCTTGGCCTTGGACGACGCGGCCACCGTCTTCTGGATCTCTGCCCGCATTCCGCCGGTGACCTTCGTCGCCTCGGCGGTGTGGCCGGTCGCCTGCCCGAGGTCCATGATCTCGTCGTAGGCCTCGTCCAGCTTCGTCGCCGCCGGTTCCAGCAGGACGGGGACCTTCACCTTCTCCAGCGCCTTGACGATGCCGGACAGGTCGTCGGACAGGACGACGAGGTCCGGCTTGTAGGCGATGACCGCCTCGGCGTTCGGCTTGAAGCCGGACAGCTTCGTGCGCGGCGCGTTGGACGGGTGATTGGAGTAGTCGTCCACCGCGACCACCTGCGACCCGGCGCCGATCGCGAACAGCGTCTCGGTGTGCGTGGGGGACAGGGACACGATCCGCTTGGGCTTGGCCGGGACGGCCACCGCGCCGTTGGCGGCCTGGACGGTGACGGTCTTGCCGTCCTCGCCTTCGCCGGCCTTGCCGTCGTCGCCGCCGCAAGCGGCGGCCAGCGTGATGACGCCGATCGCGATCACCGCGCCGAGGGTGCGTACGGGTCTCACAGAAGCCTCCTGGCTGCCGGGAAGCCGCGGCCCGCAAGGGGACGGATCGCCCTTCCACGAGGTCGAAGATCGTCGGCGCGCGAGGAGGCGACCTGGCTCGGCCACTTAGAGAGGGGCACCACAGTTGCGGGACAGCGCCGGTTTCACACCGGACTTCGCTCCAGGCGCGCAGCATCGCAACGGTATCAGCCGCCGAATGATGATCTGTCGCATTGCGCGGAGTGAGTGCTCACTTCGGCCTTGACGGAGTGAGCACTCACTCCGTACCGTGGCGGGCATGGAGGCCGAGAACCGCCGCCGCGCCCCCGGGATGAGCCCGGCGGCACGCCGCGAAATGATCATCCGGACGGCGCTGCCGCTGGTGGCCGAGCACGGCATGGCCGTCACCACCAGCCAGATCGCCCGTGCCGCCGGCATCGGAGAGGCGACGATCTTCCGCGTGTTCTCCGACAAGGACGAACTGCTGGACGCGTGCGTCGTCGAGGCACTGCGGCCCGAGCACGTCCTGGCCGAGATCGAGGCGATCCCCCTCGACCAGCCGCTGGCCGGGCGGCTCGCCGAGGCCAGCGCCGCGATCGACGCCTACCTCGCCCGCATGGGCATGGTCATCGGCGCCCTGCACGCCACCGGCCGCACCGGCCGTGGCGGCGCGCACCCCGACCCGGGCCGTGACACCGCCATGACCCGCACCCGCGACGCCCTGGCCGACCTGTTCGAACCCGAAGGGGACCGGCTCCGCCTGCCCGCCGAGCAGCTCGCGACCATCTTCATGGGGCTGGCGTTCGGCCGCTCCCGTCCGCCCGCCGGCCCCGACGCGCCGGCCATGTCCGTCGAGGACTACCTGGACGTCTTCCTGCACGGCGCGCTCAAGGAAGGAACCCCAGCATGACGATCACCCTCAACCACACCATCGTGACCGCCGCCGACAACGACGAGGCCGCCCGCTTCTTCGGCGCGGTCATGGGCCTCGATTACACCGGCGTGCACCCGAACGCGCGGCACTTCGTCCCGATCCGGGTGAACGACGCCCTCACCGTCGACTTCATGTCCGTCGCGTACCCGCAGGGCCACCACCTGGCCTTCGACGTGGACGCCGCCACGTTCGACGCGATCGTGGACCGCCTCGACGCCCGCGAGATCCCCTACGGCGACGAGCCGGGGCATCCCGACAACGGCCGCGTCGACCAGAACCACCCGCTCGGCAGCCGAGGGCTCTACTTCTCCGACTCCAGCGGCAACCTCTACGAGCTCATCTCCCCGTGACCGACTTGAGGAACGCCCGGGTGCGCCGGTCATCCGGTACGAACTCCGCGGCGACGAAATCGGTCACCCCCGCCTTGGACAGTTCCTCCAGCCTCGCCGCGACCGCATCCTCATCGCCGACGATGGCCAAATCCTGCGGACCCTCCACGCCTTCGCGGTCCATCATGGCGCGGTAGGACGGCAGCAACCCATACATATCGTACGTCTTCGCGGCCTGTTCCCGCGCGCGCTCGGCATCACCGGTCACGCATACGGGCAGCATGCACACCACTCGCGGCACGTCCCGTCCCGCCTCCTGGGCGGCCGCGGTGATGGTGGGCACGATGTGCTCCCGGACGGTCGCGGGCCCCGTCATCCACAGCACCGTCCCGTCGGCCCGCTCCGCCGCCAGCCTCAGCATCTTCGGGCCGAGCGCCGCGAGCAGCAGCGGCACACGCCCCTCGTTCGCGACGCTCAACCCGATGTTGCCCCGCACCGTCTCGCCCGTGAACGCCGCGCTCTCCCCGGCCAGCAGCGGCGCCAGCACCGACAGGTACTCGGCCATGTGCCGGACGGGCCTGCCGTAGTCGTAGCCGTACATGTCCTCGATGACGATCTTGTGCGACAGCCCGATGCCGAGCGTCAGCCGCCCTTCCAATGCCAGCGAGGTCGTCCTGGCCTGCTGCGCCAGGGCCGCCGGGTGCCGCGGATACGTCGGCACCACCGCCGTCCCGAGCTCGATCCCGGGCGCCTGACTCCCGGCCACCGCCAGCGCGGTCAGTACGTCCACCCCGAAGACCTGCCACATCCAAGCCGAGGCGAACCCGTCATCCACCGCCCGCCGCACATCATCCGCCAACGCGCCAAGCGCCCCGGCCCCGCCACGCTCACC
>NZ_SMKY01000501.1 GCF_004349235.1 Actinomadura darangshiensis | reverse complement strand
CCCCTACCGCGGCGTGCCCGCCGACCAGCGCCGGGCCCGCCGCCGCGCCGCGCTGCTGGCGGCCGGGCTGGAGCTGCTCGGCACCCAGGGGTGGGCCGCCACGACCGTCCGGAAGGTGTGCGCCGAGGCCGGGCTCAACGACCGCTACTTCTACGAGAACTTCCCGGACCGGGACGCCCTGCTCTTGGCGATCATCGACGACCAGGTCGCGCAGGGCACCGACGTGATCCTGTCCGCCGCCCGCGAAGCCCCTCGCCACCCGCGGCCCCGCACCCGCGCCGTGGTGACCGCCATCCTCGACTTCCTGACCGGCGACCCGCGCCGCGCCCACATCCTCACCCACGCGTTCCCCGCGTCACCGCTGCTCCAGCGCCGCCGCGTCGAGATCATCCGGACGATGGCCGCGATCTTCGCCGCCCAGACCCACGAGACCCTGGACCAGGTCCTCCTCCCCGACGTCGACGTGGAACTGACCGGCCTGACCCTCACGGCCGGCCTCTGGGAGCTGTTCACCACCTGGTTCCGCGGCGACCTCGGCATCGACCGCGACCATCTGATCGACTACACGGTCGCCCTCGTCCTGAGCACCACCGAACTCGCCGCCCCCCTCCACCACCATCTGCGCTGACCATCCCGCCGCGATGGCCGAACCATCCGGGCGTCGGACGGTCGTGTCCGTGAGCCCGCGCACGGCGGCTCTCGCGAGCCGGCCACGAAAGAAGGCACGTTGTGAACCAGCACTGGTCTCGGACAGCACATGGAGTCACCCATGTGATCGAACGGTCGGTGATGGCAGGCGGCCGCTCTCGCGAGTACCCGGTGCCGGCCGGCGCCTGGGTGGCGGTAGCGGTCCTTTTCGTCATGACCGTGTCGACCTGGCCGTCGGGCGGCACGAACCCGGAGGATCCGCCTTTCTGGGCGAGCAGTGCGGGGTGGGGCTCGGGGACGTTGTCCGTGGCGGCCGTGGTCGGGCTGATGACGGCCGCGGCGGTCCAGGATGTGCGTGCCACTCGGCGCGATGGGACGCCTGAGCCGATTCGGGCTCCCCGCCTCGGCTTGGCATTGGGCACGTGTGCGTGGTTCCTCGGCGGCCTGTTCTGCCTTCTCACCTTCTTCTACGTCCAGGCGGACGTCTGCGGCGGAGGGGATACCTGGTCGTTCGGATGCCGTAATCGATCGGGCCCGTTTCTCGACGTGCTCGGTCTGGTACTCGCCGCGTCGGCGACTCCGGCGCTGGTGGTCCTGACCATGCCGGCCAACCGGACACGGCTCTCCCGATGGCTGGCACCGGCCCTCATCCTCGGCCTGTACCTGCTGGCGCTCCGGATGTGGGTGCCTCACGTGGGCCTGGGGGTTCCGTCGCGCGAAGAGCTGATGCCGTGAGCGCGGCGGAGTGAGTGCAGGTGGGGGGAGGTAATTGGAAAGAGTCTTGACAGTAGGGGGTTTGTCCGAAACCTTGTATAGCGTTCCATCCTGATACGCGCGTGTCAGACAACGGCAACCGAATCGACCCCCCGCCAGGAGTTTCCGTTGGTCTCCCGCAGATCGTTTCTCGCCGCGGCCGGCACGGCCGCACTCGCCATCCCGTTCGGACGCGACATGCTCGGCAGGCCCGCGTTCGCGGCGCCGTCCACGTGCGGGCTCACGCTCGCCAACCACGGCTCCGCTCCCGTGAACGCCTACATCACCGGCCGCGAGCAGGGCACCGACCGGATGATGCTGCTCCGCGCCGACAGCACGCCCTACCATCTCGAGTCGCCCTCGGCGCCGCAGACCCCGCTCCCGGTGGACTGCGCCATCCCGGTCGGTGCCGGAGGCGAAGCGAACCTCACCCTCGGGCAGATGTACGGCGCCCGCATCTACTTCGTGAAGAACGACAAGCTCGACTTCTACGTCAACCCCGGGCCCGCGCTCGTCGAACCGGCGTTCGCCAACCCGGCCGACGCGAACTACCAGAAGACCTGGTCGTTCTGCGAGTTCACGTTCAACCCGACGCAGATCTTCGCGAACATCTCCTACGTCGACCTGCTGACGGCGCTGCCGCTCGGGCTCAGTCTCGTCGGCGACTCCACGCACACCGTCGCGCCCGCGCCCGCCGGAGCGGTCGACGCGATCGCGAGCGCCCTCGCCGCGCAGAAGGGCGCGGACGGGCAGCCCTGGGACCAGCTCGTCATCCGCAACGGCGGCGGCGTCCTGCGGGTCATCGCACCGCAGGGCTACATGGCGACCAACCCCGGTGCCTTCTCCTCGTACTGGGACGGCTACGTCGGCCAAGTGTGGGACAAGTACGCCGGGACCGACCTCAAGGTCGACCTCCAGGGCGGGCGCGGCGTCTACACCGGACGCGTCAACGGCGGCGTGCTCACGTTCAACGACGGGAGCACGTTCGCGCGGCCCTCGTCCAAGGACATCTTCACCTGCAACGACGGGCCGTTCGCCAACATCCCGAGCGACACCGACATCAAGAAGGGTCTGCTCGCGCGCATCGCCGCGGCGTTCAACCGCAGCACGGTCCTGAGCAGCGCCGACCAGCCGAACGGCACCCCGCAGTCGGACTACTACAAGGACGCGACCACCAACCACTGGGCGCGGATCCTGCACGCCAACACCCCGATCGGGTACGCGTTCCCGTACGACGACGTCTGTCCCGACGGGCAGCCGGACGTCTCGGGCGCCGCCAGTGACGGCAACCCGAAACGCCTGACCGTCACCGTCGGCTAGGCCCGGCCCGCAGTTCACGTTGGTATCGAGCCACGCAAGCGGCGGAAGACTCGCCGCTTGCGTGGCTCACGCCGCTGTCAAGCCGGTGCGCGTTGGGTCGCAGTGGCCACGTTCCACAGCCGGACGGTGCGGTCGCTGCTCGCGGTGGCGAGGGTCTTGCCGTCGGGGCTGAACGCCACCGCCTCAACAGCGCCCGTATGGTCGGTGATGGGCCGACCGAGGGGTTTGCGGGCGACGGCATCCCACAACCGCACCGTCTTGTCTCCGCTGCCGGTGGCCAGGGTCTTGCCGTCGGAGTTGAACGCCACGGCACCGATTCCACCGGTATGGCCGGTGAGAGGTCGACCACGCGGCTTGCGGGTGGCCACGTCCCACAGCCGCACCTCGTAGCCGATGCTTGAGCTCGCAGTGGCGAGGGTCTTGCCGTCAGGTCCGAACGCCACCGCACCGACGCCGCCGGTCTCGCCTTTGAGCCGTCGAAAGCGGGGGTCGCGCTCAGTCATGTCCCACAGCTGCACCTCGCTGCCGACGCTGTTGCCCACGGTGACGAGGACCTTGCCGTCAGGACTGAACAGCACCGCGAGGGCGGCGTAGTTCTGCAGGAGCGGATCGCCGATGGGTTTGCGGGTGTCCGCGTTCCGCAACCACACGCTGCCGTCTTCACCCGCAGTGGCCAGAATCTTGCCGTCGGGGCTGAACGTCACCGACCGGACGGCTTTGAAGTGATCGGTGATGGGCTTGCCGAGGGGTCTGCGGGTGGCGACGTCCCACAGGCGCACCGTCTTGTCGTCACTCACGGACGCCAGGGTCTTGCCGTCCGGGCTGAAAGCCACCGCGTTGACGCCGGCCGTGTGGCCAGTGAGGGGCTGGCCCAGAGGTTTGCGGGCGGCGACGTCCCACAGGCGCACCGTCTTGTCGCCGCTCCCGGTGGCCAGGGATCTGCCGTCAGGGCTGAACGCCACCGCGTTGACGTCGGCCGTATGCCCGGTGAGGGGCTGCCCGATGGCGGCGGGGTTGGCGGGCGTGGG
>NZ_SMKY01000500.1 GCF_004349235.1 Actinomadura darangshiensis | reverse complement strand
CATCCCGCCCCAGCAGCCCCGCGGCCCCATCGAGCTGTAGAGCACCACGCGTCACCGCGAGGCGGTGCGCCCCGAGCGAGCGGGCGCACCGCTTCGCGCGTTTTATAGGATCTTCGGGTGAGTAAACGGACTCAGCGGAGGCACGCGCGCGGGGGGACCGCCCGTCCCGTCAGGCTGCTCGGCGACCCGGTGCTGCGCACCGAGTGCGACCCGGTGCGGACGTTCGACGCGTCGCTGGAGCGCCTCGTCGACGACATGTTCGTCACCATGTACGAGGAGGACGGCGCCGGGCTCGCCGGCAACCAGATCGGCGTCGGCCTGCGCCTGTTCGTCTACGACTGCGAGGACGACAAGGGGCGCCGCCACATCGGGCACGTCGTCAACCCGACGCTGGCCGCCGCCGGCGGGGAGCTGCTCGTCGAGTCGGAAGGCTGCCTGTCGGTCCCCGGGCTGCGCTTCGAGACCCCCCGTTACGAGCACGCCGTCGTCGAAGGCGTGGACATCAAGGGCAAGCCCGTCCGCGTCGAGGGCACCGGGTACTTCGCGCGCTGCCTGCAGCACGAGTGCGGGCATCTGGAGGGCAAGGTCTACATCGACGTCCTGTCGGGCGATGCCCGCCGCGAGGCGATGCGGGCCATCCGCGCCCTCCGCGAGTAGGCGCGCCCGCGCTGTGCGAGTAGGCGCCCGCGCTGTGCGCGCACTCACCCGATCCTCGGTGCGCATTCAGGGGACATTCAGGTAGGGATGGGAATCTCTGCTTGATGTGGAGGGGGACTGTGCACGTGGTTGAACGTACGGTGAACGGCGGCGGCAGGCCCGCGGCCGAGGCGACGCTGCTGGTCGTCGAGGACGAGCCGAACATCCTGGAGCTCCTCGCCGGCAGCCTCCGCTTCACCGGATTCGACGTGGTCACGGCCACGAACGGGGCGGACGCGGTGCAGTCGGCGCGGCGGCACCGCCCGGACCTGATCGTGCTGGACGTGATGCTGCCCGACATCGACGGGTTCGACGTCGCGCGGCGGCTGCGGTCCGGCGGCGACCACACCCCGGTGCTGTTCCTGACCGCGCGGGACGCCGTCCAGGACCGCATCAAGGGGCTGACGATCGGCGGCGACGACTACGTCACCAAGCCGTTCAGCCTGGAGGAGGTCATCGCCCGCATCCGGGCCGTCCTGCGGCGGTTCCGCGGCGGCGTGACCGAGCCGCCGCCGCGGATGGTGTTCGCGAACGTCGAGCTGGACGAGGACAGCCACGAGGTGTGGCGGGGCGGCAAGCCCATCCAGCTGTCGCCGACCGAGTTCAAGCTGCTGCGCTACTTCATGGCCAACGCGGGCCGGGTCGTGTCGAAGGCGCAGATCCTCGACCACGTGTGGAACTACGACTTCCGCGGCGACGCGGGCATCGTCGAGTCGTACGTGTCCGCGCTGCGCCGCAAGGTGGACAACACCGAGCCGCGGCTGATCCACACGCTGCGCGGCGTCGGCTACGTGCTGCGCGAGCCGTCGAAGACGGGCTGATGGCCACGCGGTCGTCGGCGGTGACCCAGCCGATGATGCCGGGCGTCACCGCTGAGGCGCAGCCGCGACGGCCGTTCCGGGGCCTCGCGCGGCTGTGGGGCCGGACGTCGCTGCGCGTCAAGCTGATCGCCGGGATGCTCGTCCTGGTCACGCTCGGCATGACGGTGATGGGCGCGGCGGGCGCGTCGGTGCTGCGCCAGTACCTCATCGGGCGGACCGACGACCAGCTGCGCGGCTCGGTCGGGCGGGCGATCGACCAGGCCATCCCGCAGCTGCAGCGCGGGCAGACGCGGATCACCGTCCGCATTCCGAGCGAGGTGTACGGGCAGGTCCGCACCAGCGACGGCCGCTCCCTCGGGCAGAACCCGGCGTGGAGCGAGTCCGGCCATCCGAAGCTCCCGGACGACATGAGCGGGCGCATCGACCGCCCGTTCACGGTGTCCGGGACCGGCGGCTCGCAGTGGCGGATCCTGGCCGAGCCGATCTCCAAGGGCACCATTATCGTCCTCGCGTTCAGCCTGGACGAGATCGACCGGACGGTGCGGCGGCTGGTGGCGATCGACGCGATCGTGGGGCTGCTGGTGCTGGGCCTGCTGGCCGTCGTCGGGGTGTGGGTCGTCCGGGCCAGCCTGCGTCCGCTGTCGGCGGTGGAGGCGACAGCGGGCGCGATCGCGGCCGGCGACCTGTCCCGGCGGGTGCCAGAGGCGGACCCGGGGACGGAGATGGGCCGGCTCGGCCGGTCGCTGAACACGATGCTCGGGCAGATCGAGGCGGCGTTCGGGGCCCGTGCCGAGTCGGAGGCGGCGGCGCGGCGCTCGGAGGAGACGGCGGTCCGGTCGGAGGAGCGGATGCGCCGGTTCGTCGCGGACGCCAGCCACGAGCTGCGCACCCCGCTGACCGCGATCCGCGGGTTCGCCGAGTTCTACCGGCAGGGCGCGGCCCGCAGCCCCGCGGAGCTGGACCGGCTGATCGGCCGGATCGAGGAGACCGCGTCCCGGATGGGGCTCCTCGTCGAGGACCTGCTGCTCCTCGCCCGCCTCGACCGGCAGCGGCCGATCGAGCGGCGCCCGGTGGACCTGCTCGCCGTCGCCGCCGACTCCGTCCAGGAGGCCAGGGTCCTGGCACCGGAACGTAAGCTCGACCTGTCCGTCGAGGGAGGGCTGGCGTACCAGGTGCGGGGGGACGAGCCGCGGCTGCGCCAGGTCCTCGGGAACCTGCTCAGCAACGCGATCGCGCACACCCCGGAGGGGACGCCGGTCGGCGTGCGGCTCTCACCCGGCACGCTCCGCGGGGCCCTGGCCGCGGTCGTGTCCGTCACCGACGAGGGGCCGGGCCTGTCCCCCGAGCAGGCGGAACGCGTCTTCGAGCGCTTCTACCGGGCCGACGAGGCGCGCTCGCGCGACTACGGCGGCGCCGGCCTCGGCCTCGCGATCGTCGCCGCCCTGGTCGCCGCGCACGACGGCGTCGTCGAGGCCGACTCGACGCCGGGCGAGGGCGCGACGTTCAAGGTCGTCCTCCCGCTCTCCGAAGACTGACGCAGCTTTCAGGCAACGTTCAGGTGGGTGCGCTTAGGTGAACGCACAGGGCGCGCCCCGGTCTCGACGGAGACCGGGAGTTCGCGCCCTGGCCAGCTTCGCCGCCCATCGGCGGCCTCGCCGCGACCGCGGCCGAGGGGACGTCGCACCGCTCCCCCTGGTCGCGGTTTTTCGTGACATATCGGCGTTCAGCACACTTCCAGGTTGGATCCAGGAGCCCTGCAGCCCCGCGACGCACGCTCAATGGTGAGTGAACGACAGGGGGATCCACATGAACGACGACCGGCCGCAAGAGCCCGAACACCCGACCTTCACCCCGCACACCAACCCGGGGCCCCAGAGCCGGCCCGCACCACAGAGCCAGCCCACACCACAGAGCCAGTCGCCCGCACAGGGCGAGTTCGGATCGCACGGCCGGCCCGCACCGCAGGCACGACCGCCGTACGGCCAGCCGACCTCACCTGGACAGCCCGGCTCACACAACCAGCCGCCCGCGCACGGACAACTCGGCTCGCAGGGGCAGGTTGGCTCGCACGGAGTGGCCGGGCAGGGCGGTCCGTTCGGGGGGACGGGTTCGCACGGGCAGTGGGCCGCGTTCGGGGCGGGAGCCGGTGACGTCTCGCCGGCGCCGCCGCGTCCTGCCGGGCTCTTCGGGACGGCGCGGCAGAAGCTGCTGGCGGTGGGGGCCGCCACGGCGCTGGCCCTGGG
>NZ_SMKY01000004.1 GCF_004349235.1 Actinomadura darangshiensis | reverse complement strand
CGGTCGACCCGTCCTCGCCCTTCAGCGGCGGCGCCCTGCTCGGCGACCGGATCAGGATGGCGGCGCACGCGGCCGATCCCGGCGTGCTGATCCGCTCGCTGGCGACCCGCGGCCACCTCGGCGGCCTCGCCGCCGCCGTGCCCGCCGCCGTCCGGGTCCTCGCCGCGCTCGGCTACGACCCGGTCTTCGTGGAGACGGTCGGCGTCGGCCAGTCGGAGATCGAGGTCGCCGCGCTCGCCGACCCGGTCGTGGTCGTCCTCGCCCCGGGAGCGGGCGACGCCGTCCAGGCCGCGAAGGCCGGGCTGCTGGAGGTCGCCGACGTCCTGGTCGTCAACAAGGCCGACCGCGACGGTGCCGACCGGACCGTCCGCGACCTGCGCGGCGAGACCGGCGTCCCGATCCTCACGCTCGTCGCGCCGGCGGGGGAGGGGCTGCCCCGGCTGGTCGGGGCGATCGAGGCGCACGACCGCGCCGACGACCCCGCCCGGCGGACCGCCCGCGCTCGCGCCCAGATCCTCTCGCTGGCGCAGAGCCGCCTGCGCGCGAACCCGCGCCTCGCGGACCTTGCCGCCGACGTGGCCGCCGGTCGCCGCGACCCCTACACGGCCGCCGACGACCTTCTCGGCCGCCCGGCGCGCTGAGGAAGCCGCGGTCGATGCCCCGTTCTGCTGATGTCGACGTCGGCGTCGATCTAGGCTCCCCTCTAGGCCACGGACGATCATGAGGGGCGTTGGCATGAGGGTCGAGCGGCATCGGGTCGGCGCGGAGCGGCTGCGCGATGCGACGGAGGACTTCGCCGACCGGATCGGCGGGAGCGTCCACGGGCAGGAGGAGGCGGGACGCGACCCGTTCGGCTGGCAGATGATCGGTGACGATCTCCTGGACTACGCCGGAGCGCGGTCGGCGGCGCACCCGGAGATCGACCGGGACGCCTGGACGGCACTCCTTTCCGCCTCCGAGGCCCATCTCGGTGCTGTGGAGCTGGTGGCCGGCCCGCCGGGCAGGCCGCTGTCGGTCTTCATCACCTACACCGGCACCGGCGTCGTGTACCAGGACGGGACGGACGAGCAGCCCGGCGAGCTGTTGGAGTCGGCCTGGCAGCAGGCCCTCTACCTGTGCGTCATCATGGGCGACCCGCGAAAGTGGCACGAGGCCTTCCACCACGCGGGCGTGCGGGCCGCGTCGGGCTACAGCCGGGCCTTGAGCGACCTGGTCTTCGGAGACGGGGCACGCGTCGCCGACCTCATCGGCATGCCCGACCGGAACGGGGAGCGCGCCCTGCTCGCCTTGGCCGCCGCCGACCAGGACGCCTTCTGGACGGCGATCGCGGCCATGCTCGCCGAGCCGAAAGGCGGAGACCCGCGTCCCCGGACGCTGCTGCCGCTCGCGCCGCTCGCCCTGACCGCCCTCGCCGTGCGAGACAAGGGCTGGGAGCAGCGGATCGAGTCCGGCTACCTGCCCGCGCGCCTCACCGGCGCCGAGAAGACCGTGCAGCGCCCACGCGTCGGCCCGTACGGGACGGACAGGAAGACGTTCCCGGTACCGGTGACGGTGGAGCGTCCGCCGTTCTCCGATGTTCCCGCCGAGGCGTTGGACTATTACGACGCCGAAGCGGCGGAGGCGGGGAAGCTGGCCTGGTCGCCTGACGCTCAGGTGAAGAACATCCCGTATGCGCTCACTTCAACGGGCGACCAGCAACTGCTCCGCTTCTACTGGCGCGCGGAAGCCGACCCCGAAGGGCGCGATCCACGCCAGTGGCAGGCCCTGGATCTGGCGTCCCAGCTGGACGCCGCGGCCTTCCGCGTGGTGACGGCGCCCGGAGACTCGGTGGAGATCACCATCGGCGACCGCACGGCCTCCATGCGCACCGCGCCCGTCACCGACCACGCTTCCAACTTCGCCTGGCACAGGGCGATCGCGCTCGCTTTGATCACCGGCTCCCGGGAGCGGTGTGACCTGCTGCTCGGCATCGATCCGGACAGCCTCTCGTCGGAATGGGATCTGCCCGTCCACCACACCTACCATGTCGCGCTCCGCTCCTACCTGCGCGGCGAGCCCGCCCGGCCGGCGACGGACCGGGCGATCGCCGCCGTCGAGGACACCAGGACCACCCACCCGCATCACCTGGGGCCGTTCGCCGTCCTGCTGTCGCAACTGGTGGCCGGGGACCGGGAAGGATTCGTGGCGGCGCTCGTCGACGCCCTGGAGGAGTTCCGCGACCACTACAGCGTCGGCGACCGGCAGGAGGATCCGTACCGGCAGGTGCACATCGGCGCCTTGGCGTTGACCTGCCACGCGCACCGGGAACTCGGCTGGGAGATACCGGTGATCTCCCCCTACCTGCCCGCCGCGATCGTGGCGGGCAGGTAGCCGGGATCAGCGCTTGAAGCGCAGGAGGGCTTCCTGGGCATAGGAGGCCACCAGGGAGCCGTCCTCGGTGAGGACGTCGCCTCGCCCGAAGCAGCGGCCGTGCGCGGTCAGCGGGCTGTGCTGGCGGAACAGGAGCCAGTCACCCGTGCGGAACGGCCGGTGGAACCAGAGCGTGTGCGAGGTGACGGCGGAGGTGAAGGCCGTGCCGGCGTCCCGCTGGCCGATCCCCTCGACGGGGCGCAGCGCCGTGCCGATGAGCGTGAGGTCCGTCGCGTAGGCGGTCAGGGCGGTCGCGTGCTCCGGGGCGGTCTCGGGGATGCGCATCCACAGGTCCAGCTCGGGCGGCCCCGAGGTCGCGGAGTCCAGGTCGGCGGACGCGCGGGTCTGCCAGGGGAGCAGGTCGATCCGCGCCTCGTGCTCGGGCCGGAGCAGGGGCGGCGCCTTCGGGACCGTCTGGTGGTCGGGCCCCTCCTCGGCGGCGTGCAGGGACACCGAGGCGGTCGCGATGACGCCGGGCGACTGGAGCGCCCTGCTCGTCAGAGTCGCGAACGTGCCGCCCTCGCGATGGCGCTCCACCTCGTACCGGACGGGCTCCTCGGGACGGCCCTCCCGCGGGAACTGCGCGTGCAGGGACTTGACGGACTTGCCTGGGCAGGCCAGCTCGGCCGCCCGGACGAACTGGGCGAGCAGCTGCCCGCCGAACAGGCGGTGGTAGCCGAGCCGCTGGTTGCGGCCCTCGAACCCCGCGGCCGGCCCGCCGGCGCCGGGATCCGGGGCCGCGGCGAGCGCCCGCAGGTCGAGGCAGCCGAGAAGATCGCTCCAGAGATCGGGCATATCCCGAGTATAGGACGATTCTTGACTTCGAGAACAGTGTTCTCGGTCAGGCCCGGGCGAGTCCCGAGGCGCAGAAGTCCCAGACCTCGGCGGCGTCGAGCGGGTGCGCTCCCTCGTCGTCGGAGACCCCGTTGGACTGGGCGACGAACATGACCGTCTGCATCACCAGGGCCGCGGCCCGGCGCGGCCGGACGCCCTCGCGGAGCCGGCCCGCGGCCTCCGCCTCGGTCGTCAGCTCGGTGAACAGGGTCAGCAGCGGCGCGTGCGCGATCCGCACCTCGGCCGGATGGGAGACCAGCAGCTGCGGGGCGAAGTCGGTGAACAGCGGGCGCTTGGCGGACGGGTCGGGCCGCGACAGCTCGAACAGCAGCTCCACCGCGACCCGGAGCCGCTCCAGCGGGTCGGACCGGCCGGCCGCGGCGGCGCGGATCTGCGCGGCGGACTTGCGCAGCGCGTCCTCGAACAGGGCGAGCAGCAGCTCGTGCTTGCCGTCGAAGTGCTGGTAGAAGCTGCGCAGCGACTGCCGGGAGCGGTCCACGACCTCCTGCACGGTGAAGTCGGTGGTGTTCTTCTCCGTGATGATCGACTGCGCCGCGTCGAGGAAGCGCTCCACCCGCTGCTCGGCGCGGAGTTTGGCGGCCTTGGTGGAACGCTCGACCGCGCGCTGCTTCCAGGCCGGTTCCTCGGCCGGGGCGCTCGCGGACGGATCGGTCTTCTGTGCCATGTTAAGAACCTTACTGCACGAATTCGGGACGGCAGCTGCAGTTCCGCCGCCTCGCCTTTGAAGATTATGAGATCTATACTTCCCAAACTGGAGAATGTTATTCTCGTGAGGTGAGAGCATTGCGCTGCGCCGCCCCCGGCTCCCTGGCCGGCCTGAGGGTGCGCGAGGTCCCCGAACCGGTCGCCGGTCCCGGCCAGGTCGTCGTCGAAGTGCGGGCCGCCGCGGTGAACTTCGCCGACATCCTCGTCGTCCAGGGCGCCTACCAGGTCGCCGCCCCGGTCCCCTTCACCCCCGGGAGCGAGTTCGCGGGACGGGTCACGCAGGCCGGACCGGGCGTCGAGGGGTTCGCCCCCGGCGACGCGGTGTCCGGGGCGGTGTTCGTCGGCGCCTTCGCCCAGCGCGTGCTGGCGCCCGCGACCAGCCTGACCGCGCTGGAGCCGGACGCCGACTTCCGGGCCGCCGCGGCGTCCGGGGTCTCCTACGCCACCGCCCACCACGCACTCACGCTCGTCGCGGAACTGCACGCGGGGGAGACCCTCGCCGTCCTCGGCGCAGCCGGGGGAGTAGGGCTTGCGGCCGTCCAACTGGGACGCCTGCTCGGTGCGCGCGTGATCGCGGTCGCGTCCTCGGCCCGCAAGCGCGCCCTGTGCCTTGGCGAGGGTGCGGACGCGGCCCTGCCCTACGACGACCTGAAGCGCCGCCTGGCCGACGCGGGCGGCGCGGACGTGGTGCTCGACCCGGTCGGCGGGGAGCACGCCGAGCCCGCGCTCCGCGCGCTGCGCTGGGGCGGGCGCTACGTGACGGTCGGCTACGCCGGCGGCGAGATCCCGCGCATCCCGCTCAACCTCGTCCTGCTCAAGGGGATCAGCGTGCGCGGCTTCGAGTTCGGCGGCTGGGCCCGGCACGACCGCGAGGCGCTCGCGCGGAGCCGCGCCGAGCTGGCCCGGCTGTTCCTGAGCGGCGGCCTGGAGCCGCACGTCCACGCCGTCTACCCGCTGGAGGACGCGGCCGGCGCGCTCGCCGCCGTCGCGGGCCGCGGCTCGGCCGGCAAGGTCCTGATCGTCCCCGCGGAACCCGAAGGTCCCGGCGCTGACCGCGGGTGACCGGCGCGGGGCGCCGCCGGGCGCGGGGCTCGCGGATCAGCGGCCCCGCGCCCGGCCGGCACAGACCTTCCCGCCCTTCATGACGAACCGGACGTCCTGCGTGACGGTGATGTCCCGCAGCGGGTCGCCGGGGACGGCGATGACGTCGGCGAGCAGGCCCTCGGCGAGGCGGCCGCGGTCGGTGACGCCGAGGAGCTCGGCCGCCGTGACGGTCGCGGCGCGCAGTACCGCGAGCGGGCTCAACCCGCGCTTGACCAGCGCCACCAGTTCGTCGGCGTTGCGGCCGTGCGGGATCGCCGGGGCGTCGGTGCCGACTGCGATCTTCACGCCGGCCCGATAGGCGGCCAGCACGGAGGTGCGGGCGCGCGGGAACATCTCGGCCGCCTTGGCCTGCAGCTCCGGCGCCGCGTGGGAGACGTCCATGCCGTCGGCGAGGGCCGTGGTCGGGACGAGGAAGGTCCCGCTCCGGACCATCAGCCCGATGGCGTCGTCGTCGACGAGGAAGCCGTGCTCGATGCAGTCGATCCCCGCCTCGACGGCCGCGCGGACCGCGCCGGCGCCGTGGGTGTGCGCGGCGACCCGCAGCCCGCGCCGATGCGCCTCGTCCACGATCGCGCGCAGTTCCTCGTCGGAGTAGTGCTGGGCGCCGGGCAGGCCGGTGTGCGACATGACCCCGCCCGAGCAGCACACCTTGATCAGCTGGGCGCCGTGCTTGATCTGGTAGCGGACGGCCTTGCGGACCTCGTCGACGCCGTTGGCGATGCCCTCCTCGACGGTCAGGTCGAGGACGCCGGGCGCGAACGCGGCGAACATCGTCGGGTCGAGATGCCCGCCGGTCGGGGTGATCGCGTGCCCGGCCGGGACGATCCGCGGGCCGTCGATCCAGCCCGCGTCGATCGCCTTCCCGAGCGCGACGTCCAGCAGGTAGCCGCCGGTCTTGACGAACAGCCCGAGGTTGCGGACGGTGGTGAAGCCCGCCCGCAGCGTCCGGCGGGCGTTGCCCACCGCGCGCAGCATCCGCAGCGGCGGGTCGTCCTGCACCGGAGAGCGGACGGGGTGCTCGCCCCGCCCGCCCATCAGCAGGTTGACCTCCATGTCCATCAGGCCGGGCAGCAGGACCGCGTCCCCGAGGTCGACGACCTCCCCTTCGGGTGGGCCCCCGGCCCCGGCGATGCGGTCGCCGTCCACCCGCAGGATCCCCGGCCGGACGATCTCTCCCGCGTCCGGATCGAACAGCCCGGCCGCCTTCAGGGTCAGCATCCGGACCACATCTAGACCACGGGCTCCGAGATCAGGTCGAGGTAGGCGGCGCCGCTGTCGGGGACGCGCGGCTGCTTCCACACCTCGACGGGGAACGACACCATGACCAGCGACTGCATGAGGTGGAGCAGGCTCCGCGCGTCGTCGGGCAGGTCGTCCCAGGGGAAGGAGTCGATGTAGGCGATCGCGTCCTCCAGCCGTGCGAAGGCGGCGTCGTAGAAGGACTGCATCTCGTCCATGGAGGCGGCCAGCCGCTTGGCGTAGCGTTCCGGCTCGGTGGCAAGGGCCCAGGCCGCGTACGGCCGCAGGTCGGCGAAGTCAGCGGGCAGCGGCATCGAGGTCCTCCTCGGCCTTGTGCTCGTCGACCCGGTGCGCCTCGACCCGGTCGCGGGCGACCTTGTGCAGGTTGCGCAGGAGGATCTCCTGGTCGTTGAGCGGGAACTCGGTGACGGCGCGGCTCTTGAGCATGGTCTGGGTGGCCTCCAGCGTGTTGGCGTCCTGGAGGGCGTACTCCTTGAACGTCACGGCCGCGAGTTCCTGGCCCAGGCGCTCGCGGGCGTTGGCGGGCGGGACGAAGTGGAGGCTGGTCTCGAAGACGTGCCTGTCCACGGCGGTAGGCCAGTAGTGGTAGGTCAGGTACCAGCCGGGTGCCCAGACCAGCAGCATGAAGTTGGGGAAGAAGGTGAAGGAGTCGGTTCCCCACGCCCGGTGCCGCGCCGGGTTGAGGCCGGGCGGCAGCGGGTCCAGCCCCTCGATGCCGGGACGGTCCCACGGGCCGAACAGGCCGCTGCGCAGCGCGCGCTCGATCGGCTTGACCATCGAGGGGTCCTTGGGCGGCGCCATGCCTCCCCAGGACGAGATCATCGAGTGCGGGCTTCTCAGCTCGTAGTGCAGCGCCTCGAAGCCGACGTTGAACAGCTTGTCGGCCTCGCCCTTGACCGCCTGCTTCTGGTGCAGGACGGGCGCGTGGTAGAACTCGGCGAACGCGTCGACGAACAGCTTCCAGTTGCTGCCGATCTCGGCCCGGTAGGTGTAGACCTCGGTCATCTCGTGGAAGGGGTAGCCCTCCAGGCCCTTGCCCAGCTCGCCGAGGTAGTCCGCCAGCGGCTGCGCGCCCGGGTCGAGGTTGACGAAGACGAACCCCTCCCAGATCTCGCAGCGCACCTGCTTCAGGCCGTAGTCGCCCTTGTCGACGCCGAAGAACTCCTCCTCCTGCTGGATGAAGGTCAGCCGGCCCTCCAGGTCGTACCGCCATGCGTGGTACTTGCAGGTGAACTGGCGGCAGACGCCCTTGACCTCTTCGCCGGGATAGTCGTTCCACACGAGCTTGTTGCCGCGATGCCGGCAGATGTTGTGGAAGGCGCGGACCTCCTTGTCCTTGCCCCGCACGATGATGAGCGAGGTGTCGGCGACGGCGAGCTCCTTGGTGAAGTAGGACCCGGTCCTCGGCACCTGCTCCACGCGTCCGACGTTCAGCCAGGTCCGCTTGAAGATCGCCGCACGCTCGGCCTCGTAGTGGGCGGGGTCGATCGAGTCGGTGTAGGAGACGGGGCCGGTGCCGAGCTCCGGGTACTGCTCGGTCCAGCTTCCCGCCTCGGGTTTCGCGAAGTGGGGCACGGGGGCTACCTCTCCTTGTCGGGCTCGACGCCGAAGGTGTTGAAGGCCATCGCGAGCATGGCGTAGGTCCCGACCGTGAAGACCAGGTCCATCAGCTGCCGCTCGTCCAGGTGCTCGCCGAGCGCGGCCCAGGTCCGGTCGCAGATGCCGGAGTCGCGCTCCAGCTCGTCGACGGCGGCGAGGACCGCGGCCTCCAGAGCGCCGCCGGCCTCGCCGCGCCCGGCCGCGTCGATCTCGTCGGGGGACAGGCCCGCCTCGGTCGCGAGCTTCACGTGCTCGGTCCACTCGTACGCGCACCCGCGCCTGCGCGCGACGCGCAGGATCGCCAGTTCGCGGAGCCGGTCCGGCAGCGTGGACCGCATCATCAGGTACCCGCTGAAGGGCAGGAACCGCTTCGTCAGCCGCGGATGGCGCACGAGCGTGGCCAGGGCGTTGCCGGCGCCGCGCGGGTTGAGCAGGTGCTCGGGCAGCAGGACCGCCAGCGCCGCGCGCGCGTTTTCGTCCCACTGCTCGGCCGGCAGCGGCGGCAGGCGCATGGGCCGCCCCTCTCGTTGAGGAGAATTAGATTCTCGGTTTCCGAATCGCAGATTCTCACGCGGGAGCGGCCGCCGTCAACCGGTCCGCCCGTCCGCACTGATCACGTGATTCAACAAATACGGATCCTTGATTCTCCATGAGTGAGAAGCTAGTTTCCTTGCAGCGGTACGGGACCCGGGAGCCGGTGGTCGCCCGTTCCGCAGCGGCTCGGGGACACCGAGGAGGAGACCCGTGAGAACGCCGACGACCATCGCCGCCCTCGTGGCGGTCGCCGTGCTCGCCGCCGGATGCGGCCGCAGCGGCAGCGGCGGGGAGCAGGCGTCCGAGGGCGGCGGGCAGAAGCCGGCCGTGTCCGCGGGCTTCGGCGACCTCAAGGACGTGTGCGGGCCCGGGAGCCCGGCGAAGTCGCCGGCCCAGGGGGTGACCAAGGACTCGATCGGCGTCGGCGTCTTCAGCGACGTCGGGTTCACCAAGAACCCGGAGCTGGCGGACGCCGCGAAGGTCTTCACCTCCTGGTGCAACGAGCTGGGCGGCGTCAAGGGCCGCAAGCTCGTCCCGCACGTCCGCGACACCAAGATGATGGAGGTCCGGCAGCGGATGCTCGAGTCCTGCAAGCAGGACTTCGCGCTGGTCGCCGGCGGCGCCGCGCTCGACGGCATGGGCACCAAGGACCGGCTGTCCTGCCTGCTGCCCGACTTCCCGGCCCAGGTCAGCATGGTGCAGAACAACGGCTCGGACCTGCAGTTCGGCCAGACGGGCGGCGTCTCCTACAACCGCTACCAGGGCTACTGGGAGTGGCTGCTGAAGGACGCCTACCCCGGCTCGAAGGGCTCCGTCGGCATCATCTCGGGCGACTCCCCGGTCACCCACGTGCTGGGCGCCCAGGCCCGGGAGGCGCTCACGGCGATGGGCGGGAAGATCGCCTACAACGACCTCTATCCCGCGCAGGGCGTCTCCGACTGGACCCCCTACGCCCAGTCCATCAAGAGCAAGGGCGTCAAGGGACTCATCTTCTACGGGGACTTCACCAGCCTGGCCAAGCTGGAGCAGATCCTCACCGGCATCGGCTACAAGCTCGACTGGATCGACGCGAACAACAACGCCTACCTTCCGCAGTTCATCAAGCTGGCGGGGCCGTCGCTGAAGTTCCAGAACAACTTCGCCGATCTGAGCGGCCTGCAGCCGCTGGAGACCGCCGCCAGCAACCCCGCGACGAAGAAGGTCCAGGACCTGTACAAGCGGTACGCGCCGGACGCCGCTCTGACGAGCGTGGCCCTGCGCGCCTTCTCGGCGTGGCTGCTGTTCGCCAAGTCCGCCGCCACCTGCGGCGACGACCTGACCCGCAAGTGCGCCTACGAGGCCGCGCGCAAGGAGACCGCGTGGACCGCCGGCGGTCTGCAGGCCCCCGTCGATCTGTCGAAGCAGGACGTCCCGCTGGCCTGCTTCAACGTCGAGAAGGCCACGCCGGAAGGCTGGAAACCCGCCGGCTTCAAGCCCGACAAGGGCCCGTACCGGTGCAGTGCCCCCGCATACAAGTACACCGGCGACTACGGCAGGCCGCTGACCCTCGCCGACGTCGGTAAGAGCATGAACGACCTCAAGTAATGGAGCAGTTCCTCGCGTTCGGGATCGTCGGCCTGAGCACCGCCGCGATATACGCGGTCATCGGAAGCGGGCTGGTGCTGACCTACGTCACCACGGGCGTGTTCAACTTCGCCCACGGCGCCGCGGGCATGCTGGCGGCCTTCGCCTACTGGCAGCTGTCCGCCGGCTGGGGGTGGCCGGTGCCGGTCGCCCTCGCCGTGGTCCTGCTCGTCCTCGCCCCCGCCTTCGGGCTCTTCGTCGAGCGGGTGCTGCTGCGCCCCGTCCAGCACCTGGGCGAGGTGGAGCGGATGGTGATGATGGTCGCGCTGCTGAGCGGCCTCATCGCGGCGGCCCGGTGGATCTGGAACCCCAACGAGGCCCGGCCGCTGCCGGTCTTCTTCGCCGACCGGGCGCCCCTGCGCGCCGGCCCGGTCACGATCACCTGGCACCAGGCCCTCACGATGGCGGTCGCGGTGGTGGCCGCAGTGGGCCTGTGGGCCCTGCTGAACCGCACCCGCACGGGCGCGGAGATGCGCGCGACCGTCGACGACCGGGCGCTCGCCGGGCTCACCGGCGCCGATCCCGTCCGCGCGAACCGGGTCGCCTGGATCCTCGGCACGCAGCTCGCCGCGGCCGGCGGCATCCTCATCGCGCCTGCGGTCGCGCTGGACGCCCGGCAGCTCTCCCTGCTGATCGTCAGCGCCTACACGGCGGCGATCTTCGGACGGCTGCGCAGCCTGCCGCTGACCTTCCTCGGCGCGGTCGTCGTCGGGTGCCTGGAGAGCTACCTGACCGGCTACCTGCCGCAGAACGCCTACCTCCCCGGGCTGCGGCTGGCCGCGCCCGCGCTGCTGCTGTTCGCGGCGCTGCTGCTGTTCCCGCACCGCCGGCTGCGCGGCCGGGACCGGCGCCTGGCACCGGTCCCGGCGCCGTCGGCGCGCGGAGCGCTGGTGTTCGCCGCGTCGGTCGCGGCGCTCGGTGCTGTGCTGGCGACCGTCCTGCAGGGCAAGGACCTCATCACGCTCGGGCCGCTGCTGCCGCTCGGCATCGTCGCGCTGTCCTACGTCCCGCTGGCGGGCTACGCGGGCCAGATATCGCTGTGCCAGCTCAGCATGGCCGGGATTGGCGCGGTCGTGTGGGCGCACCTCGGCGCGGGCGGGCAGCCGTGGGCGCTGGTGGTCGCCGTCCTGGTCTCGGCGCTGGTGGGCGCGCTGGTCGCGCTGCCGGCGCTGCGCCTGTCCGGCGTGTACCTGGCGCTCGGCACGGCGGCGTTCACGGTCGTCCTCGACCGGTGGATCTTCACCCTGCCGTCCTTCGACGTGCTCGGCGTGCGGATCTCCATGTTCGACCAGGGGTCGCTGGAGGTGTCCGGCCCGTCGCTCCTCGGCCTGCGGCTGGACGGCGAGCGCGAGCTGATGGTGCTGTCCGCCGTCTGCCTCGCCCTGGTCTCGCTGGGGGTGGCCGTGCTCCGCCGCGGCCGGTTCGGGCGCCGGCTGATCGCGCTGCGCGACAGCGAGGCCGCCTACGCCACGCTCGGCGGGAACCTGCTCGCCGCCAGGGTGGCGGTGTTCGCGCTGGCCGCCGGGATCGCCGGGTTCGGCGGCGCGCTCTACGGCATGCAGCTGCGCACGATCACCGCCGAGCAGTTCAGCCTCGTCGCCGGGCTCCCGATCTTCCTCATCGCGGTCATCGGCGGCCTCGGCTACGTGGGGAACGGGCTGTTCTCCGGTACGGCGTTCGTGGGGCCGAACATCCTGCTCGGCCTGGCGTCCTGGACGCAGAACGTCGTCGCGGTCCTGCCCGCCCTGGCCGGCATGGGTCTCGGCCACAGCCCCGACGGCCTCGTGCCCCGGCTCCGCCGCGAGTGGGAGCCCGTCGCCCGGGACCGCGTCGTCCTGCCCGCCGTGCTCTGCGTCCTCGCGCTGGCGTGGCTGCTGCGGATCGCGGACGCGGTCAACGGCTGGCTGCTGCTGGCCGGTGCACTGGCCGGGGCGCTGGCACTGCGGGGCTGGGCGGCGGCGCGGCGCGGCGCGGCGGCTGAGCCGGAGATCCCGGTCGAGTGGTGGGGCGTGCGGCGGCCGTGGCGCGCCGAGGACGGGGAGGTGCTGGCCCGTGGCATCGCTCGAGGTTGAGGGCGTGACCGTCTCCTACGGCGGGAACCTCGCCCTCGACGGCGTCGGCTTCGCCGCCGAGCGGGGCCGCGTCACCGGCCTGATCGGGCCGAACGGGGCGGGCAAGAGCACCCTGTTCGACGTCGTGTCCGGGCTGCGCCGCCCCTCGTCGGGACGGGTCCTGCTCGACGGCCGGGACGTCACCCGGATGGGGCCCGCGCGGCGGGCCCGGCGCGGGCTGGCCCGGACGTTCCAGCGGCTGGAGCCGTTCGGCCGGCTGAGCGTCCGCGACAACCTGCTCGTCGCCGCGGAGCTCGGCCCCGCGCGGCGGCACCCCGGCCGGGTCGCCGACGGCATCGTCCACCGGCTCGGGCTGGCCGAGGTCGCCGGCGCCCCGGCCGACACGCTGCCCACCGGCGTCGCCCGCCTCGTCGAGGTGGGCCGCGCGCTGGCGGTGCGTCCGGCGCTGCTGCTCCTCGACGAGCCCGCGGCCGGGCAGGACGCCGCCGAGACCCGGCGGTTCGCGGAACTGCTGCGCGCGCTGGCCGGCGACGGCGTCGCCGTCGTCCTCGTGGAGCACGACATGGGGCTGGTCATGAGCGTGTGCGACGAGGTCCACGTGCTCGACCTCGGGAAGGTCATCGCGGTCGGCCCGCCCGAGGCGATCCGGACCGACGAGACCGTCCTCGCGGCCTACCTGGGGGAGTCGTGAGCGCACTGCTCGAACTGCGCGGCGTGCGCGCCGCCCATGGGCGGATCACCGTCCTGCACGGGGTGAGCCTGAGCGTCGCCGCCGGGGAGGTGGTGGCCCTGCTCGGACCGAACGGGGCCGGGAAGACCACCATCCTGCGCGTCGCGGCCGGGGTCCATCCGGCCGAGTCCGGGCGGCTGCTGCTCGGCGGCCGGGACGTCACCGGGGCCCGGCCGGGCGACCTGGCCCGCGCGGGCGTCTGCCTGATCCCCGAGGGCCGCGGCGTGTTCCCCAACCTCTCGGTCCGCGACAACCTGCTGATGATGACCTTCGCGGGCCGCACCCGCGCGGAGATCGAGGAGATCGCCTTCACGCGCTTCCCCGTCCTCGCCGGGCGAGCCGGGCAGACGGCCGGGACCCTGTCGGGCGGCGAGCAGCAGATGCTCGCGCTCGCCCGGGGCCTGGCCACCGACCCGGCGGTGCTGCTGCTGGACGAGCTGTCCATGGGCCTCGCGCCGCTGGTCGTCGGCCGGCTGTACGAGCAGGTCGCCGAGATCGCCCGGCAGGGCGTTGCGGTGCTGGTCGTCGAGCAGTTCGCCGCCGCCGTCCTCGGCATCGCCGACCGCGCCGCCGTGCTGGTGCGCGGCCGGATCGAACGGCAGGGCGACCCCGGCGACGGGCTGCGCGCCGAACTGTCCGCCCTCTACCTGGGGAGTGCCACATGAGCACGCCTGGAACGTCCACCGAACCCGGCCGCAATGAGAACGGACCCGCCGCGGGCCCACCGGACGAGGCGCGCGCGGACCGCTTCGTCCGGGAGCTGGCGGAGTTGAAGATCCCCGACCCGGCGGCCGGGCGGGCCGCGCTGTGGCTGCGGCTCGGCGCGGTGCTGATGGCGGCCGGCGTGGCGCTGGCCGCGGCCGCCTACGCGGTCTCGCACGGCACCCGCGACCCGCTGCTGCAGCGCGACGCCATCACGCTCGGCCTCGGCGGCGTGACCGCCGCGGTCGCCGGGTCCGCGCTGTTCCTGCGCTACTCGCTGACCGGGTTCCTGCGCTTCTGGATGGCCCGGCAGTCCTACGACCTCGCCCGGCTCGCCGACCGCCTGCTCGAAAGGGAGGCCCGCCGATGACCGCGCGCACCGGCGACCAGCTCGCCAGCACCGTCTCCGGCACCCGGGTGATCGTCGTGCGCGCCCCCGCCGATGGCGCGCCGGAGATCGCCTGCGGCGGGAGCCCGATGGTGCCCGCCTCGGCCCTGGACGGCACCGCGACCTCTCCGCCGTCCCGCGAGGAGGCCGCGACGCTCATCGGCAAGCGCTACGTGAACGCCGCCGGGACGCTCGAACTGCTCTGCACCGCCTCCGGGGCGGGCGAGCTGAGCTGCGACGGCGCCCCGATGACCCTCAAGACGGCCAAGCCCCTGCCCGCCTCCGACTGAAGGGAAAACGCCATGAAACGCGACGACATGATCCTGATCAGCGTCGACGACCACATCATCGAGCCGCCCGACATGTTCGTGAACCATCTGCCGAAGAAGTACCAGGACGACGCGCCGCAGCTCGTCCACCGCGACGACGGCTCCGACGTCTGGAAGTTCCGCGACACCGTCATCCCCAACGCCGCGCTCAACGCGGTCGCGGGACGCCCGAAGGAGGAGTACGGCCTGGAGCCGCAGGGCCTGGACGAGATCCGCCCCGGCTGCTACGACGTGCACGAGCGGGTCAAGGACATGAACGCCGGCGGCATCCTGGCCTCGATGAACTTCCCGTCGTTCCCCGGCTTCGCGGCGCGGCTGTTCGCCACCGAGGACTCCGACTTCTCCCTCTCCCTCGTCCGGGCCTACAACGACTGGCACATCGACGAGTGGTGCGGCGCCCACCCGGGCCGGTTCATCCCGATGGCGCTGCCCGTGATCTGGGACCCGCAGCTGTGCGCCGACGAGGTGCGCCGGGTCGCGGCCAAGGGATGCCACTCGCTGACGTTCAGCGAGAACCCGGCCGCGATGGGGTACCCGAGCTTCCACAGCGACCACTGGGACCCGCTGTGGCGGGCGCTGGTCGACACCGGCACGATCCTGAACGTGCACATCGGCTCGTCCGGCCGGCTGTCGATCCCCGCCGTCGACTCCCCGCCGGACGTCATGATCACCCTGCAGCCGATGAACATCGTGCAGGCCGCCGCCGACCTGCTGTGGTCCCGCGTCATCAAGGAGTTCCCCGGCATCAGGATCGCGCTGTCGGAGGGCGGCACCGGCTGGATCCCCTACTTCCTGGAGCGGGTCGACCGGACCTTCGAGATGCACGCGACGTGGACGCTGCAGGACTTCGGCGGCAAGCTGCCCAGCGAGGTGTTCCGTGACCACTTCCTGACCTGCTTCATCAGCGACCCGCTCGGGGTCCGGCTCCGCCACGACATCGGCATCGGCAACATCTGCTGGGAGGCCGACTACCCCCACAGCGACTCGATGTGGCCGGGCGCCCCCGAGGAGCTGCACGAGGTGCTGGAACGCGAGTCGGTCCCCGACGACGACATCGACAAGATGACCCACCGGAACGCGATGCGCTGGTACTCCTTCGACCCGTTCACGCACATCCCGCGCGAGCAGGCCACGGTCGGCGCGCTGCGGAAGGCCGCGGAGGGGCACGACGTGTCGATCCAGTCCCGCAGCACCCGGCTGATCGCCCCGGAGGAGAAGCTTGAGGCGTACCGCTCGCGGGCACGGGCGGCGGTGGCCGCGGCCGAGTGACGGCCCGCTGACGAAAGTTTCCCGCAGGTGACCCTTGTCACACCCGGGCAACCAACCTAATGTACCTTCAGTAGGTTTTCCCGAGGGGGTCCGTTGAGCGATCCGCGCCCGTACGCAGCCCTCCTCGCGAAGGGCGAGGACCGGCGGCAGCGCATCCTGGCCGCCGCGCAGCGCCTGCTGCGCACCCACGGGTGGCGTGGCATCACGCTCGGCCAGATCGCCCGGGAGGCCGGGGTCAGCCCGGCGGGCCTGCTGCACCACTTCCAGTCCAAGGAGCAGCTGCTCCACTCCGCGCTCGACGTCAGGGACGCCGATGACGACGCACGGGCGGACCGGACGTCGGACGACATCGTCGAGCAGCTGCGACGCGTCCCCGGGCGGTTCCTGGAGGCGCCGGACCTGATCGGCATGTTCGCCGTCCTCCAGATGGAGAACCTCGATCCCGCCGCCCCGCTGCACAACCGCTTCCTCGGCCGGTACCGGGCGGCCGTGGAGACCATCGCCGGCACCATCCGGCGGGGTCAGCGCTCGGGCCGGTACCGCACGGACCTGGATCCGGCCGTCAAGGCCGTGGAGATCGCCGCCTTTCTCAACGGGATAGAGGCATCATGGCTGCTCGACCCTTCGATCCCGCTGATCGAGGTCTTCAGGGAGTACACCGGATCGCTCGCCCGGCAGCTCGCCGCACCGCGCGACGGTGCCTGAGGAACCGGCTCCTGGTCGTCGCCCCCAGCATGGCCGAGGCGGTCCGCTGCGCGGGGGGCTGGCTGTTCGACCGCGTGATGGCCGGCTGGGACGTCACGGTCCTCACGCCGGACCACGCCGACCCCCGGCCGCTGCGCATCCTCGGCGCCCGCGCCGCCGACCTCGACTGCGCGCTCGCCTCGCCCGTCCGCGGGCCGCGCCCGAAGGCGATCGCGGTGTGCGCCGGCCTGTACGGGTCGGACGCGCGGGTCAGGCGGCTGGTGCTGAGCGTGCTGGACGAGGAGCTGGTCGAGGTCACGCTCTGGGACGGCGAGGCCGTGCCGGACGAGGCGGCCGGGCAGGCGACCTGGCAACCGCACCGGCTCAGCGTGGCCGCACGCGCCTTCAAGGCTCAGGCCATGGCGGCCGCCGCCGTCCCCGGCGACGCGGGCTCGGCGACCGAGTTCTTCCGCCTGGGCGAGCCGGCCAAGGCCTGAGGGCGGGCCCGGCGGTCAGCCGAGCGAGGCGAGGATGTGGGGCAGGTCCGCCGTCGTCCTGATGCCGGGCGACGCCGCGCAGACGACCGGCACCGCGTTGACCGCGCGGTTCGCGGTGTAGGCGGGCGACACCTCCGCCATCCGCTCGATGGGCACGGGGAAGCGCATGTCGATGTCGAGCGGGGCGTCCCCGTCGACCGCGATGTGCCAGCCGGTCGCCCGGACGTCCCACGCGGGGAGCAGGTCCGCGGTGCAGTACCAGACGGCGCGGAAGCGCAGCACCGCCCGGCCGCCGCGCAGGCCGGAAACCGTGATCCGCTGCGCGGCCACCGTGCCCGCCGCCAGCTCGCCCGCGGCGATGCGGACGCGACGGCCCGCCGTGGCGATCTCGCCGTCCGCCTCCACCGAGTCGAGCGGCATCGACAGCGCCTCCGCCACCGCGCGCAGGGACGGGCCGAAGCTGACCCGCCCGTGCGAGAGCCGCCGCTCGTCGAAGGCCGCGGGCGGCCGGCCGAAGCCCATCACGTCGAACAGCAGGCCCGGCGAGTCGCGCCGCGACAGGTCCGCGAACTCGCTGATCGTCAAACCGTCCAGGCGCCGCTGGATGGACGCCAGCGCCAGCGGGACGGCCTCGCTGATGAATCCCGGGCTGCTGCCGGTGCTGTGGATCGAGGCCGCGCCGCGCTCGCACGCCGCCTCGACCCGCCCGCGGACCTCGGGCGGGACGCTGCCGGGGTGGTGGAACTCGCCGCGCGTGGTGACGACGTTCGCGCCGGACTCCAGCAACCGGCAGACCTCGCCGACGTCGAGGGCCCGCGGCATGTAGAGGACGCAGTCGGCGTCGAGCCCCAGGATCTCGTCGATGTCGCACGTCGCGGTGACGCCGGTGGCGCCGAGCCCGCACAGCTCGCCGGCGTCGCGTCCCGCCTTGCCGGGCGTATGGACGTGGACGCCCGCCAGGGCCAGGTCCGGATGCTCGATGACGCCCCGGAGGGCGCGGGCGCCGATGTTGCCGGTGGCCCACTGGACGACGCGATGGCTCACACGAGAATGCTAATCTCGTTATCTGAGAGGGTCAATATCGCCGGTCGAGGAGGCAGGCATGCGCATCGGGTTCGTCGGTGCCGGGCGGATGGGCCGCCCCATGGTGGAGCGGCTCGTCCGCGCGGGGCACGAGGTCCGCGCGCTCGGACGGTCGCCCGCTGCGCGCGCCGCGCTCGAAGCCCTGGGAGCGCGCCCCGTCGCCCGCGCGGCTGGCGCCGTCGAGGACGCGGACGCCGTCATGGTGTGCGTGTTCAGCGACGAGCAGGTCCAAGACGTCTGCCTCGGCGGCGGCCTGCTCTCCGCGATGGCGGCCGGGTCGGTCGTCGTCCTGCACACCACCGGGAGCCCGGACACGGCGGTCGCCGTCGCCGGGCGCGCCGCGCCGCACGGCGTCCGGGTGGTCGACTGCCCGGTCAGCGGCGGGCCCCACGACATCGCGGCCGGCCGGCTGACCCTCTTCGCGGGCGGCGCCGCGGACGACGTCGCCAAGGTGGAGCCGGCCCTGCGGGCCTATGGCGACCCGGTCGTGCATGTGGGCGGGCTCGGTGCGGGCCAGCGCGTGAAACTGGTCAACAACGCCCTGTTCGCCGCGCAGATAGGGCTGCTCGCCGAGGCCGTCCGCCTCGCGGGGCGGCTGGGCGTGGAGGAGGCCGCCCTGCTCGGCGCGCTTCCCCACGCCAGCAGTGCGAGCCGCGCGCTCTCCGGGGTCGCGGGCAGAGGCTCGGTGGCGGCGTTCGCGCAGGCGGTAGGCGGTTTCCTGACCAAGGACGTCGACGTCGTCCGGGCGGTCGCGGCCGAGCACGGCGGCGGGCTCGGCGCCCTCGACGGCGCGCTCGACGCGCTGGACGACGTCCTGAGAAACCGCGAACCCTGACACCGGCCCGCGCGTCAGGTCTCGCTGATCGCCCGCTCCGGGCACTGCGCGATCGCGGCGCGCGCCATCTCCTCGGAGCCGGGCGGAACCTCCGGCGTCAGCACCTCGGAGTATCCGTCCTCGCCGAGGTCGAACACCTCCGGGCACAGCGCGCAGCAGATCCCGTGCCCCCGGCAGCGGTCCTCGTCGACCGTGACCTTCATCAGGCCTTGTCCTCCGCCCGCGTGAACTCCAGGGTCAGATGGGTCAGGCCCCGGAGGATGTGGGTCGGGACGTAGCGGTAGCGCCGGTCGTCCGCGGGGCCGTGCGCCCGTTCGGAGACGCGTATGCCGGTCGTCCGGTCGAGGAGCCGCTCGATGCCCACGCGGGCCTCCGCCCGTGCCAGCGGTGCGCCGGGGCAGGTGTGCGCGCCGCGCCCGAAGGCGATGTGCCGGCGGGCGTTCTTGCGGGACGGGTCGAACGCCGCAGGGTCCTCGAACTGGCGGGGATCGCGGTTCGCCGCCGCGTTCACCAGCATCAGCGTCGTGCCCGCCGGGACGTCGACGCCGCCCACCGCGGTCGGCACGCGGGCCAGCCGGAAGTCGCCCTTGATCGGGCTCTCGACGCGGAGGGTCTCCTCGATGAAGTTCGGGATCGCGTCCCGGTCGGACCGCAGCCGCTCCTGCAGCGCGGCGTCCTCGGCGATCAGCTTCAGCGCCGAGCCGAGCAGCCGGACGGTCGTCTCCTGGCCCGCCGCGAAGACGTTGGAGGCGACGCGGACCACGTCCTGGACGTCGGGCGTCGAACCGTCCGGGAACGTCGCGGTGGCCAGCCCGGTGAGGACGTCGTCGCGGGGCTCGCGGCGGCGGTCCTCGATGTAGGGGACGAACCGGTCGTACAGGAACTCCAGCGGGCTGTGCGCCAGCGCCCGGTCGCCGGTGCCGCCGATGCCGCCGCCTGACGCCCGCCGCAGCGTCCGGGCGAAGTCGTCGCGGTCCTGCTCCGGCATGCCGAGCAGGTCGGCGATGACCAGCAGCGTGAACGGCGCCGCGAACCCGTCGATCGCGTCGCCTTCGCCGCCGTCGAGGAAGCCGTCCAGGACCCGGTCGGCGAGCCGCCACATGGACGCCTCGTTCTCCTTGAGCCGCTTAGGTGTGATCAGCCGCATCAGCAATGCGCGGTGCGCGGTGTGCAGGGGCGGGTCCAGCGTCGGGAGCTGGTCGCTCATCGGCAGCTCGTCGCGGTGCCGCTCGATCAGGTCGGAGACGTCGTCGCCGTCCAGCGGGACCGGGAACCCGGGGAAGGGACCGGTGACCGAGACGCACGAGGAGAACGTCTCGGTGTCGTTGTACACCTGGAGCGCCTCGTCGTAGCCCGTCACCATCAGCACGTCGTGGTGCGGTTCGCGCTGGACCGGGCACCGGCTCCGCAGGGCCTCGAAGTACGGATAGGGGTCCGCGACGGCTTCGTCGTCCCGGAAGAAGTCGAAGTCTTCGAAATCCTTCACCGACCGGCGTCCTTTCGTCGTACAGCTCAAGACAGGATGGTTCCCGGGTCCCCGGGTCAGGTGTTGCGGCCGCCGTTGACGCCGATCACCTGCCCGGTCACGTAGCCCGCCTCCTCCGACACCAGGAACGCGCACGCCGCGGCGATGTCCTCGGGGCGGCCCGGCCGTCCCACCGGGGTGCGGTCCGCGTGCTCCTCGACGGTGCCGCCGAGCAGTCCCTTCCGCTCCGACGCGCGGAGCATCGGGGTGTCGACGAAGCCGGGCGGGATCGTGTTCACCGTGATGCCGGCCGGCCCGAGCTCCAGCGCGAGCGCCTTGGTGAAGCCGATGAGGCCCGCCTTGGACGCCACGTAGTGCGTCATGAACTGCTGCCCCGACTGCGCGCTGGAGGAGGAGATGTTCACGATCCGGCCCCAGCCGGCGCCGATCATGTCCGGCACCACAGCCTGGGCGCAGTAGAAGGGACCGTTCAGGTTGACCGCCATGACCCGGTCCCAGACCTCGTCGGTGATGTGCAGGAACTTCTTGAACCCGGTCAGCCCGGCGTTGTTGACCAGCACGCCGACCGGGCCGAGCGTGTCGCGGACCCGCCGCGCCGCCGCGTCCACCTGCGCCCGGTCCGACACGTCGACGCCCCCGAACGCGGCCGCCTCGTGTCCCTTGTCGCGCGCCTCGCCGGCCACCCGCTCCGCCGCGCCTGCGTCGAGGTCCAGGACCGCGGTCGCGAACCCGTCCTCGGCGAGCCGGTGGACGATGGCCCGCCCGATGCCCGAGCCGCCGCCGGTCACGACCGCCGTCCGCCGCACGCTCGCGTCGCCTTCGCTCATGCCCGCTCCACTCACGCCTCTCCGCTAGATCCGCGCCGCGGCCTTGCGCCGCGTGACGGGTTCGGCGAGCCGCTGCTCGTCGCAGGCCTTCTGGAGGACGGCGAGGGTCTCCGCGAGCCCGGGACCGGCCGGCGGGTGCGGCTCGAACGTCGCGGGCAGGTTGCGCATGCCCTGGATGACGCCGATGGTCTCGTAGTGGACGGTGCCCGCCGGGTCGCAGCGGTAGCCGGGCATGCGGTCCAGCACCTGGGCGAGCATGCGCTTGAACACGGTGCGGGCGACGTTCGAGCCGATGCAGCGGTGGATGCCGAGGCCGAACGAGTGGTGCCGGTTGCCCGACCGCGCGAGGTCGATCCGGTCGGGGTCCTCGAACACCGACGGGTCCCGGTTGGCCATCGCCCAGGACAGCCAGATGCGCTCGCCCTCCTTGAAGCTGGTTCCGGCGAGCTCGCAGTCCTGGGAGAAGGTGCGCCCGTCCCCGGGTGCAGGGGTGAAGTAGCGCAGGAACTCCTCGGTGGCCGGGTCCAGCAGGGTGCCGCGCTCGCGCGAGAGGCGCTCCCGCTCGTCCGGGTGCTCCGACAGCCACTCCAGCGCGTGCGCGGTCAGTGCCGTCGTCGTGTCGAACCCGCCGCCGATGACCAGCGCGAGCACGCCGAGCAGCTCCAGGTCGTCCGGCCGCGCGCCGTTGATCTCGGCGCGGACCAGCGCGTCGATCATGCCGGGACGCGGGTGCTCGCGGATCGCGGCCATCTCGGCGGCGAGGTCCCCGTACAGGGCCACTTGCTGCTCGCGGACGCGGGGCATCTCCGGTGAGGCCGGCGGCGTGTACACCGAGGCGTGGGTCGGCTCGCTGTAGATCGCCCATCTGTCCACCGGGACGCCCAGCATCGCCAGGGTGAGCACGGCGGGCACGATGTTGGCCAGGTCGTCGACGAAGTCGATGCGCCCGCTCGCGGACTTCTCGTCCAGGCAGGCGCGCACCACCTCGTCGACGAACGGGATCCAGCGGTTCACGGCGGCGGGGGACAGGTAGGGGTTCAGCGCCTGCCGGTAGTGGCGCTGCTCGGGCGGGTCCATCTCCAGGAAGCCGCCCCGGACCACCGGCGGCGGATCCGCGGTCGGGATGGTGATGCCCTTGTACCCGCGCCGCTCGCCCTTCAGGTCGTGGTCGTTCGACAGCTTGTCGGCCGACCGGGCCAGCTCGAACACCTCCGCGGCGCCGGAGGCCACCCAGTGCCCGTCGTAGGTGTCCGACCAGGCGACCGGGCACTCGCGGTGCAGCTCATGGGTGATGGCGGTGAACCGCCTGCGGTACTCGGCGGTGTGCCGGTCGAACTGGTAGCGCTTGGTCTTGCGGGCCTCGTCGTCCACGCTCACGGCGTCGTCCTCCCTGGGGCGGCGGGCGGTCCCGGTCGCAGAACTTACTTTTCATTTTCGAGAACAATACTCTCAAACTTTGCCCGACCGGAAGAGGGCTTGATGTAGGTATTCTCTTCTCAGAGAATGAGGTTTCCAGACGCGAGGAGGCGGGATGGGATCCCAGCGGCACGGCGGACCGGAGCCGGGGGCGTCCGCCGGCGAGGCGGGCGGCGCGCGCCTGCTGATCGGCGGGCGCCTGGTGGCGGGGGAGCGGACGTACCCGTCGGTGAACCCGGCCACCGGGGAGATCCTCGGGCACGCGCCCGACGCCACGGTCGCCCAGGCGGGCGCCGCCGTGGACGCGGCCCGCCGCGCGTTCGACACCACCGCCTGGCCGGCCGACGCCGCACTGCGCGTCCGGTGCCTGGAGCAGCTGTACCGGGTGCTGGTCGAGCACAAGGAGGAGCTGCGGGAGGTGACGATCGCCGACACCGGCGCGCCTCGCATCGTGACGCACGGCGCCGGGCTCGACGAGCCGCTGGAGATCGTCCGCTACTACGCGGACCTGCTGCGCGGCCGCTCCTTCACCGAGGACCTCGGCGAGATCGAGTCCCGCGGGCGGCGGCACCGCCGGTGGGTGGAGCAGGAGGCCGCCGGGGTCGTCGCCGCGATCACCGCGTACAACTACCCGAACCAGCTCGCGCTGGCCAAGCTGGCCCCCGCGCTGGCGGCCGGTTGCACGGTGGTGCTGAAGGGTGCGCCGGACACGCCGCTGGTGACGCTGGCGCTGGCCGGGCTGATCGCCGAGCACACCGACATCCCGCCCGGCGTGGTGAACGTGCTGACCTCCGCGGGGGCGGCGGTCGGCAAGGCGCTGACCACCCATCCCGGCGTGGACGTGGTCACCTTCACCGGGTCCACCGCCACCGGCCGCCAGATCATGGCCGCCGCGAGCGAGACCGTGAAGCGGGTCTTCCTCGAACTCGGCGGCAAGTCGGCGATGATCGTGCTGGCCGACGCCGACTTCGACATGATCGCGATGATGGCGGCGTTCACCATCTGCTCGCACGCCGGGCAGGGCTGCGCGATCACGTCCCGGCTCCTGGTGCCGCGCGGCCACCACGACGCGATCGTCGAACGGGTCGCCGCCCAGCTCGCCGGCGTCCCCTACGGCGACCCCGCCAAGCCCGAGACCTACATGGGGCCGCTGATCAGCGAGCGGCAGCGGGACAAGGTGGACGCGATGGTGCGCCGCGCGGTCGAGGCGGGCGCCAAGCTTGTGACGGGTGGGGAGAAGGTCGATCCCGGGTTCTTCTACACCCCGACGCTGCTGAGCGGCGTGGACCCCGACAGCGAGATCGCGCAGGAAGAGGTCTTCGGACCCGTTCTCGCCGTCATCCCCTACGACGACGAGGACGACGCCGTCCGCATCGCCAACAACTCCGCCTACGGGCTCTCCGGCGCCGTGCACGGCGCAGACGAGGAACGGGCGGTCGCCGTCGCCCGGCGGATCCGCACCGGCACGCTTAGCATCAACGGCGGCAGCTACTTCGCGCCCGACGTCCCCTTCGGCGGCTTCAAGCAGTCGGGGATCGGCCGCGAGATGGGAGCCGCCGGCCTGGAGGAGTTCCTGGAACGCAAGGCGTTCGCCACGGTGGTCACCTGAAATGGCGGCAGACGCGGCGGGCATCGACATCGCGTCCCTGGTCCTTCGGGTGTCGGTGGGCGGCACGCTGGTGGCGCATGGGTGGAACCATGCGTTCGGTGGCGGGAGGATCGCGGGTACGGCGGGCTGGTTCGAGTCGATGGGGTTGCGGCCGGGGCGGTTGCACGCGTTGATGGCGACGGGCACGGAGCTGGGTGCCGGGGTGGTGTTGTTGCTGGGTCTGCTCACGCCGCTGGCGGCGGCCGGGGCGGTCGGGACGATGGCGGTGGCGTTCATCACCGCGCATCTGCGCAACGGGTTCTTCATCTTCCGGCCCGGTCAGGGCTATGAGTACGTCGTGATGATCATCATGGTGGCGTGCGCGCTCGGCGCCCTGGGTGGTGGCGCTGTGTCGGTGGATCGGGGGCTTGGGGTCGCCGATGACCTGTCCGGCTGGACGGGCCTGGCCATCACCGCGCTGGCCGGTGGGATCGGCGCCGCGCTTCTGCTCGCCGTCTTCTGGCGGCCCGCCCGGAAGCCGGCGGAGGACGCAGTCAGTCCCCGGTGAGGCACCCGGCGACCATGGTGCACCGGACGGCGCCCGCGTCCGGACGGCGCAGCGCCTCCGCGAGCGGCACGCGCAGCACCATCAGGTCGGCCGGGGCGCCCGGACGGACGCGCCGGACGCGGCCGCCGGGATCGTCCGGGGCGGTGAGGTAGGAGCGCAGGGCGGCGCGCGTGGTGATCGTCTCGCCCGCTCCGGCCACCGCACCGGACCGCGTGCGCCGCCGTGCGGCGGCGTCGATGACCCGCCAGGGGTCGAGCGGCCCGTAGGGGGCGTCGCTCGACAGGCCGACCGGGACGCCCGACTCGACCAGGCTGCGGCAGCGGTAGAGGTCGCCGTGGTCCCGGGCGGGGACGTCGCGCAGGTAGTCGTCGCCCCGGTCGGCGAGGAAGCCGGGCTGGGTGACCACGCGCAGCCCGAGGCGGGCCAGCTCGCCGATCGTCTCCCCGGGGACGAGGGCGGCATGCTCGACCCGGTCCCCGGCGCGGACCCCGGCCGCGTCGAGCGCGGCGAGCAGGAGCAGCAGCGCCTCCCGGGTCACGCAGTGCACCGCGACGGCGCGCCCGCACGCGTGGGCGCGCGTGATCCGCTCGGTCAGGCCGTCCAGCGGCGGCAGGCCCGAATCGGCCAGGACGATCTTGTACGGGCCGGTGGTCACCAGCGGGTCGCCGGGAGCGGGTGCGTCGAGGGGCACCCCGAGCAGATGCACTCGGGCGGGCGGTTTCCCCGTCGCGAACGCGGCCCGCGTCTCCGCCGTGAGGTCGGGCGTGGCGTCGGTGACCCCGGTGATCCCGTGCCGGGCCAGCTCGCGTCCGATGGCGCCGAGATCGGCCGGACGCCCGGCCGGCAGCCGGGTCCGGAGCCAGGCGTCGGCCCGCCACAGCCGCCCGGTGGGGACGCCGCCCGCGTCGCGTTCGATGCCCGGATGGCGGCCGGTGGCCAGGCCCGCCTCCCGTGCCGCCGCGGAGTTCAGCATCCAGAGCGCGCCGCTGCGGTGCTGAACGCGGACGGGACGGTCGGCGCGCAGCGCGTCGAGTTCCGCCGCGCCCAGATCCCCGGCGACGCTTTCGACGTAGCCGACGCCGCGCACCCACCCGTGCTCGTCGGGTACCGCCGCCCGCAGCGCCGCCGCCAGCGCGTCCCGCCCCTCGACCGAGGGAGGCCCGCACACGACCGATCGCCTCCAGGCCCACAGGGCGTGCAGATGCAGATGGTGATCCCACAGCCCGGGGAGCAGCGCGCCGCCGCGGCATTCGACGACCCGCTCCCCGCGTGCCGGCGCCAGGCGCGGACCGGCCTCGGCGATCCGGCCGCCGGCGACGCGGACATGCCCGCGCCCGCGACCGTCCACCTCCGCGTCGCGGTACAGGACCGTGGCCGCCTCCACTGGAGTTCTCACGGGATCGCGATTCCCAGCTCGCGCAGGACATCGGACGTGTCGGCGCCCATCGCGGGAGCGTCGCCGGCCGGCTCGCGGCGAACCGGGGCCTGAACGGGCTCGATCCCGTGCTCGGTCTCGATCGCCCAGCCGTCGCCGTGGGCGAGAGCCGGGACGCTCTCGGCGGGCGGATGCGGGTCGAGGGTCGCCGCCACGACGTCGGACATGGACACGTCCCACAGCATGCCGCCCCCCGGCGGTGCGGCGGCGGCCAGGACGGCGGCGGTCAGCCCGGTCAGCGGGTCCGCGATGGCGTCGCCGCAGAATAGCGGGCGCAGATCCGCGTCCCGGCAGACCAGCCCCGCCCCGGCGGCCACGTCGTCGCCGAACCCGACGCGGCCGGAGGCGCGACCGTTCGCGGTGATCGAGACCCACGTCGTCCCCGCGGCGGCGGCCGCCTCGGCGTCCAGCCCGAACCGGGCGAGAGCCCGCGGGCGCGACGCCTCGATGACGATGTCGGCGGCCTCCACCAGGGCCGCCATGGCCCGGCGGCCCGCCGTCGTCGCCGGGTCCAGCACGACGGAACGGTGGCCCGCGTGCAGGAGCCGGTAGAAGCCGGGGTCGCCATGGCGGGCGCCGTCCGGCCGGGAGGGCGTCTCGACCTTGACGACACGTGCGCCGGCCAGTCCGAGAAGGTGGGCGCAGAGCGGGCCCGCCCACAGCGCGCTGAAGTCGACGACCAGCGCGTCCTTCACCGGACGCAAGGACGCGGGCGCCGGGACGCGCGCGCCGCCGGGCGAGACCCGGACGGGACCGGCCGCGACGCCGAGAAGCTCGGCGCGTTCGGCCAGCTCCGCGCCCGTGTGTGCGTGCAGCCAGCCTTCGACCGCCGGCCACGGGTCGTCGCCGGCGTCGGCGCCCGCGAGCGCGCCGAGCAGGGCGGGGTCGTCCGGGCGGGCGCACGACACCGCAGCCCATCCGTCCGCCGCGGGCAGCAGCCGGCAGGCGCCGCCCGGCGACACGCGCCCGCGCCGCCGGTGACCGGTGAACGCGGCGCGCTCGGACAGCAGGCGGGCGCCGTTCAGCGCGGGCGCCCCCGTGGCGGCGGCGAACCGGGCGGCCATCTCCCCGGCGGCCGGCGCCGCCCGTCCCGGCGGGAGGAGGGGCGGGCCGTCCGCACAGCCCGACAGCTCCACCACACCGCTCGCAGCCCACGCCGCCGCGCAGGCCTCCGGAGCCGTGCCGCTCGTCCGCCCCGGGTTCCGCATGGGCCGACGATACTCACCGCCCTCGTCAGCTCTGGATCCTGGCGGCGGCCAGCTCCCGCAGGTCACTGGATTTGATCTTCGCGGTCCCAGTGAGGGTGATCTCGTCCTCGCGGAAGAACAGGACGTGGCGCGGAACCTTGTAGCTCGCAAGCCGTTCCCGGAGGAACGCGCGGACGTCCCGCGCCTCCAGAAGCACGCCGTCATGGGGGACGACGCAGGTGACCACGACTTCGCCGAGCGTCTCGTGCGGCACCCCGACGGTGTGCGCCAGCCGCACGCCGGGATGGGCGGACGCGGCTTCGTCGACCTCGCGCGGTGAGACGTTGGCGCCGCCCGTCTTGATGATGTCGGTGAGCCGACCCTCCCAGTACAGGCGTCCGGCGTCGTCGAGGCGGCCGCCGTCGCCGGTGTGGAAGAAGCCCTCGCCGTCGAGGGTCTGGTCGAGCGGGACGCCGAGGTAGCCCAGCATGAGAGTGGGGCCCTTGGCGCAGATCTCGCCCCGCTCGCCGCGCGGCACGACGGCGCCGGTGAGGGGATCGACGATCTTCACCGTGACGCCCGGCAGCGGCACGCCGCTGCTGCCGGCGTGCACCTTGGGCGGCGTGTCGGCCGGATAGCAGGTGCTGATGGTGAAGGTCTCGGTGTTGCCGTAGGCGTGGCCGGGCTCGTACCAGACGGCGGTGACGGTGGGGTGGCGCGCGACCGGGGTCGCCCGGTCCACGAAACGCATGCTGCTCAGGTCGGCGCCGGCCCAGTTGGGCGCCGCCTCCAGCTGTGCCCACTGGTGCGGCCAGGCGAACGGGAAGTTCACCCGTTCCGCCTGCATGAGGTCGAGGGCCTCGGCGGCGGCGAAGGTGGGCTGCAGCACGAGCGCGCCGCCGGCCGCGAGGGTCGAGCCGAGCGACATGGCGAAGTTGCCGGACCAGAAGTAGCCGTTGGCCGTCCAGCCGCGGACGCCGTCCTCCGGGCCGAATCCGTACAGGCGCCGGAAGCGCCACAACTGGACGCAGACGCCCCGGTGCGCGCTGAGGATCCCCTTCGGTCTGCTGGTCGAGCCCGACGAGAAGAACAGCAGTGCCGGGTCGCCGGGACGGGTGGCCTCGGCGGCGGCCTCGACCGTTTCGCGCGGCTCCGCGGCGCCGCGCGCCAGGAACGCGCCCCAGCCGTCGACCGCCCCGCCCGGCGCGGCGTCGCCGATCACCGCCAGGTGGCGCAGGTACGGGTACCGCGCCGACCGCAGCGCGCCCGGTGCCGCCTTGCCGATCCCGGGTTCGAGGCCGGTCAGCACGGCGGCGAAGTCCGTCTTCAGCACGGTGCGCTCGAAGAGCAGCACCGACACGCAGGAGACCTGGAGCAGGTGGTCGAGTTCGTACGGCGTGGAGAAGGTGCTGAGCGTGACGGCCACGCCGCCGGCGAGGGACACCCCGAAGACGGCGGCGATCCATTCGGGCCGGTTCGTCATCAGGACGCCGACACGGCCGTCCTTGCCCAGGCCGCACGCGCGCAGCGCGCGGGCGACCTCGATCGCGCGCTCCCAGAGATCGGTGTACGTCCAGCGGACGGCGCCGCCGGGCCCGCGCAGGACGATCGCCTCGCGTTCGCCGTACCTCTCCGTCACCTCCCGCAGGAAGCCCGGGAGGGTGAGCGGGCCGAGCCCCGGCTCCTCGCTCAGCGGCGGTCCCGCCACGACCGAGAGGGGCCGTCCGGGTCCGGTGTTCGTCGCGGCATCCATCGCTTGCCTCCCGCCGGCGGCGCTAGAACGGCAGCTCGACCTCGGCCGTGCAGCTCACCAGAACTCCGCCGTCCTGGTCGGTGAGGCGCAGCCGCACCTGGACCAGCGGCACCCCCCACTGCGACTCGGCCGTCTTGTCGACGACCTCGGCGTCGAAGTACGTGGCGTCGCCCTCGAACGCCGGCCCGCGGAAGTCCGCCTTGGAATGGCGCACCATGCCGTCGTTGCCGGCCCAGTAGGCGAGGTAGTCGGTGCACCACGCGCCCATCGTGGCGCCGTAGCCGTAGGCGCGCGCCATGCCGACCTCGCTCGCCCGCTCGGCGTCGATGTGGCCGCGGGACGGTCCCACGTACAGGCCGTCCCGCTTGCGCGGGTCGATCCGGGCGTCCTCCTCGTCGAAGCGGAAGTCCTCTCCCCAGCCGGGGTCCTGGTCGACCCAGGGATCGTCGACGCCCGGGGGAGCGACCCACTGGAAGGTGCCCCAGATGTTGAACAGGAAGGCCCGGTACTCGGTGGTGAAGGAGGCGATGCTGTGCGGGCCGATCACGCGGCGCGGCAGCAGGTCGCCGACCCGCACCTCCTCGAAGCGGGGTGAGACGCCTGCGCGGCCGGACTCGAGCCATGCCCGCCGCAGCTTCTCGATCTCGGTCAGCTCACCGGCCGTCCAGCGCCTGGTCTCGCCGAGCCGGTTCTCGTACATGCCGCGCCTGCGCGCCTCCTCGTAGAGGTAGCGGATCGCGGTCGAGCGCTCGCGCGCCACCAGGACGCCGTCCTGGTTGGTGTGGACGGTGTCTCCCCGGGAGAACATCGTGGGCCCCGCGAAGCGGGTCTCGGTCACCTTGTAGTCGTGGAAGCGCCGTTCCTGGAACAGCTGGTCGCCGGGGCGGACGGGGCAGCCGTAGAACCACCATTCCTCGCCGCCGAAGATCAGGTGGCTGCCCGGGATGTGGCCGACGCACGCGGGCGCCGCCCCGTGCCCGTAGTCCAGGGCCACCGCGATGGACTGCGGCGCGACGATGCCGCCGAACCCCGCCTCGCGGGCGAACTCCTCGTCCCAGTGCAGCGGGTTGGGGTAGTCCATCGCCATCACCCAGCGGCGGATGTCGGACGGACCGCACGGGTCCCGCAGCTGGCCGCCGCCGACGGGCAGGCCCACGCGGTGGTCGACGTCGGACAGGTCGAGTGCGGGCTTGCTGGACTCTGCGCTCACGGGTGCTCCCCGGCTAGCGGTTGACGCCGACGACGCTGCGGCGGCGGCGGACCCCCGGTCTTCGGGGGATCGTAGCCGCGCCCAAGCCATCATTACAAGGATTGCAAGACTATTGCGTTCACCCGCTCTGCTGGTTAGATTCGCTCGCGATGAGAGTTTGATTCTCGCAGAACGAATCGACGTAACCGCAGCGTCGAGGCGGCTGGAGGTCGGTCGGCATGGCGGGTTCGAAGGCGCGGTACACCGGCGCGGCCCCGGTCGGCCTCGCCGGCGGGTGGAGCCTGGAACGGCTCGTCCCGCCGAGCCGGCTGTTCGGCGCGAACGGCCTGCGCACCGGCCCGGACGGCCGGGTCTACGTGGCGCAGGTGGCCGGCAGCCAGATCAGCGCGCTCGACGTCGCCACCGGTGACCTGGAAACGGTCAGCGCCCAGGGCGGCGACGTCGTCGCGCCCGACGACGTCGACTTCGGACCCGAAGGCGATCTCTACATCACCGAGTACTACGACGGGCGCGTGAGCGTGCGCGCCGCGGACGGCGCCACCCGGGTGCTCCGCGACGACCTGCCGGGCGCGAACGGCATCACCTTCCACCAGGGCCGGCTGTTCGTGAACGAGTGCCGGCTCGGCGGGCGCCTGATGGAACTCGACCTGAACGGCGGCGCGCCCAGGGTGCTCCTGGAGAACCTGCCGATGCCGAACGCCATGGAGGTCGGGCCGGACGGCCTGCTCTACTACCCGACGCTGGGCGGCAATGACATCTGGCGGATCGACCCGGACGGCGGTGAACCCGAGCGGGTGGCCGCGGACCTGGGCGTCCCGGACGCGGTGAAGTTCGACTCCGCGGGCCGCATCGTCTCCACCCAGGTGGGCAGCGGCGAGGTCCTGCGCATCGATCCCCGCAACGGCGAGCGCACCGTCCTGGCCACCGTCGCTCCCGGACTGGACAACCTCACCTTCGTGGACGACCGGCTCTTCGTCTCCGGCTTCACCGGGCAGATCACCGAGATCCTTCCAGGCGGCCGGACCCGGGCGGTCCTGCCGGAGGGGCTGACCTGGCCACTGGACCTCACCGTGGACGGCGACGGCGTCCTGTACGTCGCCGACGGCACCTACTTCCACCGGTTCACGCCCGGCACGGGCCTGGAGGTGCTGGGCATGCTGTTCAGCCCCGGCTGGCCCGGCTACGTCCGCGGGGCCGCCGCCATCGGCCGGGGCGCGTTCGCCGTCACCACCTCCAACGGCCAGATCGCCCGGTGGACGCCCGCGAGCGGCGAGCACCAGGTGCTGGCCGGCGGAAGCGAGCCGTTCGACCGGCTCTACGGCGTGGCGGCCGGGCCAGGCGGCGACGCAGTGGCCGCCGAGCTGGGCGCCGGACGGGTGGTGTCGGTGCGGGGCGGCGAGGTGACGACCCTGGCGTCGGGGCTGGACCGGCCGATGGGCGTGGCCTTCGCCGCCGACGGCACCTGCCTGGTCTCCGAGTCCGGCGCGGGGCGGGTCGTCCGCCTCACCGGCTCCGGCGCCGAAACCGTCGTTGACGGGCTGGCGGCACCGCAGGGCATCGCGGTCCGCGGCGAGACCCTCTACGTCGTCGACGCGGAGGCGAAGACGCTGGTCGGCGCCGGCCTCGACGGCAGGTCCCGGACGACGATCGCCCGCGACCTGCCGGTGGGCCCTCCGCCCGGCGTGAATCCGAAACCGCTGAAGGGCCTGGTCCCGTTCAGCGGGCCCCAGGGCCTGTTCGCGGGCGTCGCCGCCGGGCCGGACGGCACCGTCTACGTCTCCGCCGACGCCGAGGGCAGCGTCCTGGCACTGCGCGATCCCGGCGCCGGCGGAGCCCGCACGGAAGGGACGGGTCTCGCATGAAGCACGATCCGCTCGGTCTGGACGGACTCGGTCTGGACGGACGCGTCGTCATCGTGGCCGGTGCGGGCGGCGGCGGCATCGGCACCGCGGCGACGGCCCTGATCGCCCGCGCCGGGGCGACCGTGATCGCGGTGAGCCGGCGGCCGGAGAACCTCGACGAGCACGTCGGGCCGCTGGCGGACGAGGGGCTCCCCGTCGTCCCGGTCGCGGCCGACGTGTCCACCGACGGCGGCGTCGCCGCGGTGATGGAGCACGCCGCCAAGGCCGGCGGCGGCCTGCACGGCCTGGTCAACGTCGCGGGCGGCGCCGCCCCCGCGACCTGGATGCCGGCCACGCGCGTCACCCGCGACGACTGGCGGGCGCTGCTCCACCAGAACCTGGAGACGATGTTCTTCATGAGCCAGGCCGTCGCCGCCGAGCTGAAGGCGCGGGGCCGTCCGGGCTCGATCGTCTCGCTGTCGTCGATCAGCGGCATGAACACCGCGCCGTTCCACATCGCCTACGGCACGGCCAAGGCGGCACTGGTGGCGGCGACCCGCACCCTGGCCGTCGAACTGGCGCTGGACGGCATCCGGGTGAACGTCGTCGCGCCCGGGGTGACCGAGACCCCGGCGTCCGGCACCTACGTCGACGAGGACGCCGAACGCGACCGCCGCGCCATCGCGATGGGGCGGCGCGGCCGTCCCGAGGAGCAGGCGGGGGCCGTCCTCTTCCTGCTGTCGGACCTGTCGTCCTACATCACGGGGCAGACGCTCCTGGTCGACGGCGGCCTCGACCTCAAATGGACCCATCTGGGCTCCGACAACACGTCCCTCTTCCTCAAGGACGAGGGCTTTCGTGCCGCCATCACGCACTGACGGAGAAGCCATGAGCGAGACCCTCGAGAACGTCCCGGACGCCGCCCTCGCCGAACCGCTGTCGGAGCCGATGACGATCGGCGTGGAGGCCTACGTCTCGGAGGAGTACGCCCGCGCCGAGGGCGACCGGCTGTGGAGCAAGGTGTGGCAGCAGGCCGCCCGGGTCGAGGAGCTGCCCGAGCCCGGCGACTGGCTCACCTACGACATCGCCGACGACTCGATCATCGTGGTGCGCACGGCGAAGGACCGGTTCCGCGGCTACCACAACGTCTGCTCGCACCGCGGCCGGCGGCTGGTGGACACCCCTCCCGGCGCGCACGACGCCCGCGGCCACGGCCGCCAGTTCGTCTGCGGATTCCACGGGTGGCGGTACGGCATCGAGGGCGACTGCACCCACGTCCCCGAACGCGAGGACTGGCCGTGCGGGCTGACCGACGAGCGGATCGCGCTGAAGCAGGTCGCGGTCGGCACCTGGGGCGGCTGGATCTGGATCAACATGGACCCGGACTGCGAACCGCTGCGCGACTACCTCGAACCCGCCGCCTCCCTGCTCGACCCCTTCCAGCTGGAGAACATGCGCTACCGGTGGCGGCGCTGGCTCGTCTTCGACTGCAACTGGAAGGTCGCCTTCGAGGCGTTCATGGAGACCTACCACGTCCCCTACACCCACCCGGAGTTCATGAAGTTCGGCGGGTTCCTCGGCTGGGCGAGGTCGCACGGCAGGCACAGCAACATCGGCTACGACGCGCCCAAGAGCATGGACGAGAACCAGGCCAAGCTCCGGCTCGGCACCGGCGACGACCCGCGCGTGTCGACCGCCGACCTGCAGCGCTTCACCTGGGAGAACGCCAACACCAACACCACGTGGACGCTGGTGGAGGTCGCGCAGGAGCTGGTCAAGGACCTGCCCGAGGGCACCCCGGCGCCCGAGGTGCTCGCCCACTGGCTGTCGACGGCCCGCGCGAAGGACGCCGAGCGCGGCGTGGTCTGGCCGTCCGTCCCGCCGGAGATCACCGCCAAGGCCGGCACCGCCTGGCAGATCTTCCCCAACTTCCAGATCGGGCACGCGCCCAACAACATGCTCTGCTACCGGTTCCGGCCGTACGGGCACGACCCGGACAGGTGCGTCTTCGAGGCCGCCGTCTACGAGTTGTTCCCGCCCGGCGAGGAGCCCGAGACCGAGTGGATCCACACGCCCGAGGACGATCCGGGCTGGCGCACCGTCCTGCCGCAGGACTTCTCCAACATGGCGGCCGTCCAGCAGGGCATGAAGTCGCGCGGCTTCTCCGGGCCGAAGCCCAATCCCTACCGCGAGCGCAGCGTGGTGAACCTGCACCGCAACCTCGCCGAGTACATGGGCACCGGCGCGCCGCGCGACCTCGCCTGAGAGCCACCGCCCCCGAGCCGAGGAGTCTTCGGATGCTGCACGAATGCGCGCCGACGCGGACCCCCGAGGTCGACCGCGACGCCCTCAGGGAGAAGTACCTGTCCGAGCGCGACAAGCGCCTGCACCCCGAAGGGCGCGGCCAGTACCTGGTGACCGAGGGCGACTTCGCGGACTTCTACGAGTCCGACCCGTACCTGCCGGTCCAGCCCCGCGAACCGGTCGCCGGCGACGTCGACGCGGTCGTCCTCGGCGGCGGCTTCGCGGGCCTCGTCGCCGCGGCGCGGATCAAGCAGGCCGGCGTCACTGACCTGCGCGTCGTCGAATGGGCCGGCGACTTCGGCGGCGCCTGGTACTGGAACCGCTACCCCGGCATCCAGTGCGACACCGACAGCTACTGCTACCTGCCGCTGCTCGAAGAGGTCGGGTACATGCCGAAGCAGAAGTACGCCTTCGGGGACGAGGCGTACGAGCACAGCCGTCGCATGGCCAAGCACTTCGGCCTTTACGACAACGCGCTCTTTCACACCCTGGTCACCTCCCTCCAATGGGACGAGTCGATCCGGCGCTGGCGCATCGGCACCAACCGAGGTGACGGCATCCGGGCCCGCTTCGTCGTCATGTGCCAGGGGCCGTTCAACCGCCCGAAGCTCCCCGGCGTCCCCGGCATCACCGAGTTCGAGGGCCACACCATCCACACCGCGCGCTGGGACTACGAGTACACCGGCGGCGACACGAGCGGCGGGCTGCGGGGGCTGGCGGGCAGGAAGGTCGCCGTCATCGGCACCGGGGCGAGCGGCATCCAGGTGATCCCGCACATCGCCCGCGCCGCCGAGCACCTGTACGTCTTCCAGCGGACGGCGTCCACCATCGACGAGCGCGGCGACGTCCCCACCGACCCGGCGTGGGCGGAGAAGCTGCGCCCGGGCTGGCAGGAGGAGCGGCGCCGCAGCTTCCACACCGCGGCGTTCGAGGCGTTCGGGCCGGGCCAGCCCGACCTGGTGTGCGACGGCTGGACGGAGATCAGCCGCAACCTGGCCGCGCACCTGGACGAGACGGACGGCTGGGCCGCGATGGCCGACCCCGCCACGTTCATGGAGCTGCGCGAACTCGTGGACTACCGGGTGATGGAGCGGCTGCGCGGCCGCATCGACGCCCTCGTCGACGACCCGGAGACGGCCGAGATCCTCAAGCCCTACTACCGCTTCCTGTGCAAGCGGCCGTGCTTCAACGACCAGTACCTGCCGACCTTCAACCGCCCGAACGTCACCCTCGTCGACGTGTCGCAGACCAAGGGCGTCGAGCGCATCACCGCGAAGGGCGTCATGGCCTGCGGCGTCGAGCACGAGGTCGACTGCATCGTCTTCGCCAGCGGCTTCGAGATCACCACCGACCTCGACCGCCGCTTCGGCATCCGGCCCTTCACCGGCCGGGGCGGCGTGTCGCTGTACGACCACTGGGCCGACGGCTACCGCACGCTGCACGGCATCACCACGCACGGCTTCCCCAACCTGTTCTTCACCGGGTTCCTGCAAGGCGGCGTCACCGCGAGCACGACGGCGATGTTCGAGCAGCAGGCCAGGCACATCGCCCACCTGATCGGCGAGACGCTGGCGCGCGGCGCCACGACCCTCGAACCGACCGCCGACGCCCAGGCCCGGTGGTGCAGGACCGTCAAGGACACCGCGGTCGACAACAGCACGTTCGAGCGGGAATGCACGCCCGGCTACTACAACGGCGAGGGCGAGAAGAAGATCCGATCGCATCTCGGCGAGCCCTACTGGCCCGGCTTCTACGCCATGGAGGACCTGCTTCAGGCATGGCGCGACGCCGGCGACATGGAGGGCATGGCCCATGGCTGACCTCAGGTTCGACGGCCGGGTGGCCGTCGTCACCGGCGGTGGACGGGGACTCGGGCGGGCCTACGCCCGGCTGCTCGCCGCAAAGGGCGCCAAGGTCGTCGTCAACGACCCGGGCGGCGCGGTGAGCGGCGAAGGCACCGACCCCGGTCCGGCGGACGAGGTCGTCCGGGAGATCGAGGCGGCCGGCGGCGAGGCCGTCGCCAGCCACGCGTCCGTGGCGACGTTCGGGGGCGGCCAGGCGATCGTCGGCGCGGCCCTCGGCCGCTTCGGCCGGATCGACGTGCTGGTCCACAACGCGGGGAACCACCGTCCGGCACCGCTCGCGGAGATGACGCCCGACGACCTCGACGCCGTCCTGGACGTCCACCTGCGCGGCGCCTTCAACGTCGTGCGGCACGCGTTCCCCGCGATGTGCGCGGCACGGTACGGCCGCGTCGTGCTGACCTCGTCGATCGGCGGCCTGTACGGCAACCACCGGGTCGCCAACTACGCGATGGCCAAGGCGGGCGTGATCGGCCTGTCCAACGTGGTCGCGCTGGAGGGCGCCGAGCACGGCGTGAAGTGCAACGCCATCGTCCCCGCCGCCGTCACGCGGATGGCCGCGGGCATCGACACCTCGGCCTACCCGCCGATGGAGCCCGAACTGGCGGCGCCCGCCGTGGGCTGGCTCGCGCACGAGTCCTGCACGGTCACCGGGGAGATGCTGGTGTCGATCGCAGGGCGGGTGGCGCGGGCCTTCGTCGGCGAGACCCCGGGCGTGCACCGGCCGTCCTGGACGATCGAGGAGGTCGGCGAGCGGATCGCGGCGATCCGCGACACCCGCGACCCCTGGATCCTGCCGGTCGTCCCCTCGGCCCACGTCGACCACATCAGCAAAAGCTTCACCATGGCCAGGGAGAGGTAGCCGCGATGGCGGTCAAGGTCTACGAACGCGTCCTTCAGCTTTTCGAGGCGGAGGGGATCGGCACGATCTTCGGGATACCCGACCCGAACTTCGTGCACCTCTTCCACCTCGCCGAGGAGCGCGGCTGGGACGTCGTCGCCCCGCACCACGAGGAGTCCGCCGGCTTCATGGCGGAGGCGGTGTCGCGGATGACGGGCAGGCCGGCCGTCTGCGTCGGCACGCTCGGCCCGGGCATGGCGAACATGGCCGGGGCGATGATGTGCGCCAAGGTCGAGAACTCGCCCGTCGTCTTCCTCGGCGGGCAGCGGGCCCGCATCACCGAGCAGCGGGTGCGGCGCGGCCGCATCCAGTTCGTCCGGCAGTCCGAGCTCTTCGCGCCGTCGGTCAAGTACGCCGCCAGCATCGAGTACGCCGACCAGACCGACGAGATCATCCGCGAGGGGCTGCGGAAGGCGCTGTCGGGCACGCCCGGACCCGTCTACATCGAGTACCCGTCCCATGTGATCCAGGAGGAACTCGACGTCCCGCCGGCGGCGCCGCCCGAGACGTACCGGCTGGTCGGGCAGACGGCGGGACCGGACAGGATCGCCGAGGCGGCGGCGGCCGTCCGCGCGGCGGAGCAGCCGATCCTCCTCGTCGGCCACGGCGTCCACACCGCCCGCGCGGGGGAGCAGGTCAAGGAGCTCGCCGACTTGATGGCCTGCCCTGTCATCCAGACGTCCGGCGGCACCTCCTACATCAAGGGCCTGGAGGACCGCACCTGGTCCTACGGGTTCTCGCCGTCGGCCGTGGACGCCGTCGTGCGGTCGGACCTGTGCCTGGCGATCGGCACCGAGCTGGGCGAGCCCGTCCACTACGGGCGGGGCCGGCACTGGCTGGAGAACGCGGCCGGACGCACGTGGATCCTCATCGAGCAGGACCCGGGGGCGATCGGCGTCAACCGCCCCGTCGACGTCCCGCTGGTCGGCGACCTGCGCGCGGTGGTCCCGCAGCTCGTGGAGGCCCTCGCCGGCTCGCCGCGCACGCCGTCCCCGCAGCTCGCCGGGTGGATCGAGCAGGACGCGGCCCGGCTCGCGGAACTGGCGGAGTCGGCCCCGTCCGGCCGGTCGCCCGTCCACCCCGCGCGGCTCGTCGTCGAGGCGACCCGGGCCTTCCCGCCGGAGGGGATCATGGTGCGGGACGGCGGCGCCACCACGATCTTCGGCTGGACGTACTCGCAGGCCAAGCCGCACGACGTGCTGTGGAACCAGAACTTCGGCCACCTCGGGACCGGGCTGCCCTACGCCGTCGGCGCCGGGGTGGCCGACGGGGGAGCGCGGCCGCTGATGCTGATCACCGGCGACTCGTCGTTCCTGTTCCAGATCGCGGAGCTGGAGACGGCGGCGCGGCTCGACCTGCCACTGGTCTGCGTCGTCGCCGTCGACCATGCCTGGGGCCTGGAGGTGGGCGTCTACAAGCGCACCTTCGGCCAGGAGGCGCGGATGCCCGGGGTGCACTGGAGCACGGGAACGCGGCTCGACAAGGTCGCCGAGGGCTTCGGCTGCCACGGGGAGTACGTCGACCGCGACGAGGACATCGCCCCCGCCATCAAGCGCGCCTACGCGAGCGGGAAGACGGCGGTCGTCCACGTCGCGGTCGACCCCAAGGCGAACTCGGAGGAGATGCCGAGCTACGCCGAATTCCGGACCTGGTACGCGGAAGGGATGCAGTGACGGCCATGCGGGAATGCCTGAAGTTCTACATCGGCGGGCAATGGACCGACCCGGCCGACCCGGCCGACCCGGCCGACCCGGCCGGCCCGGAGCCGTCGCGGGTCCTCGACGTCGTGAACCCCGCGACCGAGCAGGTCTGCGGCAGGGTGGCGGCCGGCTCCGCCGCCGACGTGGACCGGGCGGTCGCCGCCGCGCGCGCCGCGTTCGGCGCCTGGTCCGGGACGAGCGCCGCCGACCGGGCGGAGGTGCTGCGGAACATCCAGGAGGCGTACCAGAAGCGGTCCGGCGACCTCGCCGCGGCCCTGACCGAGGAGATGGGCGCGCCCGCGTCGCTCGCCGGCGGATTCCAGGTCGGGCTCGGCGCCGGCCATCTGGCCAAGGCGATCGAGATCCTGGAGGACTTCGCCTTCGAGGAGCGGCGCGGCGCCACCCTGGTCGTCCGGGAGCCGATCGGCGTCTGCGCGCTGATCACCCCCTGGAACTGGCCGCTCAACCAGATCGCGGTGAAGGTGTTCCCGGCGCTGGCGACCGGCTGCGCGATGGTCCTCAAGCCGTCGGAGATCGCCCCGTCCGCCGGGCGGATCTTCGCCGAGATCCTGGACGCCGCGGGCGTCCCCGCCGGGGTGTTCAACCTCGTCCAGGGCGACGGGCCCGGCGCCGGCGCGGCGCTCTCGTCCCACCCCGGCGTCGACATGGTCTCCTTCACCGGGTCCGTGCGCGCCGGCGTCGAGGTCGCGAGGAACGCCGCGCCCGGGGTCAAGCGGGTCACCCAGGAGCTGGGCGGCAAGAGCCCGAACATCGTCCTGGACGACGCGGCCTTCGCCGGGAACGTCGCCGGCGGTGTCACGGTCATGATGGGCAACTCCGGGCAGACCTGCAGCGCGCTCTCGCGGATGCTGGTCCCGAGGTCGCGCATGGACGAGGCCGCCGCCGTCGCCCGCGAGGCCGCCGCCGGCGTCACCGTGGGCGACCCCGGCGACGACGTCGTGATGGGCCCGGTGGCCTCGCGGGCCCAGTTCGAGAAGGTCCAGGCGCTCATCCGGAAGGGCATCGACGAGGGCGCCACCCTGGTGGCCGGAGGCACCGGCCGCCCGGACGGCCTGCAGACCGGCTACTACGTCAAGCCGACCGTGTTCGCCGATGTCACCAGCGACATGGCCATCGCCCGCGACGAGATCTTCGGCCCGGTCCTGGCGATCCTCGGCTACGACGACGTCGACCACGCCGTCGAGATCGCCAACGACACCGAGTACGGGCTGGCCGGCAACGTGGCCGGCGCCGACCTCGACGCGGCCCGCGCCGTGGCCCGCCGCATCCGGGCGGGCTGGGTCTCCATCAACGACGGTTTCGACTTCGGCTGCCCGTTCGGCGGCTACAAGAAGAGCGGCAACGGCCGCGAATGGGGCGAGGCGGGCTTCCACGACTACCTGGAGACCAAGGGCGTGCTCGGCTACGAACCCGGCCAGGCCGCCTCCTGACCGCCGCGTCCCAGCGCGTCCAGCACCTCCGCCGTGTGGGCGCCGAGCCGCGGCGCGGGGCCGGCGACGCGGCCCGGCGTCCGCGAGAACCAGGCCGGCGTGCCGGGGAACCGCACCGGCCCGTTCGGGCCGTCGACGGTCTCGAAGAAGCCCACGGCGTTCAGGTGCGGGTCGTCGAACAGCTCGTCCAGCGTGCGGACCGGTGCGGCGGGGATGTCCAGCGACGAGAGCAGTTCGAGCCATTCCCGCGTCGTGCGCTGCGCGAAGGTCTCGCCCAGCAGCGCGTAGACGGTGTCGATCTGCCGCGCCCGCTGTTCGAGGGTGGCGAAACGCTCGCCCGCCCATTCCGGCTTGACGGCCCCGACGAACGCCGACCACTGCTTGTCGTTGTACACGAGCGCGGAGACGTGGCCGTCCTTGGTGCGGTAGGGCCTGCGGTTCCGGGACACCGCGCGCGGATAGACCGCCGGGCCCAGGGGAGGGGTGAACATGGCGCCGTTGGCGTGCTCGACCAGCATGAACGCGGCCATGGTCTCGAACATCGCGACCTCGACCTCCTGCCCCTCGCCGGTCCGCTCGCGGTGGAACAGCGCCATCACGGTGGCGTACAGCGCCGTTATCCCGGCGACCTTGTCGGCCATGATCGTCCCGACGTAGCCGGCCTCCCCGGTCAGCCGCTCCTGGACGGACGGCAGCCCGCATTCGGCCTGGATCGTGTCGTCGTAGGCGGTGCGGCCCGCGCCCGGTCCGCGGCGGCCGTAGCCGTAGCAGTTGGTGTAGACGATCGACGGGTTGATCGCGGCCACGTCGGCGTAGCCGAACCCCAGGCCGGCGATCGCCCGCGCGCGCATCGAATGGATGAAGACGTCGCCGCCTTCGACGAGCCCGCGGAGGGCGTCCCTGTCCTCGTCCGATCGCAGGTCCAGCACCACGCTGCGCTTGCCGCGGTTGACGTTGGCGAAGACGCCGGCCATGCCCGGTTCGGGCCCGGCCGAGATGTACCGGGTGTTGTCGCCGGCGGGGGGCTCGACCTTGATCACGTCCGCGCCCATGTCGGCCATGACCTGGGTGCAGTGCGCGCCCATCACCATGGCCGTCAGATCGACGACCCGCACTCCCGACAGCGGGCCGGGACGGTGTCCGCGTTCGGCTGGCATCGGCCGCTCCCAGGGGGTTCGCGTGCTGTATCCCGATGATGCTGTCAATCCTTACAAGGATGATGATATCAAGGGCGTCATGAGGAGCCCCGACGCCGGCAGCGCCCCTCCGCCGTCCATCGCCGCGGCGCTGGACGCCCCGCTCGCCGCGCGGCCCCACGCCCCCGCGATCGATGCGCCCTCCGGCACCTGGTCCTACACCGAACTCGACGACCGGGCGCGCAGGGCTGCCGGCGCGCTGTGGTCGCTCGGAGTCCGGCCCGGGGACCGCGTCGCCGCGTGCCTGCCCAACGACCTGGACATCGTGGCGGCCTTCCACGGCGCCCAGCGGATCGGAGCGGTGTGGACGGGCATCGGCGAGGCGCTCGCGCCGGCCGAGCAGGAGGAGTTGCACGGCATCTGCGATCCCGCGGTCGTCCTGGCCGGACCGCGCTGCCGGCTCGACGCGCCCGGCCGCGTCGACCCCGACCGGTGGGCGCGGCTCATGGCGGGGGACGAGGCGGCCCCGGAGGTCGCCCCCGACATCGACGCCCCCGCCGGGATCGCGTTCACCAGCGGGACGTCGGGACGTCCCAAGGCGGTCGTGCACAGCCAGCGCAACCTGCTCCTGCCGGCCGCCGTGCTCGCCGCCGCCCGCGGCTGGGGCCCGGAGTTGCGCAAAGGGGACGGCTTCCCGCTCACGATCCTCAACCTCATGGTCCTGTCGACCCTGCTCGCCGCGCAGGCCGGCGGCTGCTCGGTCATCACGGACCGGCGGGACGCCGCCGGCCTGGCCGGATGGATCTCCGAGCGCGGTGTCACGGTGTGGAACGGGGCCCCCGCGCAGCTCTACGACCTCGCCCGGCGCCCGGAACTCGGCCTCGGCCCGCTCCAGGAAGTGTGGAGCGGGGGCGGCGACACCTCCGACGCGCTGCGCGAGGCATTCACCGCGACGCACGGGCTCGCGCCCCGGGCCACCTACGGCCTGACCGAGGCGCCGACCGTCGTGTCCATCGACCCGCCGGGGGAGCGGTGGCGCCCGCGCGCGAGCGGGCGGGCGCTGCCCCACCTCGACGTCGCCGCCTACGACGACGAGGGCCGCCGCCTCCCCGCCGGTGAGCTGGGCGAGCTGCGGCTGAGCGGCGCGGTGTCGGGCCCTTGGGCGGGCGCTTGGACGCCGCTGCTCGGATACTGGGAGCGCGGCCGCGTCCGTCCGCCCGAGCCGGGCCCCGTGCCCACCGGCGACGTCGGCACGGTCGACGGCGACGGATGGCTGACCGTGCTCGACCGCAAGAAGCTGGTCATCGTCAGGGGCGGCGCGAACGTCTACCCGCTCGAAGTGGAACGGGTGCTCCTTACGCATCCCGGCGTCGTCAACGCGGCGGTGTGCGGAGTGCCCGACGACCGCCTCGGGCAGCGGGTGGCCGCGGTTGTCCAGAGCGCCGGCGCGCGGCTGGACGTCGCTGCGCTCACCGAGTCGTGCCGGCGGGAGCTCGCCCCCTACAAGATCCCGGAGATCTGGACCCGGGTCGACGCCCTGCCGGTGAACGCCATGGGGAAGGTGCGGCGCGACGGGCTTGCCGACCTCGTCCACAAGCACACGCCAGGTGGCCGATGAGCCGCGACATGTTCGGCCTGGACGGCCGGGTGGCGATCGTGACGGGGGCCTCGTCGGGGCTCGGCGCCGCGGCCGCCCGCGCCCTGGCCGCGTCCGGCGCCAGGGTCGGTGCGGTGGCCCGCCGCCGGGACAGGCTGGACGCGCTCGCCGCGGAGATCGGCGGCGTGGCCGTCGCCTGCGACCTGTCCGACCCCGCGCAGGCCGGGTCGGTCGTGCCCGCGGTGGCCGGGCGCCTCGGCCCGCCGGAGATCCTCGTCAACTGCGCGGGGGCCATGTTCACCGAGGCGCGCGCCGAATTCGAACCGCTCGACGCCGTCCGCGCGACCCTGGATCTCAACCTGGTGGCACCCTTCCTGCTGGCGCAGGGGGTCTTCCCGCACATGCGCGAGGCAGGCCGGGGCTCGATCGTCAACGTCTCGTCCATCAGCGGCCGGGTCGGCGTCCCGGGGATCCCGCAGGCGTCCTACGCGGCGAGCAAGGCGGGCCTGTCGGGCCTCACCGCCGAACTCGCGGTGCAGTGGGCGCGGCACTCGATCCGGGTGAACACGGTGGCGCCGGGCTTCTTCCGCAGCGAGATCACCGGCCCGCTCTACGAGAACGAGCGCCCGTCGGAGTACCTGCGCCGCAACACGCCGCTGCCGAAGGAGGGCGGCGCGGACGACATCGTCGGCGCCATTGTCTGGCTCGCCGGAGACGCCGCGGCCTACGTCACGGGGCAGACGATCGTCGTCGACGGCGGCTGGACCGCCCGGTAGCGGGCCGTCAGTGCCGCGCGCGCGGACCGGACTGGATCGCGTGCCGGGCGGCGGGCGACGCTGCGTTGACGATGCCGTCGTCAAAACGCTCCAGGAGCAGGGACTGGGTCGCGGTGAGGTGGGCGCAGGCGATCCGCTCCGCCTCCCCGGCGCGCCCGGCCGCGATGTCGTCGACGATCCGGCGGTGCGTGCGGACGGCCGTCATCGCCTCGTCCCGGGTCGGGTACTCGCCGCGCCGGGTGAGCGCCTCGGCCCAGGTCTCCTCCTGCGCCGACCACAGCGCGACGAGGCTGCCGACGACGTTGCGGACCGTCGCGTTCGGGGTGAAGGCGACGAGGAGGTCGTGGAACTCCCTGGCGGTCTGGGTGAACGCGACGCCGTCGTCCACCAGCGCGGCGCACTCCTCGACGTTGGCGCGCAGGACCGGGACGACGGCCTCGGCGCGGTCCTCGCGCCGGGCGCACTCGGCGGCGCACAGCGGCTCCAGCATCCGCAGCCCGGCGGCCAGGTCGCCCAGCGACACCCGGTCGCCCTGGAGCGCGAGGCCGAGGTGGTAGGCGGCCGACGACTGGTCGGGACGGTGCACCTCGGCGCCGCCGACGTTGCCCCGCCGGACGGTCACCAGGCCCTCGGTCTCCAGGATGCGCAGGGCCTCCCGGACCGAGGGGTAGCTGACGCCGAACTCCTTGACCAGCTGGTCCTGGGTGGGGAGGGCGTAGTCGTAGCCGCTGGCGAGGATGCGGCCGCGCAGCTCGCCGGCGACGGTCTCGGCGATGCGGTGCTGGTGGACTCGGCTGCGTCGGGCGGTCGTCACCCGGGGAGTCTAGCGTGACCGGATAACCAAAGGCAGTATTGCAATCCTTACAATGATTGAAATAGCGTCGTCGGCATGGACTTCACGATGGGCGAGGCCGCCACCGCCCTGCGCGGCGACCTGCGCAGGCTGGTGGCCGAGCACGTCCCGCCCGGGTTCCTCGGGGCCTTCACCGACGACCCGTCCGACCTGGAGGCGGCGCAGCGCTTCTGCCGCCTGCTCGCCGAGCGCGGGCTGCTGTGCCTCGCCTGGCCCGGGGAGTACGGCGGCTCCGGCGCCTCGGTGTGGGAGCAGACCGTGGTCCGCGAGGAGATGTGGGCGCACCACGAGCCGAGGGGCGCGCAGTACATGGGCGTCAACTGGGTGGGGCCGACGATCATGCGGCACGGCACGGCGGAGCAGCGGCGCCGGCACCTGCCGCCGATCGCGGGCGGCGAGGTCATCTGGTGCCAGGGGTTCAGCGAGCCCGACGCCGGCTCCGACCTCGCGGCGCTGCGGACCGCCGCCCGGCGGGACGGCGACGGCTGGCGCGTCTCCGGCCAGAAGATCTGGACGTCCTACGCGACGATGGCGCAGTGGTGCTTCCTGCTCGCCCGCACGTCGACGGGGGAGCGCAGGCAGCACGGCCTGACGATCTTCCTCGTGCCGATGGACGCACCGGGCGTCGAGGTCAGGCCCATCGCGTCCATGATGGGGCCGCACCACCTCAACGAGGTGTTCTTCAGCGACCTCCGGGTGACGGAGGCGGACGTCCTCGGCGCCGTCGACGGGGGCTGGGACGTGGTGCAGGAGGTGCTGTCGTTCGAACGCGTCGGCATCGCCCGCTACGCCCGGTGCGAGCGCCTGCTCCAGGAGGCGCCGCAGGTCCTCGGCGACCGCTGGGACGACCTCCCGGACGAGCTGCGCGGGCGGTGGGCGCGGATGCTGACGCACTGCCGGCGCGCCCGGCTGCTGGCCTACCAGGTGGTGTCGAAGCAGGACGCGGGCACGGTGCGGCCCGCGGACGCGGCCGCGTACCGGATCGCGGTGACCCGGCTCGACCAGGACAGCGCCGACGTGCTGACGGAGATCGTCGCGTCGGCCGCGCCGGACGGCGCGCGGGCCCGCCGGTTCCGCCTCCAGGTGGAGGACCACTGGCGCTACTCCCGGGCCTCCACGGTCGCGTCTGGGAGCATCGAGATGCAGCAGATCCTGCTGTCCCGCTCGCTCCTGGCCTCATGAACATCGACCTGAGCGACGAGGCGGCCGAGTACGGGCGGCAGGCGCTGCGTGCGTTCCAGGCGGCCGGCGGGGACGACCTGGTCCGCCAGGCCGAAGCCGAGCCCGGGCGCCGGGCGTCCCTCGTCGGGCCGGTGCTGGACGAGATGGGCGCGCTTGGCCTCGATCCCCGCGGCGACGCGCGGGAACTGGAGGCGGCGGCCGCGGTGTGCCGCGCCGCCGGCCGCTTCGCGGTCCCGTTCCCGGTGGCCGAGCGGCTGTGCCGGCCCGCCGGCCCCGACGCCGGCGGGCTGCTCGTGGTCGACGGCGCCCGTCCCGCCGGGGCGGTCGCGGGGCTCGACCTGCGCTGGGCGGCGGTGACGCTGGACGGCCTGCGCGGCGGTGCCGTCGTGCGGTCGCCGGAGGCACCGCCCCGCACGTCCGCGTTCGTCACGGAACTGGACCTGCGGCCGGTCCGAGGCGACGGCGCGCCGGACTTGGCCCTCGGCCTGGTCCTGCCGTGCTGGACCCTGCTCGGGATGCTCGACCGGGCGATCGACCTGACCCGCGAGCACGTCCTCGTCCGCGAGCAGTTCGGGCAGGCGCTCGCGCGGTTCCAGGGCGTGCGGTTCCAGCTCACCGAGGCGGAGGTCGAGCGCAGCGGGGTCGAGGTGCTCGCGAAGTACGCGCTCTGGAGCGTCCAGGACGGCCGCGACGAGGCGGTGGACGACGCGCTCGCGCTCCGGCTGGCGGCCGTCGAGGCGGCCGACGTCGTCTTCCGCGTCGCGCACCAGCTGCACGGCGCCATCGGCTTCTGCGACGAGGCGTTCCTGTCGTGGCTGTCCCGCTACAGCCAGCCGCTGCGGCGCCTGCCGCTGGGCCTGTCGGGGACGCGCGACCGGCTGACGCGCCGGCTGGGCCGGCGCGGCCTGACCGGTCCGTACGGCGAAGCACCGGTCGACCGAGCACCGGTCGACCGAGCACCCGAGCGGGCGGCGCGGTGACCGGGGATCTCGATGAGTTCCGCGCCGAGGTGCGCGGATGGTGCCGCGCGCACATTCCCGCGAACTGGCGGCGAGCCCAGACGGGCGTCTCGGATGCGGAGTTCGCCGGCTTCCAGAAGACGTGGTTCCAGGAGCTGCGTCGTGCCGGGTTCGCCGTTCCGCACTGGCCGCGCGAGTGGGGCGGCGGGATGCCGGTGGCCGAGCAGATCGTGCTCCACCAGGAGCTCGCCGCCCACGACGCGCCGAGGCTCGTCCTGGCGTTCGTCGCGATCCACCACGCCGCTGCCACGCTGCTGGCCGCCGGGACCGACGAGCAGCGCCGCCGCCACCTCCCGGCCATCCTGGACGGCGAGATCTGGGCCCAGGGCTTCTCCGAGCCCGGCGCCGGATCCGACCTCGCCGCGCTCTCGGCCACCGCCCGCCGGCAGGGCGACGGCTACGTCGTCAACGGGCAGAAGGTGTGGGCGAGCGGCGCCGCGCACGCCGACTGGTGCCTGCTGCTCGCCCGCACCGGTCCCGAGGCGCCGAAGCGGCGCGGCATCTCCTGCTTCCTGCTGGACATGACCACGCCCGGGATCGACGTCCGCCCCATCCGGCAGGCCACCGGAGAGTCGCACTTCTGCGAGATCTTCCTGGACGACGTCGTCATTCCCCGCACCGGCCTCGCCGGACGGGAGAACGACGGCTGGCGGGTGGCGCAGGCGACCCTGGCAGCGGAACGCGGCATGACGATGCTGGAGCTGGCCGAGCGGCTCGGCAACGCCGGCTTCCGTTGGCTGGTGGAGACGTGCACCCGTCCTGGACCAGACGGCGTGCGCCCCGTCGACGACTCGCTCGTGGCCGACCGGCTGGCCGCGTTCGAGACCGAGCTGACCGCTCTGCGCGCTCTCTGCCGCGACCTGGTGGAACGCCATGACGCGGGCACGTCCGGCCCGGCCGACGCCTCCGTCGTCAAGCTGTTCTACAGCGAGCTGCTCCAGCGGCTGACCGGCTTCGGCGCCGGGATCGCCGGGCCCGCCGCCCACACCGAGCTGCGCAAGCCCCGGTCCAGCGGATGGGAGTCGGGGGCGTGGGCGCTGGACTTCATCGGCTCGTGGGAGTGGACGATCCCGGGCGGGACGAGCGAGATCCAGCGCACCGTCATCGGCGAGCGCGGCCTCGGACTGCCGCGCGACCCGGGCGCGGGCCGATGACCTCCGAGTTCTCCGACGCCCACGACGAGCTGCGCGCCGTGGCGCGCGACCTGCTCGGCGAGGCCGGGCGGGGCCGCGCAGCCTGGAAGGCGATCACCGATTCCGGCTGGCCCGGCCTCGAAGTGCCGGAACCGCTGGACGGCGCCGGCGCCACCTTCGCCGAGGTCGCCGTCGTCCTTGAGGAGATGGGACGCGCCGCCGCGTGCACGCCCTACTTCGGGGCTGCGGTCCTCGGAGTCGGAGCGCTGCGCCTCCTGGAACCGGGGCCGGGCAGGGACGCGCTGCTGCGCGACATCGCATCGGGGGCCGCCGTGCCAGCGGTCGCGCTGGCGGGCGACACCGGCACCGCCGAGCCATCGTTCCGCCTGGAGCGCTCGCCACGGGGGCTGCTGCTGCACGGCGGCGCGGAGTTCGTGCCCGACGCGGTCGAGGTCGATCGGCTCCTGCTGCCTGCGCTCGCATCCGACGGCGAGCCCGTCTTGGTCGACGCCGGTCCGGACGCGGCCGGGATACGTGTGACCGCTCAGCCGCTCCTCGACGCGACCCGCCGCTTCGGACGCGTGACCGCCGACGGTGCGGTCGTGGAAGGGGACTCGGTGCGGCGGTTCGCCGGACACCCCGAGGCGGCCTTCCTCCGCTTGCATGATCGCGCCGCCGTGGCCGTCGCCTGCGACAGCCTCGGCCTGAGCGAGGCCATGCTGGACGCGACCGTCGCCTACGCGGGCGTGCGGGAGCAGTTCGGCCGTCCCATCGGCTCGTTCCAGGCGGTCAAGCACGCGTGCGCTGACATGTTCGTCCAGGTCACCGCGTCCCGCCACCTCGTGGAGGCCGCCGCGCGGGCATTGTCGGCGGACGATCCCGAAAGCCGGGTGGCGGCGTCCATGGCGAAGTCGTACGCCTGCGAGGCCGCGGTGGACGTCGCGGGCAAGGCGATGCAGTTGCACGGAGGCATGGGCTACACCTGGGAGAGCGGTGTCCACGCCTACCTGAAGCGCGCGATGCTCAGCCGCTCCCTGTTCGGCTCGCCCGCGGCCCACCGGCGCCGCATCGCCCGCCGGTACCGCTGATCACGAGAGCCCGTCAGAACACCGCGCCCACGTCCTCGGCGATCAGGTCGTCGGTCGCGCGCTCCGCGACCGCGGCGATCGTCATGGACGGGTTGCAGGCGGCGGCGGTGCCGGGCAGCAGCGCGCCGTCGAGCACATAGAGGCCGCGGTGGCCCTTGACCCGGCCGGCGAGGTCGCACACGGTGCCCATGGACGCACCGCCGAGCGGATGCCAGGTGGAGGGGTAGGCCCCGGTCGTGTCGGTGAGCACCGACCGCGGACCGGCGATCGCGGTGACGCGCTCGTTGATCCGCCTGTAGAGGGTGTCGTCGGCGCCCTTCGGCCACTGCAGCACGGCGTCGTCCTTGGCGGAGTCGTAGGCGAAGCGGCCCCGCCCCTTGCTCACCCCGTATCCGACGATCATGGTGGAGCGGATGTTGGGCAGCGGCGGCAGGGACGCCTGGATCACGGTGTTGGCCGTCCCGGGGTCGTCCCAGTCGAAGGTGCCGTAGACGACGGGCCCGCCCTGCGGCGCGCCGAAGTCGTCCTCGAAGTCGGTCCAGAGGTAGATGCGGTCCCCGTTGGAGCCCCAGCCGGTGCCGAGGCCGTCGGGCATGTCCGGGATCTGGTCCTTCGCCGACGCGCGCATCAGCAGCTTGGTGGTGCCGGCGGTCCCCGCCGCCATGACGAGGGCCGCGGTGGTGATGATCTTCTTCTCCAGCACGGTCCCGTCGGTGGCGATCCGGTCGACGGACACCTGCCAGCGGCCGTTTTTCGCCATCGCGACGTCGGTGACGTTGTGCTGCGTCGCGACGGTCACGCGGCCGGTGGCCCGCGCGGCGGCGATGTAGGTGACGTCGACCGAGTGCTTGCCGCCGTTGTTGACTCCGAGGGCGCAGTCGCCGTTGGTGTAGGACGGTTTCATCTCGCCCTTCAGCTCGCGCAGCGCGAAGGTCCAGTCGATCGGCATCGGGATCTTCGACACGGGGTACCCGGCGCGCTCGACGTCGCGGGCGAAGATGCGCGAGGGGTTGTAGGTGCGGCTGGCGATCAGCTCGTCCGGCGCGGTCTCGATGCGCAGCATCCGCGCGACGCGGCGGTAGTGGATCCGGTCCATCCGGGCGTAGTCGAGCTGCTCGGGCAGGTTCGCGTTGAACACGTTCTCGGCGGGCTGCAGGGTCATGCCCTGGTACACCAGCGACCCGCCGCCGACGCCGGCGGCCACGATCATGTCCATCCCGTTGCCGGGCACCTGCTCCAGCAGCCCGGTGTAGTGCGGGAACGGGTCCGCCGGGATCCCGAAGACGGTCGGGGTCGAGCCGAGCCAGAACATCCGCTTGTCCGGGGACGTGGCGTGCGGGAACGTCTCGGCGCCCGGCCCCGTGGGCCACCAGACGCCGCGCTCCAGCACCAGGCACTCCACGCCCGCCTGCGCGAGCCGGAGGGCCGCGACGCCCCCGCCGAACCCGGATCCGATGATGACGGTGCGGTGCTCCTCGCGCGTCACCGGTACGCGGCGCGGTGCGGCGGCCCGGGCCGCGGGCGTCCCGGCGGCGGCGAGCCCCACGGTGGCGGCGGCGCCGGCCAGCAGGGCACGACGGCTCATCTCTGGCATGATCACTCCATTAGCGAAACGCTACCGTTCTCTTAAGGTAAGCCGATGGTAGAGAGCGGAACGCGCCGTGTTTACTGGCCGAACTGAGTGATCCGCGGGAGAGAATGTGAACCCGGATGCCAACCGAGCGGTGAAGCGGCGGAGCCGTATCTCGCCCGATCGTGCGGCCGAATTGTTCGCGCTCGTGCTCGACCGGTTGCGCGAGGTCGGTTACGAGGCGCTGAGTGTCGAGGCGGTCGCCGCCCGGGCCCGGATGAGCAAGGCCACCATCTACCGGCAGTGGGGCGGCAAACCCGGGCTGGTCATCGCGGCGGTGCGGTCGCTCGGCCCCCTGGACGTCGACGGCATCGACACCGGGGACCTGCGCGACGATCTGAAGGCGTACGTCGCCCAGTACCACCTGGTGGCGGCGATGGACCACGGGATGAACCGGGCGGTGGCCCAGGCCGTCCACCGCGACCCGCGGCTGCGGGCGGCCGTCCGCGAGGCCGTCGTCGAACCCGGCCTCGCCGCGCTGGACGCGATCCTGGCGCGGGCCGTCGACCGCGGCGAGGTCGCCGCCGGCTGCCCGGCCCTTCCTTACGTCAAGTACATGCTGATCGGGACGCTGGGCAGCGAGATCCACCTGGGCGAGGCCGTCGACCTCGGCTTCCTGCACGGCTATGTCGACCATGTGATCGCCCCGGCCCTCGGACTGCCGCCCGCGCGCTGACGGCGGGCCGGAACCGGCCGCGATCCGGTGACTCCGTGCCGCTCCGCCTCTTGCGTTTCGTGCCCGGGTGAGGTGAACTCGGCAGCAAGACAATACACATTCTCCGATTTTGTTCAGCCGAGGTCGCGAGCGACCCCGTGGCCGCCCCCCGGGCATCCGGGCGGGCGCGAAGGGCCATGACCTCATGATAATCCCGTTACCGTCTGACAGAAATCGATTATCCGAAATCAAGAGCGCTCTTCTTGACGGGAGTACGGCCATGACCGGGCCCACGCTGGAACGGCTGATCCGCCTCTTCGACGTCGAACCGGACGGCTCCGGCGGGCTCCGTTTCGTGGGCGTCGGCGAAGGCGGCGGAGGCCGGCGGGTGATGGACGGCGCCCAGGTCCTCGCCCAGTCCATTGTCGCCGCCGCCAAGGCCCTGCCCGAGCACACCGTCCGCTCGGCGCACGTGCTGTTCGCCTCGGTGATCCGCCCGGACGAGCCCCTGCACTTCACCGTCACGCCGGTGCGGTCCGGCCGCTCGTTCGCGTTCACGTCGGTCACGGCCGCGCAGGCCGGCGGGATCCGCACGACCGCGCAGCTGCTGCTGGACCGTCCGGCGGCCGACGTCATCAGGCACGACCGCTGGACGGGGCCGCCGGTCGCCGGCCCGCAGGACACTTACCCCGCCGACCTGCCGCTGCCCGGCCGCCGGGTGCGCATCGCGGACGTCCCCGACCCCGACAGTCCTGCCGAAGTGGGCCCGCCGCTGCTCGACGCCTGGCTCCACTACGACCCGGTCCCGGACCGCGACGACCTGCGCCGCGCGCTGCTGGCGCACTTCACCGGCCACCTGTCCGTCTCCACCGCCATGCGGCCGCACCCCGGGATCGGCACCGCCCAGGCGCACCGCACCGTGTCCACCGCGCCGCTGTCCATCGCGGTGCACTTCCACGAGCCCGTCCAGTGGGACGGCTGGATCCGCTACCACCACGAGAGCACCTACGCCGGGGCGGGGATGGGCTTCGTCCGCGGCCAGGTGCTGACCGAGGAGGGCCGCTTGATCGCTTCGTTCGCCCAGGACGCCATGATCCGCGCATTCGAGGCCGCCGCCTCGGCCGGAACCTCCTTACCGGTCGAATCCCGCCTGTGAACCGCACCCGGATCCGCTGATCCGGAATTCGTCCGAGGCTCCCGTCCGGCCATTGCTGCAGGCCGCGCGAGAAGCCCATTCCGCCATGCCGCAAACATCGCATATGCCCTGTTCGGAAGGGGTATTGACCGCCTTTTCGGGCGAATGTTAAGCAAGTGCTCAGCATTTATCGACCGACCGACCGACCGACCGGCAGTACGACAGGCAACCGCACAGGGAGGACTTCCGTTGAGTGAGCCGACCCCGTCCGCCCGGACACCCGGGCCGGTGCGCCCGTGACCGGCGTGACGACGGCCGCGGCGCGCTACGCCGGGACGCGGGTCCCGCGCGTCGAGGACGCGCGGCTGCTGACCGGCCACGGCACGTTCGTCGACGACGTGGTGCGGCCCGGGATGCTGCACGCCTGCTTCGTCCGCAGCCCCCTGGCCCGCGCCCGGATCCTGGGCGTCGACGCGGCCGAGGCGCTCGCCGTCGACGGGGTCCAGGCGGTGTTCACCGCCGCGGACCTCAATCCGGACGTCCGCGAGCAGTGGTACACGCTGATCGGCAAGGACGTGCCGGACACCCCGCGGCCACCGCTCGCCGAGGGCGAGGTCCGGTTCGCCGGCGACCCCGTGGCGATGGTGGTCGCCACCGACCGCTACGTCGCCGAGGACGCCGCCGAGCTGGTGGCCGTCGACTACGAGCCGCTGCCCCCGGTCGTCGACTACGCCACGGCGGGGGAGTCCGGCGAGCTGGTGCACGCCGGCTACCCGGGCAACGTCGCGGGGGAGTTCCCCGGCGCGCCGTTCGAGGAGGTCGAGCCGGTCTTCGCCGAAGCGCCCGTGGTCGTGCGGCACACGATCCGCCAGCAGGCCTGCGGCCAGGTCCCGATCGAGACGCGCGGCATGATCGCCGAGTGGTCGGCGCCCACCGGCGAGCTGACGATCTGGGCGGCGACGCAGTCCCCGCACGAGGTGCGGCTGTTCTGCTCCCGGCTGCTGGGGCTGCCCGAGCAGCGGGTGCGGGTGGTGATGCGCGACACCGGCGGCGGCTTCGGGCAGAAGGTGATCCCGCAGCGTGAGGACATGTGCGTCATGCTGGCCGCGCGCAAGGTGCCGGGCCCGCTGAAGTGGATCGAGGACCGGCGGGAGAACCTGCAGTCGGCCGGCATGTCGCGGCACGCCCACGGCGACGTCCGGATCGCCCTCGGCGACGACGGTGCGATCCTCGCCGCCGCGCTCGACTACGTCGAGGACGTCGGCGCCTACCCTGCGCCGTGGCCGGTCGGGACGTCCGCCGCGGTCGGGATGTTCTTCCCCGGCCCGTACCGCGTCCCGAAGGCCGCGTGGGCGACGACGTCGGTGTTCTCCAACACCTGCGGCCGCACCGCCTACCGCGGGCCGTGGCAGTTCGAGTCGCTCGCGCGGGAACTGCTGCTGGACGCCGCCGCCCGCGAGATGGGCCTCGACCCGGCCGAGCTGCGCCGCCGCAACCTGCTGCGCCGCGACGAGCTGCCCTACACCAATCCCTGCGGCATCCCCTACGACGGCATCTCGCCGCTGAAGACGTTCGAGCAGGCCCTCGAAATGCTCGGCTACGAGGCGTTCCGGCGCGAGCAGGAGCGGGCCCGCGCCGAAGGCCGGTACCTCGGCGTCGGCACCTGCACCTACGTGGAACCGACCTCGGCCGCGGTCGGGCTGCACGCCACCGAGGGCGCGACGATCCGGATCGAGCCGTCCGGCAAGGTCAACGTCTACGTCTCCGGCGGGTCGAGCGGCAACAGCATCGAGACCACGGTCGTGCAGCTCACCGCCGACGCGCTGGGCGTGGACATCGCCGACGTCAACACGGTGCAGGGCGACACGGCCGTCACCCCGTTCGGCGGCGGCGCGGCCGGCAGCCGGTCGGGCTCGATGACCGCGGGCGCCGTCGCGGAGACGGCGACGGTGCTGCGGGACCGGATCGCCGCGATCGCCGCGCACCGGCTGGAGGCGTCCCCCGGCGACATCGAGCTGGACGGCGGGCGCGCCCGCGTCCGGGGCGTGCCGGAGGCGGGCGTCTCGCTGGCCGAGATCGCCTCCGCCGCCTACTTCCAGCCGGAGAGCCTCCCGCCGGGAGTGCCCGCGGGCCTGGAGGCGTCCGGCCGCTACCGGCCGGAGCACCCGCTCATCTACGCCAACGCCACCCACCTGTGCACCTGCGAGGTGGACGTGGTGACCGGCGCGGTGACCCTGCTGCGCTACATCGTCAGCGAGGACTGCGGCCCGATGATCAACCCGAACGTCGTGGAGGGGCAGATCGCGGGCGGCGTCGTGCAGGGCATCGGCAACGCGCTCTGCGAGCACCTCGCCTACGACGCCGAAGGCAACCCGGTCGCCACCACCTTCATGGACTACCTCCTGCCCACCGCCGCCGGGATACCCGACATCGAGTACGGCCACATCGAGACGCCGTCCCCCGGCCCCGGCGGCTACAAGGGCGTCGGCGAGGGCGGCGCGATCGGGGCGCCGCCCGCGGTGGCGAACGCCGTCGCCGACGCGCTGGCGCCGTTCGGCGCCGAGATCACCCGCCTGCCGCTGACGCCCGAGACGGTCGTCGCGCTGGCGCGCGCCGCGGACGGGCGGTGACGCGATGAAGCCGCCGTCGTTCGAGTACCACCTGCCGGGCGGGGTCGAGGAGGCCGTCGGGCTGCTCGCCGAGCTGGGGGAGGACGCCAAGCCCATCGCCGGCGGGCAGAGCCTCGTGCCGATGCTGGCCCTGCGGCTCGCCGCCCCCGAGCACCTGGTCGACCTGCGCCGGCTGGACGGCCTGCGCGGTGTAGAGGAGCGCGACGGGACCGTCCGGATCGGCGCGGGCACCACGCAGGCGGCCGTCCAGCGGTCCGCCGAGGTCGCGCGGTCCGTACCGCTGATGGCCCGCGCCACCCCGCTGATCGGGCACTTCCAGATCCGCAACCGCGGCACCGTCGGCGGATCGCTGGCCCACGCCGACGCCGCCGCCGAATACCCCGCCGTCGCGCTCGCACTCGACGCGCGGCTGGAGGCGGTGTCGCCGCGCGGCGCGCGGACCATCCCGGCCGGCGCGTTCTTCACCGGGCTGTGGAGCACCGCGCTGGCCGAGGACGAGCTGCTGACCGCGGTCGACTTCCCGGTGCGGCGCGGCCGCAGCGGCTTCGCGATCGAGGAGTTCGCCCGGCGCGGGGGCGACTTCGCCATCGCCGGGGCGGCCGTCGCCGTCGAGCTGGACGGCGCCGGCCTCGTCCGCCGGTGCGGCATCGGGCTGTTCGGGCTCGGCTCCACGCCGCTGCGCGCCCCCGCCGCCGAGGCGGCCGCGACGGGCTCCGCGCTCACCGGCATCGACGCGAGCGAACTCGGGCGCACGGCTCTGGCGGAACTGGACTCGGTCCCCGCCGACCTGCACGCGTCCGCCGACCACCGCGCGCACGTCGGCGCCGCCATCGTGGCGCGCGCATGGCGGCGGGCCGCCGAGGAGGCCGCGCATGGCTGACATCACCGTCCGGATGCGGGTCAACGGCGGGCCCCGGAGCGCGACCGTCCCGCCGCGGCTCACCCTCGCCGACTTCCTGCGCGAGCGGTGCGGGCTCACCGGCACCCACCTCGGCTGCGAGCACGGCGTGTGCGGCGCCTGCACGGTCCTGCTGGACGGGCAGGCCGTCCGCGCCTGCCTCGTCTTCGCCGTCCAGGCCGACGGCGCCGAGGTCACCACCGTGGAGGGGATCGCCTCGCCCGCCGGCGAGCTGTCCCCGGTCCAGGAGGCGTTCCGCGACCACCACGGCCTCCAGTGCGGCTTCTGCACGCCCGGGTTCGTCGTCTCCGTCACCGCGTTCCTGCGCGACAACCCCGACCCCACCGACGAGCAGATCCGCGACGGCCTGTCCGGCAACCTGTGCCGCTGCACCGGCTACCAGGGCATCCTCAAGGCCGTCCGCGCGGCGGCGCGCCGGCGGCAGGCCGGGCGCCCGTAGTCCCCCCACCGAAGAGAAGAGGAAGCGATGCCCGGACGAGTCGAAGGCAAGGTCGCGTTCATCACGGGAGCCGCCCGCGGGCAGGGACGCGCCCACGCCGTGCGCCTCGCGGAGGAAGGCGCGGACATCATCGCGATCGACATCTGCAAGCAGCTCGACACCGTGCCCATCCCCATGTCCACCCCCGAGGACCTGGACGAGACCGTGGCGCGGGTGAAGGCCACGGGCCGCCGCATCGTCGCCGCCCAGGCCGACGTGCGCGACTACGACGCGCTGAAGGCGGCCGTCGACGACGGCGTCACCCAGCTCGGCCGGCTCGACATCGTCGTGGCCAACGCCGGGCTCGCCGCCGACGGCGCCCCCATCCAGAACCTGGACGAGAAGCTGTGGCGCGACTCGATCGACGTCAACCTGACCGGCGTCTTCCACACCGGCAAGGCCGCCATCCCGCACATCATCGACGGGGAGCGCGGCGGCGCCATCGTGCTGACCAGCTCCGTCGGCGGGCTCAAGGCGCACCCGAACATCGCCAACTACGTCGCCGGCAAGCACGGCGTGGTCGGGCTCATGCGGTCGATGGCCGTGGAACTGGCCGAGCACAACATCCGCGTCAACTCCGTCCACCCGACGCAGGTGAGCACGCCGATGCTGCTGAACGACCTCACCTACCGGATGTTCCGGCCCGACCTGGAGAACCCGACCCAAGAGGACATGGCGCCGATCTCGCAGATGATGAACGCGCTTCCGGTGCCCTGGGTCGAGGCCGAGGACATCGCGAACGCCGTCCTCTTCCTCGTCTCGGACGAGAGCCGCTACATCACCGGCGTCCCGCTCCCCATCGACGCGGGCTCGATGCTCAAGTGACCCGGAGGAGCGACATGGGCACCGAAGAGACCTTCTACTGGGACCCCTACGACCCGCGGTTCACCCCCGACCCCTACCCGGCGTACCGCAGGCTCAGGGACGAGGCGCCGCTCTACTACAACGAGAAGCACGACTTCTACGCCGTCGGCCGGTACGAGGACGTGGAGCGGTGCCTGCCGGACTGGCAGACGTTCTCCTCGGCGCGCGGCAACATCCTCGAGTTCGTCAAGTCGGGGATCGTGATGCCGACCGGCACCCTCATCTTCGAGGACCCGGAGATCCACGACATCCACCGCAGGCTGCTCGCCCGCGTCTTCACGCCGCGCCGCATCGCCGAGCTGGAGCCGCGGGTGCGCGAGTTCTGCGCGCGCACCCTCGATCCGCTGGTGGGGCGGGACCGGTTCGACCTCGTCGAGTCCGTCGCGATCGACATGCCCATGCGGGTCATCGGCATGCTGTTCGGGATCCCCGACGCCGACCTGGCCGCGCTGCGCGACTCCGCCGACGAGAGCCTGCGCACCGAGGCCGGCGGGCAGATGGACCTGCGCGGCGGCGCCGGGCTCAGCAACGAGATGTTCGGCGACTACATCGACTGGCGGCGCGAGCATCCGTCCGACGACCTCATGACGATGCTGATGACCGCCGAGTTCGAGGACGAGAACGGCCGGTGGCGCACCCTCACGCGCGACGAGGTGCTCATCTACTGCACGGTCGTCGCGGGCGCCGGGAACGAGACCACGGGACGGCTCATCGGGTGGATCGCGTCGGTCCTCGCCGAGCATCCGGACCAGCGCCGGGAGCTCGTCGACGACCCGTCGCTGATCAAGAACGCGGTGGAGGAGGTGCTGCGCCACCAGTCGCCCGGCCCGTTCGCGGCGCGGTACGTGACGCGGGACGTGGAGATCCACGGGCGGACGGTGCCCGAGGGCAGCGCGATGATGCTCGTCCTCGCCGCCGCCAACCGGGACGAGCGGCGCTACCCCGACCCGGACCGGTTCGACATCCACCGCAAGGTCGGCCAGCACCTGGCGTTCGGCGTCGGCGCGCACTACTGCCTCGGCGCCGCGCTCGCCCGGCTGGAGGGCCGGGTGGCGCTGGAGGAGCTCCTGCGGCGCTTCCCGAGCTGGGAGGTGGACTGGGACGGCGCCAGGCTCGCGCAGACCTCGACCGTCCGGGGATGGGAGACGCTGCCGCTCGTCCTGCGCTGACGCCCGGCGGCCCTTGACAGTACTGCGCGGCCGGGAGTGTACTGTCATTCGCTTCAAACAAGAGTCACATTCTCATAATTTGCACATCAGATCGCCGTCCGGCGAGGGAGAGCAGAGGATGCGCGAACGGCAGGGGACACCTCCATGAGCGCGGTCGCGGGACACCGCCTGCGCGCACCGCGCCCGTCCTGGGCCGGGACGCCGCGACGGCTGCTGTCCGGCTGGCTGGAGCAGGCCGGCCTGCTGTTCGCGATCACGCTGGAGGGCTTCCGCAAGACCTGGGACGTGCGCCGCTGGTGGATCGAGTGGATCGAGCAGTGCTGGTTCATCGCCCGGGTCACCACCCTGCCGGTGATGCTGATCGCGCTGCCGCTCGGTGGCACGATCGCCCTCCAGGTCGGCCAGATCGTCCGGCAGATCGGCGCCGAGTCCGGCACCGGGGCCACGGTCGTGCAGGCCCTCGTCACGCAGGTCGCGCCGATGGCGGCGGCCCTGCTGATCTCCGGGGCGGGCGGGTCGGCGATCACCTCCGACATCGGCTCGCGGCGGATCCGCGACGAGCTGGACGCCATGGAGGTGATGGGCATCAACCCGGTGCACCGGCTGGTCACGCCCCGGCTGTGGGCGGCCAGCACCGTCGGCGTCATGCTCTGCTCGCTGATCATCCTGGCGGGCATCGCCGGGGGCTTCTTCTTCAACGTGATCCGGGAAGGGGTGACCCCCGGGTCCTACTTCGACGGGGCGACCTCGCTCCTGCAGCTGTCGGACCTGCTGATCACCCTGTTCAAGGCGTGGGTGTTCGGCTTCATCGCCGCCGCGGTGGCCTGCTGGAAGGGCATGACCTGCCGGTACGGCGCCAGCGGCGTCGGACGCGCGGTCAACCAGTCGGCGGTGGTCGCCGCGATGCTGGTGTTCGCGGCGAACTACGTGCTGTCCACGCTGGCCTACAGCCTCTTCCCGCCCCGGATCTGACGGAGAGCCGATGAACGGCATCGTCCCGTACCGCGCGGCCGTGCTGCTGCGCCGCCGCCGATGGCGCCCGCGCGCCCCCGAGTTCACCGAGTTCCTGGTCTTCTCCGGGATGGTCCTGCACCACCTGGTGACCGACATCGCGCGGGGCAGGCACCTGAAGGCGGTCGTCCGCCAGGTCAGCGACATCAGCGCCGGCGTCGGCGCGGTCGTGCTCGGCCTCGGCATGGTCGTCGTCATCTTCTTCATGTCGTTCTTCACCGGCACCACCGTCGGCCTGCAGGCCATCCCCGGGCTGCAGCGCGTCGGCGTGCAGTCGCTCGCCGGGATCATCGCCAGCTACGCCAACGTGCGCGAGGTGACGCCGATCATCGCCGGGGTGGCGATGGTGTTCCAGCTCGGCGGGTCGTTCACCGCCGAGCTCGGGGCGATGCGGATCTCCGAGGAGATCGACGCCCTGGAGGTGATGGGCATCAACTCGCTGTCCTACCTGGTGTGCACCCGGCTGGCGGCCGCGCTGATCACGCTCGTCCCGCTGTACCTGCTGGCGCTGTTCGCCAGCTTCTTCGCCACCCGGCTCATCTCCATCGGCTTCTTCGGCATCTCGCCGGGGATCTACGACTACTACTTCCACCTGTACCTGCCGCCGATAGACGTCTTCTACAGCGTCGTGAAGGTCGTCGTGTTCACGGTGATCATCGTGCTGATCCACTGCTACCGCGGCTACAACGCCGGCGGCGGGCCGGTCGGGGTGGGCCTGGCGACCGGGCAGGCGATCCGCGAGTCCATGGTGACGATCGTCATGGTCAACCTGCTGCTGTCCTTCATCTTCTGGGGCAACGGCGGAACGGTGAGCCTGACCGGATGAGGACCGTCGACCACACGCCCCGCACCCGCCGCCGCTACGGCGCCCTCGGCGCGGCCCTCCTCGCCGCCGCCGGGCTGGCGTCCTACCTGGCCGCGCGCGACACCCACCCCGGTTCGACCTACCTGCGGGCGACCTTCGGCCGGGCGGGGGAGGGGCTGGACGACCGCTCCGACGTCAAGATCCGCGGCGTCCGGGTCGGGCAGGTCGCCTCGATCCGCCTCACCCCCGAGGGCCGGGCGCTCGTCCGGATCCGCCTGGACCACGGCGTCCGCGCGCCCGCCACCGCCGAGGCGGCGATCTCGCCGCTGTCGGCGTTCGGCCCCAAGTACGTCGACCTGAGACCCGGCCGGGACGAGGGCTCCGGGCCGTACCTCTCCGACGGCGACAGCATCGCCAAGACCAGCGACCCCCAGGACCTCACCGACGTCGCGGCGCCGACCGTCGACCTCCTCGACGCCCTCGGCCCGGACGACGTCGCCACCATCATGCGGTCGCTCGGGACCGGCCTGGACGGCCGTGGGGACGAGCTCGCGCGCCTGGTCGACGACTCCGCCGGACTGCTCGGCCTGGGAGCACGGCGCAGCGGCGACCTCGGCTCCATCATCGGCGACGGCGGCGCGCTCGCCGGCACGGCCGCCGAGCACGGCGACGAGATCGGCGGCATCGCCGACGACCTGAACCTGGTCGCACCGTCCATCGCCGGGGACCCCCGCCAGTTCGGCAGGCTGCTCGACGGCCTGCACGAGTCGGCCCGCACCCTGAACCGGATCCTCGCGTCGGACCCGGAGGCCGCCGGCCGCGTCATCGACTCGGTCACACCGGCGGCGGGCGTCCTGCACAGGTACCGCGACTACTTCCCCGACCTCATCAGCAGCAGCGGGCTGATCCTGACGCAGCTGACCGGCATCGCCAACATCCCGGGGCCGCACGGGACCCTGCTCTCGCGGGTCACCATCCACATCAATCCGAGCACCGCGCTGTGCGACTCGCTGCCGGGCGTCTGCGGGCCGATCGAGCCCGCGGTCCCGAACGAGCCGGACCCGCCCGCGAAACGGGGGAACTGATGTCCGCCGCACGCCGCCTCGGGCTGCGCAGGCAGCGCCTGGACCTGCGCTCGGCGCGCAGGTTCGTGGTGTTCGGCGTCGTCACGACCCTGCTGACCGTCTACATGGCGTTCCGGATCGTCGGCGCGGACCTCGGGCCCGGCCTGCACCTGCGGGCGACGTTCGACGACGTCAGCGGCCTGCGGCCGGGCGACGAGGTGAAGGTGGCCGGTACCCCCGTCGGGCGGGTGACCTCGGTGGAGGTGGTGGACGGCCGCGCCGCGGTGGAGATGAAGATCGACCCGTCGCTGCACATCGCGGCCGACTCCTCGGCCGTCATCCGGTGGAAGGACCTCATCGGCAAGCGCGAGATCTACCTGGAGACCGGCTCCAGCGGCGTCATGCTGACGGACGGCCAGCGGCTCACCCGGACCAGGTCGGCGGCCGACCTCGGCGCGCTCATCAACGACCTGGGGCCGCTGGTCGGCGGGATCGACCCCAACGAGATCAACAAGATCCTGGAGTCGTTCGCCACCGCGCTGGACGGCAACCAGGACAAGATCGACCAGATGTCGGTGAACCTCGCGGCGCTCCTGCGCACGCTGGGAGCGCGCAGCGGCACGATCCGGCAGATGATCGGCGACTACAAGACGGTCACCGACGCCCTCGCCGCCCGCGACCGGCAGATCGCCGCGACCATCACCAACCTGACCGACCTCACCCGGGCCTTCGCGCAGGACCGGGCCGCACTCGGCACCGCGAGCACCCGGCTCGGCGACGTCGCCACCAACCTGGACAAGGTGCTCGGCGGCTCCGCCCCGCAACTCGGCCGGCTGGTGCAGGGCACCAGCGACCTGATGGAGATCGCGCACCGCAGGATGCGCGACCTCGACAAAATGATCAAGAGCCTGCCGTCGGCGCTGCAGGCGCTGCTGACCCTCATGGACGGCGGCAGGTTCCTGCGCGGCAACGCCCTGTGCATGAACGTCGTCTACACCGACACCTGCCCCTTCCCCGAGAACCTGCCGCCGCCGCCCGCCGCCGGCTCCGGCGGCGGGCCGGCGGTGAGCGGCGGCGACGCGAAGCTGAGCCCGGCCCAGCAGCAGGTCTTCCAGGCCATGGTCAAGCTGGCGTTCCTGGGCGGCCGGAGCGGGGGGCAGTGATGGGCCGGACGAAGGACGCGTTCACGAGGTCGTTCCGCGACCGCAGCCCCGTGGCGATCGCCGCGGTGACGATCCCGGCGCTGGCCGCACTCGTGATCGCGGCCTACGCCTATGGAACCCTCGGCCTCTTCCAGGGCGGCTACAGCGTGCGCGGCGTCTTCGCCGGCACCGGCGGCCTGCAGAAGGGCGCCGAGGTGCAGCTCGCCGGCGTCAAGGTCGGCAAGGTCACCGGGATCCGGCCCGACTTCCGCAACGGCCACGTCGTGATCACCTGGAAGGTCGACTCCGGGATCAGGCTGGGACCGCGGATGCACGCCGACATCCGGCTGTCGAACCTGCTGGGCGGCCAGTACGTCCGGCTGTCGGGACCGGTCGCCCGGCCCTACCTGAAGACGCTGCCGGACGACCGGCGGCGCATCCCGCTGGACCGCACGAGCGTCCCGTACACGCTGAGCAACACGCTCGGCTCCGCGTCGGACATCGCCGGCAGGCTGGACGCCAAGGCGGTCGACCGGCTGCTCAGCGAGGCCGCCAAGGTGAAGCTGCCCTCGCAGCGGGAGACCGCCCGGATGCTCGCGGACCTGCGGAAGGTCAGCGCGGCGCTGAACGACTCCTTCCCGCAGGTCGCCGCGATCATCGCCAGCAGCGGCAAGCTGAGCGGTGCGCTGGCGTCCAAGGACCGGCAGCTCACGCAGCTGCTCGACTACGGCGACGGCCTCCTCAAGGAACTGGTGCGGCGGCGCGACGACCTCGCCGCCGCGCTCGGCAGCGGCAGCCGGGTCGTGAAGAGCCTCGACGACACCCTCGCCAAGCACCAGAAGCAGCTGAACACGGTGCTCAACGACTTCCACCTCGCCGCGCAGACGATGGCCGGCGACAACCTGCCGTCCATGAACGTCGCCCTCGCCTGGTTCGGGCCGGCGTTCTACGGGCTGGGCACCGCCGGCAGCCGGGCCGGCCGGTGGATGGAGGGCGGCTTCGTCGGGTTCGGCCCGATCCAGCCCGGCGTGGTCGGGCCGCAGCCGAACTTCAACCCGCCCAACTACCCGCTCGTCCCGACGGGACAGGTCGGAGGATGAGGATGGAACCGCCGCGCCGCCCGCTCGCCGCCGCCATGGCGGTCGTGCTCGGTGCCGCCCTCAGCGCCTGCTCGGTGCTCACGAACCCGCTGTCGTCCCGGACGCCCTACCGCGTCACCGCCTACTTCACCCGGGCCGTCTCCTTCTACCCCGGCTCCCGGGTGCAGGTCATGGGCGTCAACGTGGGGGAGGTCGACTCCGTCACCCCGGTGGGCGGGCGGGTCCGCGTCGTCGCCTCGATCAACGGCGACGTGCCGCTGCCCGCGACGGCCACCGCCGCCATCGTGCCGCTCAGCCTCATCGGCGAGCGCACGCTGACGTTCAGCCCGGCCTGGCACCCCGGCCTGCCCGAGATGCGGGACGGCGCCGTGCTGCAGACGGACCGGACGCAGGTCCCGGTCGAGGTCAACGACGCCCTCAAGTCGTTCGGCAAGCTCCTCGACAACGTCGACCCCGCCAAGGCCGACACCTCGCTCGGCAACGCCGCGGGCAGCCTCGACGGCAACGGCGCCGCCTTCAACCAGGCGTTCCAGCAGGCCGGGCAGCTGGTGAACAGCCTCGCGGGGCAGGACCAGCAGCTCCTGAAGGTCGCGCAGAACCTCGACCGGCTCGCCGGTGTCGTCCGCGGCCGGGAGAAGACGCTCGGCAGGCTCGTCAGCGACTTCGCCAAGGCGTCCTCGATGCTGTCGGACGAGCGGGCGAGCATCCGGACGCTGGTCGAGGCGATCGCCGACCTCGCCAGGCGCGGCGACGTCCTGATCAAGATGCACCAGGACACCATCCCCGCCGACCTGAAGAAGGTCGCGCAGGTCAGCCTCACGCTCAAGGGGAGCTCGGAGACGCTCGGCGGCGTGCTGCAGGCACTGCCGAACATCGCCTTCCAGTTCGTCAACGCCTACCAGCCGGAGAACCACGCGATCGTCCTGCGGGTCACCCTCGACAACTTCGCGCGCTCCTACCTGGCCGCGATCCTCAGGGAGCCCACGATCGACGAGAGCGTGCCGTGCCCGCTCCCGCCCCCGTACTCCAACTGCCAGTAGGAGCCACCGTGAGACGATCTCTCCCGCGCGCCGGGACGCTGGTGTTCTCCGCGGTGCTGGCGTGCTGCGCGGCGCTGTCCGGCTGCTCGGTCCAGACGCTGCACGCGCCGAAGGGGCCGCTCTCCCTCACCGCCGACTTCACCGACGTGCAGAACCTCGTCACCGGGCACAGCGTCAAGGTCGCCGACGTCGCCGTCGGCTCCGTCACGAAGATCACGCTGGTGGAGGCGGGGAACGGCTACCACTCCCGGGTCACCCTGTCGATCAAGAAGGGGGTGCGGATCCCCACCGGGACGACGGCCAAGGTCACCACGACCTCGCTGCTCGGCGAGAACTACGTCCAGCTCCAGCCGCCCCAGGGCAGGGCGCTCAACCAGGGACCCTTCCTCGCCGACCACGCCCGGCTGACCCGGACCACGACCAGCCCCGGCTTCGAGGACATCGTCGGCAAGGCCGCCCCGCTCGTCGGCGCCCTCGCCGACGGCGACGCCCCCGGACTGGTGCGCACCGCGAGCACCGCCTTCGCCGGACGCGGCGCGAAGCTGAACGCGATGATCGCCGACGCGGACACGCTGCTGAAGACCTTCGGCGCGCGGCGCGAGCAGCTGGGACGGGCCGTCGACGACCTCGCGGACCTGGGCGAGAAGCTCGCGGCCCACGAGGACTCGCTTAAGCGGCTGCCCGGACGGGTCGCCGCCGCCACCGAGCTCCTCGCCGGCGACCGGCAGAAGATCCTCACCGCCGTGCACTCGCTGTCCGACCTCGCCCGGACCGTGAACGACACCGTCCTCATCGGCCACACCGAGCAGCTCCGCCGGCTCATCGAGCAGATGGGCCCCACGCTGCAGGTGCTCGCCTCCGACAGGACCAAGCTCGGCACGCTCATCAACCGCGTCCAGGAGTTCGTGACCCGGATGCCCCGGCAGGTCTACAACGGGCAGCTGCTCACCTACCCGGTGCTGGACTTCAACGGCTCGGCGACCCGGGGCGGCGGGAAGACGCCGTCGTCGCTGGACGACCTCGTCGCGATGATGGGACCTCAGCGGTGACCCGCCGGATCAGGGTCAACCTGGCGGTCTTCGCCGTGCTCGGCCTCGTCCTGACGGTGTGGGCGGTGCGCAACGTCCTCGGTGTCGACCCGTTCTCCCGGCCGTACCGCATCAGCGCGCAGTTCTCCGATTCGCGGGGCCTGCAGCCGGGATTCGACGTGACCTACCTCGGTGTCGCCATCGGCAAGATCCAGTCCGTGCGGCTGGACGGCGGGAAGGTCGTCGTCCGGCTCGCCATCGACAAGGGCGAGCGGGTCCCCCAGGGCGTCACCGCCACGGCCGCGCTCAAGTCCGCGATCGGCGAGCCGTACGTGGACCTGCAGCCGGCGCGCGGCCGGGTGGACGCGCCCGCGATGCACCCCGGCGACGTCATCCCGCTGTCGCGGACCAGCGTCAGCGAGAGTTACGGCGACCTGTTCGCGTCGGTGACGAAGGCCGTCAACGGGCTCGACCCGGAGAACCTCAAGATCGTCACACGGGAGCTCGCGCGGGGCCTGGACGGTCGCGGGGACACGCTCCGGCTCAGCGTCGACGGGGCCTCCCAGCTCGCCCGGACCTTCGCGAGCAACACCGGCACCCTCGACAGCCTGATCACCAACCTGGGCCTGCTGACGGGTGTGCTGGCCGGCAAGCGCGCCGACCTGGCCACCGGGATCACCGCCACCGCCGACATCACGTCCTCGCTCGCCGAGGTGAACGACTCGCTCGTCCGGATCCGCGACACGATGCCCGGCCTGGCGACGAGGACCGCCAAGGTGCTGCGCGAGTCGAGACCGGCCGCGCAATGCCTGCTCAAGGCGCTCGGCGGTGCCCTGCCGGCGCTGCTGTCGCCCGGCAACGTGTCCGACCTCTCCAGGGGGCTGCAGTGGTCGCCCCAGCTGGCGTCCGCGATGCGGGGCGTCATCACCTTCGTCAACGGCGAGCCCAACCTCAACATCAAGTTCATCCTCACGCTGACACCGGAGCAGGGCGCCGTCGAGTACCGCAACCTGAAGCCGCTGCCGTCGATCCCGCGCATCCCGGCCTGCCCCGGTGTGGACCTGCCCGAGCAGCAGAGCCCGCCGCTGAAGAAGGCCGAGACGACCGCCGAGAAGGGATCCGGGACGCCCGCGGCGACACCGGCGGCGGAGCGCGCCCGCAACGCCGCCGACACGGCGCACCACGGGCCGCCGACGTGGCTGATCTATCTGCCGCCCCTGGTGGCGGGCCTGGTCCTGCTGCGCGTCGTCCTGAGCATGCTCGGACTGGCCCGGCGTCCGACCCGGAGAAGGAGAAGCCGATGAAGACCGAGACCAAGGTCGCGAATCCTCCCGCGCCCCGGATCCCCGACGTGCCGCCAAAGGTGTGGGCCGCGTCTCTCGCGAGCGGAACGGCCGGCGGGAGAAGCCGCCGCAGGACGATCGCCATCCGCATCCTGACGATCGTCCCCGCCCTCGCGCTGGTCGCGGTGAGCGTGCTTCTCTGCGTCGTCTGGCAGCAGAAGGGGGACCTGTCCTCGGACGCCCGGCGGCAGCGCGACCTGGCCGCCAGCGCGCGCAAGGTCGCCGACGTGTTCTTCAACTGGGACTACCAGCACATGGACCAGTCGTTCGCCGCGAAGTACCCGCTGCTCACCAAGGCCGCCGGCGACGCCATCCGCCCGACCGCGGGCACCCTGACCAGCTACTTCACCACCAACAAGGTCAGCTCCCGGGCCACCGTCACCGGCGTCTACCCGGGTGCGGTCAAGCGCAAGGCCGCCAACGTCATGGTGGTCATCAACACCAAGGTGACGTCCGGCAAGACGGTGCAGGCCAACAACGGGGCCACGGTCGCCCTCAGCATGAAGCTCGTCTCGGGGAAATGGCTGGCTGGTAACATCACGCTGCTGAGCCAGGGTGTGGAGTCCGCCACCGACGAGAACGGCAAGCCGGTCTCGGGCGGCGCCGGATTGCCGGGCACCGTCCCCTCGGCCCGGCCGCCGCGCTGACGGCCGCTACGGCTCCGCTGTGAAAGGCACTGATGCGCACGCACGGGTGGCAGGGCGACCCTCCCCGCGACGACGACGAGGCCCGGCGCCGGATCATCGAGGCGCTGATCCGGTGCGTGGACCGGTACGGCGCGCGCAAGACCGGATTCACGCAGGTCGCCGAGGAGCTCGGCGTCACCCGCGCGACGGTCTACCGCTACTACCGCAACATCGACGAGCTGATGAAGGCGGCGGGGTTCGCCGCGGCCACCGAGTTCGGGACGCGGATCGCCGCCGGCATCGGACCGCTGGCCGACCCGGCCGAGACCCTCGTCGAGGTCCTCGCCCGCGCGGTGGAGCAGCTGCCCCGCGACCCGCAGGTCGGAATGATCTTCGCCACCGGGCGCGCCGTCGGGTTCGGCCCCGACATCCTCTCCGCCGGCGCCCTCGACGAGATGAAGGTCTTCCTGTCCCGGCTCGACATCGACTGGGCGGCCTTCGGCTACGACGACGAGGAACTCGCCGGCCTCGCCGAGTTCTTCATGCGCCTGCTCTACTCCTACCTCTCGGTGCCCGAGGCCACCGGCGACGACCCGCGTCCGTTCCTGCGCCGCTGGCTGGCGCCCGCCGTGCTCGCCAAAGCCGCGGGAAGCGGCCGGTAGGGCTTGCGTCTCGCCAATGTCCGCGGGCCGATGCAGAACGGCCCGGCGGGACCGATGCCCCGCCGGACCGTCCGGCCGCCTACTTGGTGAGCGGGGAGAGCTTGGGGTCGGTGGCGTACGCCTCGGCGGCGTTCTTCTTGGTCACGATGACCGGCGGCAGCAGGAACGAGGGGACGACCTTGGCGCCGTTGTTGTAGGACTTGGTGTCGTTGATCTGGGGCTTGCCGCCGCCCTGCAGGGCCTTGACCATGTTCACGGTCTCCGCGACGAGCTTGCGGGTGTCCTTGTTGATGGTGGAGTACTGCTCACCAGCCATGATCGACTTGACGGACTCGACCTCGGAGTCCTGCCCGGTGACGACGGGGAGCGGCTTGCCGGCGCCCTTGACCGAGGTGAGGATCGCGCGCGCCAGGGTGTCGTTCGGCGACAGCACGCCGTCGACGCTCTTCTTGCTGTAGGTGGAGGTCAGCAGCGAGTCCATGCGCTGCTGCGCGCCCTCGGCCTTCCAGCCCTGGATGGCCGTCTGCTTGATGTCGGTCTGGCCGGAGCCGACCTTGACCTCGCCCTTGTCGATCTGCGGCTTGAGGACGCTCATCGCGCCGTCGAAGAAGACCGCGGAGTTGTTGTCGTCCGGCGAGCCGGAGAACAGCTCGATGGTCCACGGGCCCTTCGGCTTCTTGGCCTTCATGCCGTCCAGCAGGGCCTGCCCCTGCAGCTGGCCGACCTTGAAGTTGTCGAACGCGATGTAGTAGTCGATGTCCTTGGTGTTGGTGATGAGCCGGTCGTAGGCGATGACGATCGCGCCGGACTGCTTGGCCTGCGCCACCTGGGTGGACAGCTGCGCGGCGTCGGTCGCGCCGATGACGATGACCTTCGCGCCCTTGGTGACCATCGAGGAGATCTGCGCCTGCTGGTCGGCGACCGTGGTCGAGGCGCCCGCGTACTGGACGTCGGGCTTGAACCCGGCCTGCTTGAGGCCGCTGGTGAACAGGTCGCCGGCCAGGACCCAGTTCTCGGACGTCTTGGCGGGCAGGGCCACGCCGATGAGGGAGTCCTTGGCGAAGCCCTTGCCCTTGTCGTCGCCGCCGCCCGAGCCCTCCCGGTCGTTGCCGCAGGACGCGGCGCTGAGCGCGAGCACGGCTGCCGCGCCGACCGCGAGGGTCTTGGTGAAGAGTGAGCGCATTGTCGGATGACCTTTCTCAGTGTCTTGCCGGGGTGCCGCGGCAGCGGCGGTGGTGGGGCCTGCCGGAACGGTCAGCCGGTGGCCGTGGCCTTGTCCGTCTTGTCCGTCTTGTCGGCCGGGTCGGCCTCGCTGGACGGCGACGACGCCGCGTCCGGCGGCGCCGACCCGTTGTCGCGCCTGAACGGACGCATGATCGATCCGATGACCGAGAAGCGGCCCTGCTTGTTGTTGTAGACGTCCAGCGCGGCGGCGAGCAGCAGCACCAGGCCCTTGATCATCTGCACCCGGTCCGAGCCGACGCCCTCCAGTTGCAGGCCGTTGTTGAGCAGGGCCATGACCAGGCCGCCGACGATCGAGCCGCTGACGGTGCCGAGACCGCCGGAGACGGCGGCGCCGCCGATGAACACCGCCGCGATCGCGTCGAGCTCCCAGCTCAGCCCGTCCTGCGGGCCGGAGGCGGCGGACCGCGCCACGAAGATCATGCCGGCCAGCGCGGCGAGGACCCCCATGTTGGTCATCACGAGGAAGTTGACCCGGCGGAGCTTCACGCCCGACAGCTCGGCGGCGCGGGCGTTGCCGCCGACCGCGTAGATGTGCCGGCCGCCGGCGGCGTTGCGGGTGTAGAAGGAGTAGGCGATCACCAGGGCGGCCAGGATGATGCCGGAGATCGGGAGGCTGGTGCCGACCCGGCCGCCGGCGAAGCGCAGCGTGGCGAAGATGACGACGCCGAGCATCACGGCGAGCCGGATCCCCGAGACCCACAGCGGGGTGAGGTCCGCGTCCATCTGCTGCCGCACCTGCCGGGCGCGCCATTCCCGCCACACGACCGCGACGCAGGCGGCCACGCCCAGCAGCAGGGTGGGGTTGTTGTAGCCGGTGTCGGGCCCGACCTCGGGCAGGAAGCCGGCGCCGATCTTGCGGAAGCCCTCCGGCACCGGCACCGTGTCGGCGTTGCCGACGTACTGGTTCGCGCCGCGGAACAGCAGCATCCCGGCCAGCGTGACGATGAACGCCGGCACCCCGGCGTAGGCGACCCAGAAGCCCTGCCAGGCGCCGATGGCGGCGCCGACGAGCAGGCCGAACACGATCGCCGCGGGCCACGGCAGGTCGTGCTCCTGCATCGCCTTGGCGACCACGATGCCGGTGAACGCGGCGACCGAGCCGACCGACAGGTCGATGTGCCCGGCGACGATCACCATCAGCATCCCGACGGCGAGGATCAGGATGTAGGAGTACTGGCTGACGACCGCGATGAGGTTCCCCGACGTCAGGGTGAGGCCGTCGGTGAGGACCTGGAACAGCAGCACGATCGCGACCAGCGTGAAGATCATGCCGAACTGCCGGGCGTTGGAGGTGGTTCCCCCGAAGAGGTTCTTCTTCAGCTCTTGGTATCGGCTCATGGCGTCGCCGTCTTCTTGGTAGAGGTCATCTGCTTCATGAGGACTTCGGGGTCGGCCTCGCCGCGCGGCACCTCGCCGGTGATGGTGCCCTCGAACACCGTGTAGATCCGGTCGCACAGGCCGATCAGCTCGGGCAGCTCGGAGGAGATGACGATGACCCCCTTCCCCTGGTCGGCGAGCCGCTGGATGATCCCGTAGATCTCGTACTTGGCGCCCACGTCGATGCCGCGCGTCGGCTCGTCGAGGATCAGCAGGTCCGGGTCGGTGAACATCCACTTCGCCAGCACGACCTTCTGCTGGTTGCCGCCGGAGAGCTTGGTGACGCCCTCGTCGACCGTCGGCGTCTTGATCCGCAGGCTCTGGCGGTACTCGTCGGCGACCTTGCGCTCCCGGACCTTGTCGATCACGCCGCGCCGGACGATCTTCGACAGCTTGGCGGCGACGACCGAGGACTTGATGTCGTCGAGGAGGTTGAGCCCGATCGCCTTGCGGTCCTCGCTCACGTAGGCCATGCCGTGCTTGATGGCGTCGGCGACCGTCTTGACCTGGATCTCCTTGCCGTCCTTGAAGACGTGCCCGCCTTCCCAGACCCCGTAGGACCGGCCGAACAGGCTCATCGCGAGCTCGGTGCGCCCGGCGCCCATGAGGCCGGCGAAGCCGACGATCTCGCCGCGGCGGACGGTGAAGCCGGAGTTGCGGCACACCAGCCGTTCGGCGGAGACGGGGTGGCGCACGGTCCAGTCGCGGACCTCGAAGAACACCTCGCCGATGGCGGACTCGTGGTCGGGGAACCGGCCGCTCAGCTCGCGGCCCACCATGCCGCGCACGATGCGGTCCTCGTCGACCCCGCCGTCCTGGACGTCGAGCGTCTCGATGGTCCGCCCGTCGCGCAGGATCGTGATCGAGTCGGCGACGGCCGCGATCTCGTTGAGCTTGTGCGAGATCATGATCGAGGTGATGCCCTGCCGCTTGAACTCGCGCAGCAGGTCGAGCAGGTGCCGCGAGTCGGTCTCGTTCAGGGCCGCGGTCGGCTCGTCCAGGATCAGGAGCTTCACGTCCTTGGCGAACGCCTTGGCGATCTCGACCAGCTGCTGCTTGCCGACGCCGATGTCGCTGACGAACGCGTCGGGGTCCTCCTTGAGGCCCACCTGCTCCATCAGTTCGAGAACGCGCTGGCGGGCGCGCTTCCAGTCGATCGCGCCGCCGCGCCGCGGCTCGTTGCCCAGGAAGACGTTCTCGGTGATCGACATGCCCGGCACCAGCGCGAGCTCCTGGTGGATGATCACGATGCCGGCGTTCTCGCTCGCGCGGATGTCGCCGAACGCGACCTCCTCGCCGCGGTAGACGATCTCGCCGCTGTAGGTGCCGTGCGGGTGGACGCCGCTCAGCACCTTCATAAGGGTCGACTTCCCGGCGCCGTTCTCGCCGCAGATGGCGTGGATCTCGCCGGTGCGGACCGCCAGGTTGACGTCCGCCAGGGCGGTCACGCCCGGGAACGTCTTGGTGATCGACCGCATCTCGAGCAGGACCGGAGCGGGGCCGGCGCCCGTGCCGCGATCGGCTCCAGCGGCGGGACGGGGGTCCTCGCCGGGGCTCGTGTCCTTGGCGGGATTCATGCCCGATGCCCCCTGCTCCGCGGCCCGCCACGGCTGCGCGTGTCCGGTCCCGGGGGGACGCGGCGTGCCTCTGACATCAACTTCTCCGATGATCTCTGCGTTGCCTTCGGCCGTGGGTCGTGAGGGTTCGGCGTGACCCGACGGGGCGCACGCGTGTGACGCGCGTTACGTTGATGGCACCTTAAATCCAATTGTTTTACAAAGTCAAAGGCAACCGCCAGAATGGGGTCGGCGCCGGTCAGGGGCCGATGCCGGGCAGAGAGGATCTTCGTTGCGGCGAGCAGGCACGAATCTTCCCAAGGTGGGCCGCTACAACCGGGCGGTGGTGCTGGACCAGATCCAGCTCGCCGACGGCATCAGCCGGGCCGAGATCGCCGAGCGCACGGGACTCACGCCGCAGACCGTCTCCGGGATCACGCGGAAGCTACTCGACGAGGGGATCGTGCGCGAGGACGGATCCCGCCGCGTGCAGGGGCTCGGCAAGCCCCGGACGAGGCTGCGCATCAACAGCGACGCCGGCAGCGCCGTGGGGCTCCACTTCGATCCGGTCGAGCTCGCCTGCGTGGTCGTCGACCTGGCCGGGCACCCCCTGGAGCTGAGGCGCCGCCCGACGCCGCCCGGTGCCCGGCCGGCCGAGGTCGTCGCCGCCATGGCGGACCTGGCCGGCGACGTCCTCGCCGCGGCCGACGTGCCGCGCGAGCGGGTGCTCGGCCTCGGCCTGGCCAGCCCCGGCCCGATCGACCAGGACCGCGGCATGGTCGTCGCCCCGCCCAAGCTCGCCCACTGGTCGCGGGTGCCGGTGAAGCAGCTGCTGAGCGAGGCCACCGGCCTGCCCGTCACGCTGGACAACGACGCCACCGCCGCCGCGATCGGCGAACGCTGGTCGGGCGCCGGCCGGGGGGTCGCCAACTTCGCCTACTTCTTCTTCGGCACCGGCATCGGCGGCGGGCTGATCCTGGGCCACCAGGTCCACCGGGGCGGCTCGCTCAACGCCGCGGAGTTCGGGCACACGACCGTGCGACCGGACGGCCCGCGCTGCTACTGCGGGAACCGGGGCTGCCTGGAAAGCCTGGTCAGCCCCGCCGCCATCGTCGCCGAGACGCACCGCAGGCTCGCCGCGGAGCCCGCCGGCAGCACGCTCGCGGTGCCGTTCCAGCACGCGCCGGCCACCGTCGACCACGAGGCGGTCCTCGACGCCGCCGTCCAGGGCGACCCGCTCGCCACCGCGGTCATCGGCGACGCCGCCGAACTCGTCGCCTCCGTCGCCGTCAATGTCGTCACCATCGCCGACGTGGACCTGATCGTCCTGGGCGGCCACGGCATCAGGCGCGTCGAGAAGCTCTACCTCGACGCCGTCACCGAGGCCCTCGCGACCAGGCCGCTCTCCCGCCACGTCCGGGTCGCCGACGCCGCGGTGTCGCCCCTCGGCCCCGACGCCGCCGTGGTCGGCGCCGCGTCCCTCGTCCTGCACGCCACCTACTCGCCCCAACTCTCGGCGCTCCTCGAGGACTGATCAGAGCGCGCTCCCCTCGCCCTCAGCAAGGAAATGTTCATGGACCATGACGTCGTGCTCGCGGTCGACATCGGCGGCACCAAGATCAGCGCCGGCCTGGTCGGCGCGGACGGCCGGGTGCACCGGCAGGCCGAAGTCGCCACCCCGGCCACCGAAGCCCTCCTCGAGGAGGCGATGAGCGGGCTGCTGACCTCGGTGTCGGAGGGCGCGTCCCCGCGCGCGGCCGGGCTGGCCTCCGCGGGTCCGGTCGACCCGCGGCGCGGCCGCGTGAGCCCGGTGAACATCCCGGCGTGGCGGGACTTCCGGCTGCTCGACCTGGTCGCCGCCATCCTGCCCGGCGTCCCCTCCGTCCTGGTCGGGGACGGTATCGCGGCGGCGCTGGGCGAGCACTGGCTCGGCGCGGGCCGCGGCGTGGAGTCGATGCTCGGGATCGTCGTCTCCACGGGCGTCGGCGGCGGCCTCGTCCTCGGCGGTGCGGCCTACCCGGGCCCCAGCGGCAACGCCGGCCACATCGGCCACGTCGTCGCCGACCCCGCGGGCCCGCCCTGCACCTGCGGTGCGACCGGATGCGTCGAGGCCTACGCCAGCGGCCCGTCCATGGTCCGGTGGGCGCGCGGCCAGGGCTGGACGGGCGCCGACGCCCGCGCCCTCTCCGCCGACGCCGCCCGGGGCGAGGCCGTCGCCCTCGCCGCGTTCGACCGGGGCACCCAGGCGCTGGCCCGCGGCATCGCCGCCGCGACCGCGCTGTGCGACCTGGACCGCATCGTGATCGGGGGCGGCGTGGCCGCGGCCGGCGAGCTGCTGTTCGCGCCGCTGCGCACGCACCTGGCCGGTTTCCTCACGCTGGACTACGTCCAGCGGCTGACCGTGGTGCCGTCCGCGCTCGGCCGCTCCGCCGGCCTGCTCGGCGCCGCCCGAAGCGCGCTCCCGGCCCCCCACCCCGCACCCGCCTAGCCGCCGCCGATCATCCTGGCTCCCAGTGCACCGGCGGCGAGCGCGGCCTCGACCGCCGCGTCGAGCTCGGGGACGGTGATCAAACCTCGCGCAGGCGGCGGGCCACCTGCTCGGGGAGGGTGTCGGTGACGAAGGCGCCCATTCCCGACTCGGAGCCGGCGAGGAATTTCAGCTTGTCCGCGGAACGCCGTATCGAGAAGAGCTGCAGGTGCAGGTAGCCGAGGTCGTCAGGGTCGTCGACCGGCCCCTGGTGCCACGCCGAGATGTAGGGCAGCGGCCCGTCGTACATCCGGTCGAGGCGCGCGAGCAGATCCAGGTAGATCGAGACCAGTGCGTCGCGCTCCGCGTCGTCGAGGTCGGGGATGGACTTCACCCTGCGGCGCGGGTAAAGGTGGACCTCCAGCGGCCAGCGTGCCGCCGCCGGGACGAACGCCACCCAGTGCTCGTTGTCGGCGACGACACGGAGGCCGGACCGGCACTCGGCGCGGAGCACGTCGGTGTGCAGGTCTCCGCCGGTACGCCGCCGATGCTGCGCGGCCGCCTGGAACATGCGTGACGTCCGCGGCGTCGTGAACGGGTAGGCGTAGATCTGGCCGTGCGGGTGGGACAGGGTCACCCCGATCTCCTCTCCGCGGCTCTCGAAGCAGAACACCTGCTCGACGCCCTTGACGCCGGACAGCGCCGCCGTGCGGTCCGCCCACACGTCGACGACCAGCCGTGCGTGGCCCGGCGTGAGGTCGGCGAACCTCCGGGAGTGGTCACTGGAGAAGCAGACCACCTCGCAGCGCCCGGCGGCCGGGCGGACCTCGACCAGCGGGTGGTCGCCGCCGGCGCCGTCCAGGACCGCGCCGGTCGAGAGGCTCGGAAAGCGGTTCTCGAAGACCACGACGTCGTAGTCGTCCGCGGCGATCTCCGTCCGGCGCCCGTTCGCCGAAGGGCACAGGGGACACTCGCCGGCCGGAGGGAGGAACGTGCGGTCCTGCCGGTGCGACGCCATCATGACCCACTCTTCGAGCAGCGGATCCCACCGCATCTGCGCGGCCGTGCTCACCGGCGGCAGCGACCGCGTGTCGGTGCTCGCCCGCCGTGCGCCGGCACCGAGGTCGAAGTAGATCAGCTCCCGTCCGTCGGCGAGCGTCGTGGCGGTCTTGTGCGGCGTCATGCTTCCTCGTGACGGGTCGTGGCAACCGTGCGGAATCCGGCGTTCCCCATGGACGAGTCCGGTGTGTTCGAGGAGCGGGCGGCATTGCGGTAGCGGTTGCAGTAGGAGTCATGGCAGAGATAGGAGCCGCCGCGGAGCACCCTCGCCGCGCCCCGGCCGGGACCCCGCGGGTTGTCGCTCGGCGAGACTCGGTAGTAGGACGGGTCGAACCAGTCGGCGCACCACTCCCAGACGTTTCCGACCGTCTGCCAGAGCCCGTAGCCATTGGGTGCGAAGGACCGCACCGGCGCGGTGGTCGCCCAGCCGTCCTCGGCGCTGTTGTGCACCGGGAAGTCGCCCTGCCAGATGTTGGTGCGCCACACGCCGTCCGGCCGCAGCACGTCCCCCCAAGGGAACCGAGCACCGGTGAGGCCGCCTCGGGAGGCGAACTCCCACTCGGCCTCGGTGGGCAGCCGCCGCCCGCTCCACGTGCAGTAGGCGACCGCGTCGTCCCAGCTCACGTGCACCACAGGGTGGTCGTCCAAGCCGTCGAGGTCGCTGCGCCGTCCGCCCGGGCTGCGCCAGGACGCGCCGCGCACGCCGAGCCACCAGGGCGCGCCGGCGGCCTGCCCCATCACGTCCGAGGGGTGCGCCGCGAGGGCCAGGTGGAACACGGCGGAGAAACCGTGCGCCTCCGCGTCCGTGACGTAGCCGGTGGCATCGGCGAACGCGGCGAAAGCGCTGTTCGTCACCGCGGTGGCGTCGATGGTGAACGGGTCGACGCGGATCTCGTGCACCGGGCCCTCGCCGTCGGCCGGGTCGCCGTCACCGAGGTGGTCGCCCATGAGGAACCGGCCGCCCGGAACGGCGCACTGCTCTGCGGGCGGGGCCGCGGGGGCCTGCCCCGGGTCGATCGGCCGGGGCCGCTGCGGGCCGTCGTGGCGGAGGGCCGGTGAGCAGCACGGCGGCCCTGGGCGCGGTCGGCCGACCGCGCCGATCTCGTCGATGCGGGGCCCGGACGGCCCCGAGGCCGCGGCCGCCGTGCCCCCGGTCATTGGTCGATCTTCTGGTAGGTGGCCTCGTCCAGACCGCTCAGCGTGGGGTCGTACGCCACCTCGCCGACGTCGTACATGGACGTCATCCAGTGGTAGAAGTTGTCGCCTCGGTCACGCAGCACGGTGTAGAGGCGGCGCATCATGCTCGTGCGGACGTCCCGCATCTCAGGCTGTTCGTAGCGGTTCAGGAGCTCGTCCGGATCTGTCTCCAGGTCGTAGAGCTCGTTGACCGAGTCGGGGTTCACCACCAGCTTGTACCGGTCCGTGCGGAGCATCCGCTGGGGATAGGGGAAGTGGTGGCCGTGGAACTCGCACACGATGTCGTCGTCCCATTCGGCCCGCTCGCCGCCGAGCAGGGGCAGCAGACTGCGCGAGTCGACGGCCGTCTTGGGGTCGAGGCCCGCGAGTTCGAGGATCGTCGCGGTGCAGTCGAGCAGGCTCACGAACTCGTCGCGGATCACGCCGTCGGGGCGGCCCGGCACGCGCAGCAGTCCCGGCGTGCGGTAGATGTCCTCGTACATCGCCGGCCCCTTGTCGTGCAGCCGGTGCGCACCGGTGAACTCGCCGTGGTCGCAGGTGAAGAAGACCGCGGTGTCGTCGACGAGCCCGAGCCGCTCCATGGCGTCCATGACCCGGCCGATCTGCCGGTCGATGAGCGCGACGTATCCCCAGTAGACGGCGATCAGCTTGCGCGTGGTCTCGATCGGCATGGTGTCGAACGTCCAGTGGGCGCTGTAGTTCTTCTGTACCGGAGGCTTTCCCTGGAAGGTCTCCGCGACCGAGCGCGGCAGCTCGATGTCGGCCGGGTCGAAGAGGTCGAAGAACTCGTCCGGCAGGATGTACGGCAGGTGGGGTCCGAAGAAGTGCAGGGCCAGGAAGAACGGCTTGTCCCGGTTCCGCGCGTCGGCGGCGTACCGCTCCAGCGTCTCGATCGCCCGGGTGGCGAGGTAGTGCTCGAACGTCGCCTCCACGGGCTGGTGCAGCCGGGCGGCGAGCAGGTTGCCGGGGCCGCCGTTGGGCAGCGTGCCGCGGATCCGGCCGGAGATCTCGTACGGGGGCAGGTCGTGTTCGGCGAGGTAGGCCAGGTAGTCGGGATTGTCCACGGGATTGTGCCAGCCTGGCAGGTCCGGCCCGTCGAAGCCGAAGTCGCGGGCGGTCTTCTCGGTGCCGACGTGCCACTTTCCGATCAGGCCGCAGTTGTAGCCCTTCTCCCGCAGCGCCTGCGAGAACGTGAACTGTCCGTCGGCGAGGTCCTCGATGTAGCCGACGTTGCGCTCGTGGTTGGCGAGCAGCTTGTGCCGGAACGGCGCCTGCCCGGTGAGCAGGCTGGCGCGCGCCGGTGTGCAGATCGCGGTCGGCGTGTACCACCGGTCGAAGCGGGTGCCGCTCCTCGCCAGCTCGTCGAGGACGGGCGTCGCCGCCAGCCGGTTGCCGTACGCGCCGAGGGTGTCGGCCCGGTGCTGGTCGGTCATGAAGAAGAGGATGTTCCTCGGGTTCGTCACTTGGCGCCCGCCGTGAACAGGTCACCCGTGTAGTAGGTCTTCGGGTCGGGGGACGACTTGAGCTTGCCAGCGCCGACGAAGTAGCCGCCCATCCGGGTGAGCCACTTGTCGATGGTGCCGTCCTTCGTCATCGTGTCGAGTTCCTCGACGGAGAGCACTTTGACGTTGGCGGCGTCGGCCTTCACCGTCTCGGCCGGCGCATGGAGCATTTTCGCGGTGAGCTCGATCGACTTGTCCATGTGGGCGGTGCGGTACTGCATCGCCTCGCGCAGCGCCGCGATGGTCTTCGCGGCCTTGTCCTTGTCGCCGGAGACGAACTTGTTGCCCGCGACGAACGCGGTCGGGAAGGCCATCTGCGACTCGAAGTCGGAGTTCTTGGCCAGCTCGGTCAGGTCGGGGACCTGCTTCTTGATCGTCGCGATGGCCGGGTACCAGAACCCCGCGGCCTGGATCCGCTTGGACGAGAAGGCCGACACGATGGTCGAGGGGTCCATGTTGACGACCTTGATGTCCTTCTTCGTGAGGCCCGCCTGCTTCAGGGCGAGAGTGAGGATCATGTCGCCCGAGGTCCCTTCGGGCACCCCGACGGTCTTGCCTCTGAGCTGTGCCAGTGAGGTGGTGCCGCCCTGCGCGATGACCCGGTCGGCGTTGCCGAGGGTGTTCATCGCGATGATCTTCGCCTGGCCCGAGGCCGGCAGCCAGAACGCGCCGGGGCCGATGTACCCGACGTCGAGGTCGCCCGTGCCGAGCGCCTGGATCTGCAGCGGGCCGTTGGTGAACACCTTGGCGTTGACCTTGAGGCCGTGCTTCTCCCAGATCTTCTGGTCCTTGGCGATGGCGAGCAGGCTGGTGCCGTTGTAGTCCCCGATGTAGCCGAAGTCGACCTCCTGCCCGTCCCCTCCGCCGCCGGAGCCGGTACCGCAGGCGGAGAGCGCCAGCACGGCGGTCATGCCGAAGGCGGTCGCGGCTGAGAACGTTCGTGACAGTGACATGTCCGTCCCTCGGGTCAGGCCGTTGCGGACGACGGCGTGGGGTGCTTCGAATCGGCGGCCGTGCGGCCGTCCTGGTGGTACACGGAGTGCCAGACGCGGTTGCGCAGCGCCGCGAACTCCGTGCTGAGCCGGAACTCCTCCGATCGCGGGTAGGGAAGGTCGACGTCGACCACGTCGTAGATGCGGCCGGGGTCGGCGGCCATCACGATGACGCGATTGGCGAGGAAGACCGCCTCGTCGACGTCATGGGTGATGAACAGGACGGTGCGCTGCTCCTTGCTCCAGGTGTCGAGCAGCTGCTCCTGGAGCTTCACCCTGGTGAGGGCGTCGAGCGCACCGAACGGCTCGTCCATCAGGAGGATCGAGGGGTTCACGGCATAGGCGCGGGCGATCGCGCAACGCTGCCGCATCCCGCCGGACAGCATCTTGGGGAGTGCGTCGGCGAACTGCTCCAGTCCGACCATCTCGATGAAGTGCTGGGCCCGGTCGCGGCGCTCCGCCTTGGACACGCGCGCCGTCTTCAGCCCGAACTCGATGTTCTTGCGGACCGTCAGCCAGGGGAAGAGCGCGTACTGCTGGAAGATGACGCCGCGCTCGGGGCCGGGGCCGGAGACCGCCGAGCCGTCCACGAGCGACTGCCCGTCCGTGGGCTCCTCAAGGCCGGCCAGGATGTTGAGCAGCGTGCTCTTGCCGCATCCGGACGGGCCCACGACGGTGACGAACTCGTTGTCCTCGATGTCGAGTGAGACGTCGTCCAGCGCGGTGAAGGAGTCCTTGCCGAGCGTGAAGGTCTTGGTGATGCCCTTGACCGAGATCTTTGGCGGGGTGGTCATCGGCGCTCCTGCCATCCGGTGAGCTTGCGTTCGGCCAGCAGGAGCACCCGGTCCATGAGCAGGCCGAGGATCCCGATGGCGATGAGTCCGACGAAGATCGTGGGCAGGTCGTAGTAGAGCTGCGCGTTCTGCATCCGGAACCCGAGGCCCTTCTGGGCGGCGATGAGCTCGGCGGCGACCAGCGTCGCCCAGGCCGAGCCGAGCCCGACCCGCATGCCCACGAGGATGAACGGGGTCGAGGCCGGCACCACCACCCGTAGGAAGATCCCGGCGTCCCCGGCACCGAGGACGCGGGCGGCGTTGATCAAGGTGCGGTCGACGTCCACCACGCCCTGGAACGTCGAGATGACGCAGACGAGGAACGCCGCCAGGAAGATGACGAAGATCTTCGGTGTCTCGCCGATGCCCATCAGCACGATGGCCAGCGGGATGATGGCCAGCGGCGGGATCGTGCGGAAGAACTGGATCCAGGGTTCGACGAGGCCGCGGACGACGCCGTACCACCCCATGAGGAAGCCGACCGGGATCGCGAGGGCGGTCCCGAGGGCGAAACCGGCGAGTACCCGGCCCAGGCTGGCGACGATGTCCTGCTGGAGCGTGCCGTCCGAAAGGAGCGTGCCCGCCTTCGACACCACCTCGCTCGGCGTCGGGAGAGTGAAGCCCGCCGCGGCCAGCCCCCACCACAGGGCGATGCCGAATCCGACGGATACGGCGTTCAGCAGCAGGGACAGTCCTCGGCGGCGCGGGCCCGCCGCCGTACTCGAGCGACCTCGGCCGGCCGATGCGCGCGTGCCGCCCCGGCCGGTGCGACTCGCCTGGGCGCCCTGGTCACTGAGCACGGCCATAAGCCACTCCTCTGTTCGTTGTCTTCCGTGCACGCTCGATCGACGCGGAACCGGTGGACGTCGTCTCGGGCGCCTCCGGATAGGCGGCCAGCAGCGGCGAGCTGTGAAACAGCGCGGCGAGGGCGCCGAGCGCGCCGTCGTCGTCGGAGAGCTCGGCTCGGCGCACGACCGGTTTCCGCGCGCGGGGAAACTGCTCGCGCGCGATGGTGGCGGCCGCCTGCCGGAGCAGAGCGGGCGCCACTCGGGTGATCTCTCCGCCGATGACGATGTCCGCGGGATCGAGGATCAGGGACGCCGCGCTCAGGACCCGGCCGACGGCGGCCCCGGCCGCTCGCAGCACCCGGTCCGCGATCGGGTCGGAACGCTCGACCGCGGCGGCCAGGCCGCCGAGGTCCTCGATGGCGAGACCCTGCTCCCGGCAGGCTCCCAGGATGGCGGGAACCGACGCCAGCGTCTCGACGCAGCCCTTCTTGCCGCAGCGGCATTCCAGCCCGTCCGCGTCGGCGGTGACGTGCCCCAGTTCGCCGGCCAGCCCTGACGATCCGGTGACCAGGCGCCCGCCGACGACCAGCCCCCCGCCGACGCCGTCGGAGATCCGCAGGTAGAGAAGGTCCTGGACGGAACTGTGGCCGAAGACGACCTCCGCGAGCGCGGCCAGGCGGGTGTTGTTGTCCACGATGACGGGCGCCCTGAACCGCGCCGCGAACGCGGCCTGCGCCGATGCCTCGGGGGTGCCGGCCGGCGCCGGTTCGTCCAGTGCCGTCACGAGGACGCCCGGAGTCGCGCTGTAGGGTCCGGGGACCCCGATGCCGATGCCCTGCAGTGCGCCGTAGCGCACGCCGGACTCGGCGCCGAGGCGGTCGATGAGCCGGAACGCCAGGTCGAGCCGGACCGGCCACGGGGCGTCGTCGTACCGCTCCGACCCGGAGACGATGATCTCGTGTGAGGCGTCCGCGACCGCCAGCCGCACCCGGCGATGGCCGAAGTCGACACCCATGAACTGCCCGGAGGCGGGGTCCAGGGCGAGCCGCTCGGCCGGCCGGCCGCTGCCCTCCCGCTTGGCCGCGTCGGTGTCGACCACCACGATGGCGCCGCGCTGCAGCAGGCTGCCGGTGATCTCGGAGAGCGTGGTGCGGGACAGCCCGACGGCAAGGGCGATCTGCCCGCGGCTCAGGGCGCCGTGCTCGCGCAGGACGCGCAGGACGCGTTCTTCGTGAGTGCGCCTTACCAGCGCGTGCACTCCAGCCGACGTCGCCATGCGGCAACGCTGGCAGTGGGGGATTTTTCCGTCAACACTCCGACAGAAAGATCCTGGGGGTTTCCGAACGAGTGTCGTACCCGGCCCCGCCACGCGTCCAACGACCTTTCCGTCGCATGTTCACCGGCGGAATGAGTCTCTATAGCGTCTCGTGCCAGGCAGGGCACCGGCGTCCTGCGCCACGAAGGAGGAGTGAGTGATGACCAGCTACGATTACGGCCCGCACCTCGACCGGCGTTCGTTGCTGATCGGTGTCGCCGGCTCCCTGGCGGGGGCGGCACTGCCCGCCACCGCCGCCGTCGCGCAGGCGTCCCCGGCGGAGGCCGCGTCGCTGCGGCGGTACCCGCCGAACTGGCCCGACCTGGAGCCCTACGGCCTCGCCGACACCCGGCAGGACCTGTGGCCGCGTCGGGACAACTCCTTCATCCTCCCGCTCGAGTTGCGCCCCCGCGACCGTGAGCGGGGCCTGGTCTGGATGCGCGACACTTACGTCAACTTCTTCGTCGTCGACGGCCGTCCGCTCTACGTCGCCACCGGCACCTCCCGCGTGCCCGGGCTCGACCGGGCCGCCCCTTGGAACGACGGCATCTTCGTGTGGGTGTCACCGTCCTTGCGGGGACCGTGGCGGCTGGTCGACACGACCGGTGTCCGGCCCGGCGCCGAGAGGGGGAAGGTGTGGTCTCCCGAGTTCGCCGGTGAGAACCGGGCCGGACGCATGGTCGTCGCCCCGTGGCAGGAGTACTGGTACGACGAGCAGTTCGGCAAGCGCGGCGAGGTCTGGGCGCCGGAACTGCACTACGTCCGCGGCACGTGGTACATCGTCGCGTGCATGGGCGACCACTCCCGCAAGGTCGGCTCGTTCATGCTGGTGAGCGAGGGCGGGATCGAAGGCCCGTACCGGCTCGCCGAGGGCAACCGCGACAAGCCGTTCGGCGACCCGGTCACCGGCGGGCCGGCCTTCGTCGAGCCCGGCGCCTACCACCACATCGACGGCGGCCTCTACGCGGAGGGCGACGACGCGTGGCTCGTGCTGCACAACGACCTGTACGCGAAGTTCCGCGACGACATGGAAGACATCGTCCCGACGACCGGCCTCCCGAAGTTCCGGCAGACGCCCTACTCGCCCGAGCCGTACCTCGAGGGCGCCTACGTCTTCAAGTTCGGGGGCAAGTACTACCTCATGCACGCCGCGTGGGACCGGACGTCGGCCAATTCCGACGGCAGCACGCGCCACGCCTACGATCCGCCCGGTCCCGGTCGCACGCAGTACCAGTACGACGTGATCGCCGCCGTCTCGGACACCTTCGAGGGCCCGTACTCGGAGCGGTGGACCGCGGGCGTCGGCGCCGGCCACAACAACTTCTTCACCGATGGCAGCGGACGGCCGTGGTCCACGTTCTTCCGCAACCCGAACGCCGGCTACTGGGCGGACCCGGCGCGCATCGCCGACGCCGCCGTGCCCGGAGTCGTCCGGCTGGAATGGACAGGCCGTGACGGCGACCGCCTGTACGTCCGGCGCCGCGCGGATCAGGACGCGCGGATCAGGACGCGCGGATGAGGCCGCGGCGAGTGGCCGCGGCGACCGCGGCGGTCCGGGAGTCGACGTCGAGCTTGGCGTAGATGTGCACCAGGTGCGTCTTGATCGTGGTTTCGCTGAGGAACAGCCGCTTGCCGATCTGCCGGTTCGACAGCCCCTCGGCGACCAGTTCCAGCACCTGCAGCTCGCGTGCGGTCAGTGTCGCGACGGGGGAGCGCATCCGGCCGAGGAGCCGCGACGCGACGCTGGGCGCGAGCGTGCTGTCGCCGGCGGCGGCCGACCGGATCGCGGTGAACAGCTTCTCGGGAGGCGCGTCCTTGAGCAGGTAGCCGGTGGCGCCCGCCTCGATGGCGGCGAGGATGTCGGCGTCGGTGTCGAACGTGGTGAGCACCAGGACCCGGGGCGCGCCGGCACCCGCCGAGGTGATCTGCCGGGTCGCTTCGCTCCCGTGGACGCCTGCGCCGAGCCGCAGGTCCATCAGCACCACGTCGGGCTGCAGACGCCGTGCTTCCGCCACGCCCTCCTCGCCGGTCGCGACCTCGCCCACCAGCGCGAAGCCGGACCGGCCGGCCAGCATGGCGCGGATGCCCGAGCGCACGACCGGGTGGTCGTCCACCAGCAGGATCCGGATCGGCTCGCTCATCGCCGCACCTCGCCGCCGGGCAGCGGCAGGGTCGCCACCACGGCCGTCCCCTCCCGCGGCACGGACTCGACCGTCAGCGTCCCGCCCAGTGCGCGGGCTCGATCACGCATCGCCCGAAGCCCGTAGCCGGTGCCGCCGCCGTTCCCCGGTCCCGCCGGTGGACGGTCGGCCGCCGCGGGATCGAAGCCGCGTCCGTCGTCGAAGACGTCCAGCACCACCATGTCGTCGAGATAGGTCAGCGTCACTCCGACGTTCTCCGCCTCGGAGTGCCCGGCGGCGTTTCCGAGCGCCCCCTGGGCGATGCGCAGGAGCGCCACCTCGTAGTCGACCGGGAGCTCAGCGGGAGTTCCCGACATCTCGAAACGTATCCGGGCGGCGGAACGGGCGGCCGCCGACTCGGTGGTCCGGCGCAGCGCGTCGGCGAGGGAGAACTGCTGCAGCGCGGGCGGAGCCAGCGCCCGCACGAAGTTGCGGGCCTCCTCAAGGTTCTCCGCGGCGGCCTGTTCGGCCTCCGCCACCCGAGCCAGCGCGGCCTCCGCGTCGCCGCCGAGATCGCGGCGCGCGGCCCGCAGCAGCAGGATGATGCTGGACATGCCCTGGGCGAGGGTGTCGTGGATCTCGCGGGCCAGGCGCTCGCGCTCGGTGAGCCGGGCCGCCTCGGATTCGACCTCGACCAGTTTCTCGCGGGTGCGGACCAGGTCCTCGATGAGCAGGCGGCGCTCCTCGCTCTCCCGGTAGAGCGCCTGGTAGGCGAGGGCCATCAGGGTGGCGACCGACGCGCCGATGGTCGGGCCGAGCACCTCCGCCACCGTGAGCCCGCCGCCGTGCCAGGCCACGCCCCCGATCGCCGCGGCCGTCAGCAGGACCACTCCGGGCAGCGCCGCGCGCAGGGGCAGCAGATGCAGGTAAAGGAAGAACAGCGGGAAGGCGAGCCAGACGAAGTCGGGAGAGGACAGGGCCAGCCCCGCCCACCCGGCGGTGAGCAGCGCGAGCCAAAGCCGGGCGGGGCCCTGGCGGGGACGTCGATGACGCCCGGCCCAGGCCACCCCGCCGGCGTAGCCGATTCCGAGAGCCAGGCCGCCTGCGGCGATCAACGCCTGCTCGTCGTGCAGGGTTCGCACCAGGGCGATCGCGAGCAGCACCAGGAAGGTGCCGTGCACGGCCCAGCCGAGCAGCCGCATCGCTGGAGAGAACAGATCGGTCCGCATGTCTCACTCACGGTAGGCGCTGCCCGGGTGGGCCGGATCGATCGAAAGATTGATGTCCGGCCGTCCGGAAGAAGGCGATTCCCCGGTCCCGGCGCACGATGCGCCGGGACGTGCCCGCCCCGCACGCTGGGAAACGTCCACTCAGACGTACGGGAAACGGGGGCGCACGGTGTTCGTGGCACTACGAGACCTGCGGTTCGCCAAGGGGCGGTTCGCGCTCATGGGTTCGGTCGTGCTGCTCATCACGCTGCTGGTGACGATGCTGTCGGGCCTGACGGCGGGGCTGGCGCGCGACAGCGCCTCGGCCATCGAGAACCTGCCCGCCGACCGCATCGTCTTCGGCACGGCCGACGGGGAGACCTCGTTCGCCGAGAGCCGGATCGATCAGGAGACGCTGAAGGGCTGGCAGGACGTCGCGGGGGTGACGGCCGAGCCGTTCGGCATCTCGATGAACCGGATCGCCTTCGGCGCGTCCGGGGAGCAGGGCGCACCCGTCGCGCTCTTCGGGGCGGCCCCTGGCGGCGGGGAGGAGACCGGGAACGCCCGCCACTCCTTGGCGTCCGGCCAGATCGTGCTGTCGGCCGAACTGTCCGAGGGCACCGGGCTGAAGACCGGCGACAGCGTGCAGATCGCCGGGCACCGGTTCACGGTGGCGGGCGCGGGCGGCGCGTCGTCCTACAGCCATACGCCGGTCGCCTGGATCGGGCTGGACGACTGGCGCGCCATCGAACCATCGGGCGGCGGCCAGGTCGCGACCGTCCTGCTGCTGCGCGTGACCGGGCATCCCGGCCTGGACACGGCCGACCAGCGGCTCGGCACGACCACGATCCCGCAGCGGGACGCGAAGTCCGCGATCCCGTCGTTCTCCGCCGAGAACGGGTCGCTGGAGCTCATGCGCGGCTTCCTGTTCGCCATCTCGGCCCTGGTCATCGGCGCGTTCTTCACGGTCTGGACGATCCAGCGCCGGGGAGACGTGGCGGTGCTGAAGGCGCTCGGCGCGAGCACCGGCTATCTGCTGCGCGACGCGCTGGCCCAGGCCGTCCTGGTGCTGCTGGCCGGGGCCGGGCTCGGCGGCGCCATCGGCGCGCTGGCCGGCCTCGCGATCGGGGACGGCGTCCCGTTCGTCGTCTCGGCCGCCACCACCGTGCTCCCCATGGCGGTGATGATCGCGCTCGGCGCGGTGGGCGCCGCGCTCGCCGTCCGCAAGATCACCTCCGTCGATCCGCTGACCGCGCTCGGAGCCGCACGATGACCCTCGTTCTCGACGACGTCGTCCTGACCTACCCCGACGGGGACCGGACGCTGACCGCGCTCGACAAGGTGGGCCTGAGCGTCGGTGCCGGCGAGTTCACCGCGGTCGTCGGCCCGTCCGGGTCCGGCAAGTCGAGCCTGCTGGCCGTCGCCGCGACGCTCATCCGGCCCGCGTCGGGGACGGTGTCGGTCGCGGGCCGCGAGGTCGCCGGGCTGCGCCCCGCCGAGCGGACCCGGCTGCGCCGCGACCACGTGGGCATCGTCTTCCAGCAGCCCAACCTGCTGGGCTCGCTGACGGCCCTCGACCAGCTGACGGTGATGGCGCACATGGCCGGACGCTCCGCGCGGGGCGCCGCAGCCCGGGCCCGGGAGCTGCTGGCCGCGACGGGCCTCGCGGGCCAGGAGCACAAGCGGCCGCACCAGCTCTCGGGCGGCGAGCGCCAGCGCGTCAACATCGCCCGCGCCCTGATGAACGATCCCGAGGTGCTGCTGGTGGACGAGCCCACCAGCGCCCTCGACCACCGCCGCGGCGAGCAGATCGTGAAGCTGCTGGAGGGGCTGACCCGGGAGCGGCGGCTCGCCGCGGTCATGGTCACCCACGACCTCGCCCAGCTCACCTCCACCGACCGCGTGTACTCCATGGCCGACGGCCGGCTGGCCGAGGCCGACCGGGTATGAGCCGACCGGAGCCTATGCGGGGGCTTGGAGGGTGCGGCGGACGGCGGTGCGGAGCCAGCCGTGTGCTCCGTCCGCGGCGTGGCGGGGGTGCCAGGCCATGCCGATGGTCAGGGGCGGCAGTGGCAGGGGGATGTCGAG
>NZ_SMKY01000049.1 GCF_004349235.1 Actinomadura darangshiensis | reverse complement strand
GCTTTGGATTCGGGTTCTTCGGTGGGGGCGCCCAGGGCCCATTGGTCGGCGGTTTCGCGGGCCAGTTGGCGGTCTTCTTCGGTCAGGGGGCCGCTGCGCTGGGCGGGGCGGAAGTCGACGGTGCCGCGGTTCAGGTCGGGGCCGAGGGTGATGGCCTCCACCTCGGCGGAGAAGCGCCACTGGTCGTCGCGTTCGTACTGGCGGATTCGCAGGCGGCCGGTGAGCACCACGGGCGTCCCTCGCTGGAGGTCGGACGCGTTGACGTTGTCGGCGAGGTTCCGCCAGCAGTTGACCGTCAGGTACAGGGGCTCGTCGTCCTGCCACTGGCTGGTCTGCCGGTCGAAGCGGCGCGGCGTGCAGCCGACCCGCAGGGACAGGAAAGGGTGCCCGCTGGTCGTGACGGTATAGCGGGGCTCGGCCGCGACCCAGCCCGTGACGGTGATGTGCGCCTCGTTCATCTGTGTCCTCCGTTGTCTCGCGTACGAGTCAACGGTGGCGCAGCCGCGCGGGGCCGCGAAGGGCGTCCCGGAACTGTGGATAACTCAGCGGCCCAGGGCCAGATCGACGTCCTTGCGGAAGCGGGCGTAGACGTCCAGGTCCTGCTCGATCGGCTGGATCACCTTCTCGCGCGCCACGCGCTCGATGCCCTGCCGCATGTGGTGTTCCATCTTCTCGCCGTGTTTGGCGGACGACAGCGCCACCATGTTGCGGCACGCGGACGCCGTGAGCCACCCCATCCCGAGCGTGCATACCACCAGGATGGCGACGTACGGGATCAGGCCCGCCTGCCCGATGAGGCCGCCCGGGTCCTCACCGCCGACGTCCAGGACGCCGTAGGCGACGAGGAAGCCGATCCACACGACGCTGAGGACGGCGACCAGGATCAGGAAGTACTGCCAGGTCTTGACCAGCCACCACCAGCGCGGCACCACGTTGAACGTGGGCAGGGCCTCCTTGAGGGACTCGCCGAGCGCCTCCGGGATCTCGGTGGCCTGGGAGCGGGCCGCCGTGCGGACCGAACGCCCCCAGTGCGGCGGGAGCTCGGCGGCCACGCTCTCGGTGACGTTGTGGAGCGCGTTGTCGACGTCGCCCTGCTGGGCGCCGATCGGGCCGGTGAAGGCGTTGCGGAGCTCCTCGCGCAGCTCGGTGAGGCGCATCCGGCGCAGCGGGTCGGAGCGCAGCCGGGTGATCATGGCGCTGACCGGCCAGCCGATGAAGTCGGCGGCGCGCAGCTCGTAGGCGCTCTCCATGGCCTCGGCGACGGCGGGCGCCCCGGCGGCGTCGGTGAGGGCCTGGATCAGGTCGGCGCGGCGGCCGTCGTCGACGGTGCCGGGCGGCTCGGCGTCGAACCGGTAGCCGGTGAACCGCTCGGAGACCCGGTCGACGTCGGCGGACAGCCGCTCGGTGCGGGCGTGGCGGGCGGCGACGGTGTCGACGAGGACGTCGCGGAAGCCGGTCACGCCGTCGTCGGCGACCGCGGAGGTGGTCACGATCCGCGGCTCGGCGAGGCCCTCGGCCTCCAGGAGGCGGCGCAGGTCGGCGACGCAGTCGTCGATCTCGTGCGGGGCGAGCCGGTCGACCTGGTTGAGGACGATCAGGGTGACGCCGGTGTGCCGGGCGAACGGGACGATGTAGTTGCGGTGCAGGGCCGCGTCCGCGTACTTCTGCGGGTCGACGACCCAGACGAGCAGGTCGGCGATGGTGACGAACCGGTCGACCTCGGCGCGGTGCATCGCCTGGATGGAGTCGTGGTCGGGCAGGTCGATCAGCACGAGGCCCTGCAGGGACGCGTCGGCGCGCTGCAGGTCCAGGGCGCTGGCGCGGGCGTAGCGGTGCCGCTTGTCGACGTCGAGCCAGTCGAGCAGCGGGCCGGCGCCGTCCAGCCCCCAGACGCAGGCGTGGGCCTGGGACGTCATCGGGCGGCGCATCCCCGTCGGCGAGAGTTCGAGCCCGCAGATGGCGTTGAACAGCGACGACTTGCCGCTTCCGGTGCCGCCCGCGAGGGTGATGACGGTGTGCTCGCCGGACAGCCGCAGCCGCTGCCCGGCGCGCTCCAGCAGCGCGTCGGCGTCGTCCAGGACGGGCTGGTCGAGCCGGCCGAGGCCCGCGCGGACGAGCCCGTCGAGCCCGTTGAGCCGGTCGACCAGGCCGGGCGGGCCGGCGGGCGCGGCGGCGGCGCCCGGTCCGGACGCGCCGAGGATCGGGATCCCGCCGGTTCCCGCCGGCGAGTTCGCGGGAATGGCCGAGGTGGTCATCGGGCGACCTCGAGGTTGTAGGTGGCCTGGTACAGCTGGACGGGGACGGTCTCGTCGGGGATGCCGGCGGCGTCGAGCACCTGCCCGAACCGGATCGCCTCCTCGTCGAACAGCATCCCGATGCGGCTGCGCAGGTCGGCGCGGGCCTTGGCGCCCATGCCGCGCAGCGACTCGGCGCCGAACAGGGCCTTCAGCAGCCGCTGCGGGACGGCGCTGTTGCCGCCCTCCACGGCCACGTCCGACGTGCCGTACCCGAGCAGGCCGATCATCAGGACGAGCGAGACCGCCTCGTGGTCGAAGGAGACCAGCTTGGCGACCGAGCGCTTGGTGACGCCCTCGGTGCGGATCAGCTCCTGGACGTGGTCCTGCCACGAGCTGACGGCGCGGGTGACGCGCCGGGACAGCTCCGGTGAGACGTGCCCGAGGTCGCCGTCCATCCCGGCGATGACCTGGGCGCCGGCCGGATGCTCCCGCCAGCGGGCCATGACCTGCTCGGCGCCGTGCTCGGCGGACGCCATGATCAGTGACTCGAGGCCGCTGCGCAGCGCCGCCTTGAGGGCGCGGACCCGGGCCGGGCTGCGGTGCCGCCGGTTCGCGGCGCGGCCCCGCCGGGACCGCTGCACGTGCAGGGAGCGCAGCAGGTCGCCGGTGCCGGCGAAGTCCTGCCAGCGGGCGAGCACCTCGCCGCGCAGCAGCGAGCCGTTGCGGGTGGCCTCGTCCAGTTCGGCGAGGGCGGTGCCGTACCCGGACTCGACCTGGCCGGCCAGCTCGGTGCGCTGCTCGACCTGCGCCTCGACCTGCCGGGCCAGCTCGGGGACGCGGGTGCGGTAGCTGTCCAGGACGGCGGCGAGGGTGTCGCTGACGACGATCTCGCGGTCCTCGGCGTCCTCGGCGACGCCGGTCAGCCAGTCGCGGATGTCCTCGACGACCTCCTCGGGGAGGCGGCTGTCCTCGATCCGGGTCTCGGGGATGGTGAAGCGGTGCGCGTCGCCGACCTCGTGCTCGTCCAGCATCTCGCCGAAGTGCTCGACGACCTCCTCGCCGGCGCCGCCCGGAACCCGGGACAGGACGACGCCGATGGTCGCGCCGTTCTCCCTGGCGCGCTGGAGCATCTGCCAGACCTGGGCGTCGGCGTACCGGGCGGCGGTGGTGACGCACAGCCACAGGTCGGCGGCGGCCATCAGCTTGGTCGCGAACTCGTAGTGGTCTTCGAAGACGGAGTCGAAGTCGGGGCTGTCGAGGAGGGCGAGGCCGGGCGGCAGGACGTCGCTGGCGATGATGACCAACTGGTCACCGGCGATGGCGTCGGGCGCGGGGCCGCGGACGCGTCCCATGCCGGGGAGCATCGGCCCCTCCATGAACCACCGCACGTGGTCGGGGTGGCAGACGAGGATCGGGCTGCTGGTGGTGGGGCGCAGCACGCCGGTCGCGCTCACGCGGGCGCCGACGAGCGTGTTGACCAGCGTGGACTTGCCCGCGCCGGTGGATCCGCCGAGCACCACGAGCATCGGGGCGCCGGCGGCCTGGATGCGCGGCAGGACGTAGTCGTCGAGCTGGCCGCGCAGTTCGTCGCGGGCCTCCCGCGCCTGCTGGACGCCGGGGACGTCGAGCAGCAGGTCGAAGGCGCCGAGCTGGTCGCGCAGGACGGTCAAGGCCCGGACCACCTCGCCCTGCCGTACCGTCGCACCGGGCCTCGGGGCGCGCCGCCGGCCGCGCTTGGCCTTGGCCGCCTCCTCCTTGCCGGCGCCCTCCTCGGGGGCCTCCTCGTCGGGAGCGGCGTCGTCCGCGGGCACGGCGTCCTTCTTGGCCGTGCCCTTCCTCGTGGTCTGCTTCTTCCTCGCCGTGTCCTTGTCTCCGGTGTCCTTGTCGTGGGCCTCTTCGCCGGGCGCGCCCGCGGCGGACGCTTCGGTGGCGGCCGCGTCCTCGCCCGTGGCGGGGTTCTCGCCCCCGCCTCCCGGGCCGGCGCCGGCCTCCTCGTCGTGGACCGTGCTCTGCTCTGCGGGGGGTGTCACGGATCCCGTCCCAAGTCGGCTCGAATCATGTCGATCTCTCGTGCCACGTTGACCACGTCGCCCACGACCACGATCGCCGGAGGCGCGACCTCGCCGGCGGCCATCTCGCCGGCCACCGTGCCCAGCGTCGCGGTCAGCGCCCGCTGGCCGGGAAGGGTGCCGTCCTGTACCACGGCCACCGGCGTGCCGGACGACCGACCATAGCGCATGAGGGCGGCTGCGATGGGCTCCATCCGCTCCACCGCCATGAGCAGCACGATCGTGCCGTTCGCGCGGCCCAGCGACTCCCAGTCGACGGTCGAGTCGGGGTGCCCGGGCGGGACGTGCGCGGAGACGACGTGGAACTCCTGCGCGACGCCCCGGTGGGTGACCGGGATGCCCGCGGCGGACGGCACGGCGACCGCGCTGGTGATGCCCGGGACGACCGTCACCGGGACGCCGTGGCGGGCGCAGTACAGCGCCTCCTCGCCGCCGCGTCCGAAGACGAACGGGTCGCCGCCCTTGAGCCGGACGACGAAGCGGCCCTGCCGCGCGTGCTCGACCAGGTGCTCGTTGATCTTGTCCTGGGCGACCGTCCGGCCGTAGGGGATCTTGGCGGCGTCGATCACCTCGACGTCGGCGGCCAGCTCGTCCAGCAGCCCGCCGGGGGCGAGGCGGTCGGCGACGACGACGTCGGCCATGGCGAGCAGCTGCCGCCCGCGCACGGTGATCAGGCCGGGGTCGCCGGGGCCGCCGCCGACGAGCGCGACGCCGGCGGGCTTGCGCCGGGAGTGCCGGGATTCCAGGGCGCCGTCGCGCAGCCCCTCCACCACGGCGTCGCGGATGCCCGCGGCGCGGCGGGGGTCGCCGCCGAGCAGGACGCCGACGGTCGCGTCGCCGCTGTGCCCGCTGGCGGGCGTCCAGGCGGGCGACGACTCGGCGTCGTCGGCGCGGACGGCCCAGATCCGCGCGGCGTCGGCCTCCGCGACCACGGCGCCGTTGGTCTCGGCGTCGTCGGTGACGGCCTGCACCAGCCAGGCGCCCGCGCAGTCGCCGCGCTTGTAGGGCCGCCGGTGCCAGGCGATCCGGCCGCGTTCCGCCAGGCCCTCCAGCGTCGCCGTGACCGACGGCGAGACGAGGACGACCTCGGCGCCCGCGTCCAGCAGGGCGGGCACGCGGCGCTGGGCGACCCGCCCCCCGCCGACGACGAGGACGCGTCGCCCGCCGAGTCGCAGGCCTAGCAGGTACGGGGGCACGTGGTGGTTCTCTCGGACGCGGGTGGCTGACAGTGTCTTTGTGGAACAAAGGTACTCGGATTGAGGAGTCCATGGAGAGTGGCTCCGCCCGTTCGATAGCCGAGCGTGATCCATTCCGTGACCGCGCTGTTACGGCCGTCCGGCGCTCTGCCCGCCCGCCCCGGCCGATTTCTCGCTGACTCCCGCGGAGTCGAAGGTGGCGACCTCGTGCAGGACCCGCACCGCGCCCTGGACCAGCGGCAATGCCAGCAGAGCGCCCGTTCCCTCGCCCAGCCGGAGCTCCAGGTCGACGAGCGGCCGCAGGCCGAGCGCCTCGATCGCGGCGGTGTGGCCGGGCTCCGCCGAGCGGTGCCCGGCGACGCACGCGCCGAGGACGTCCGGGGACAGCGCGGCGGCCACCAGGACGGCGGCGCCGGCGATCACACCGTCCAGGACGACGGGGACCCGCAGGGCCGCCGCACCGAGGACGAACCCGGCGATCGCGGCATGCTCCAGCCCGCCGACCGCCGCGAGCACCTCCATCGGCTCCTGGTCCAGCCCGTCCAGGAACCCGTGCCGGGCCAGGGCCGTCCGGACGACCTCGACCTTGTGCTCGTGGGTGGCGTCGTCGATGCCGGTCCCCCGGCCGGTGACCAGCTCCGGCGGCAGCCCGGTGAACGCGGCGATCAGCGCGGCGGACGCGGTGGTGTTGGCGATCCCCATGTCCCCGGTGAGCAGGCAGCGGGCGCCGGAGGCCACCAGCTCGCGGGCCACCTCGATGCCCGCCTCGACGGCGCTCCGGGCCTTGTCCATGGTCATCGCGGGCCCGGCCGTCATGTCGGCGGTGCCGGGCGCGATCTTGCGGCGGAGCAGCCCGGGGGCCGCGTCCAGCTCGCCCGCGACCCCGATGTCGATCACCGCGACGCCGGCGCCGACCTGGGCGGCGAACGCGTTGACGACCGCGCCCCCGGCCAGGAAGTTGGCCACCATCTGCGCCGTGACCTCCTGCGGCCACGGGGTGACGCCCTGGGCGTGGACGCCGTGGTCGGCGGCGAACACGGCGACGGCGGCGGGCTCCGGCCGCGGCGGCGGGCACTGCCCCGCCAGCCCGGCGAGCCGGACCGACAGATCCTCCAGGACGCCGAGGGCCCCGGGCGGCTTGGTGAGCCGCGCCTGGTGGTCGCGGGCGTCCCGCATGGCCGCCTCGTCCAGCGGCGCGATGGAGGCGAGGGTCTCCTCGATCAGGTCCATGCTGTCCTTCCTGGCGTCAGATGCCCAGCTCACCGAGTACCTCCAGCAGCCGGTCGTTGGACGGACGGTCGCGCACGGCGATCCGCAGCCAGTCCGAACCGAGCCCTGGGAAGGTGTCACCGCGCCTGACCGCGTACCCACGCTGCCTTAGCAGGGCCCTGATTCCCAGGCCGTCCGGCACGCACAGGCATAGGAACGACGCTCGCGCCTCCGGCACGACGTAAAGGCCCCGCGCGGACAGTTCCGCTGCCAGCCGGTCACGCTCGGCGGCGAGTTGGACGGCCCACGCCTCAGCCTCCGCGACGGCCTCCGGTGCGGAACACGCCTCGACGGCCACAAGCGCCGGGGTCGAAACAGCCCAGAGCGGCTGCGCCTCTGCGAGCCGCTCGACCAGGTGGGAGTCGGCCAAGACGTATCCTGCGCGCAGCCCGGCGAGCCCCCATGTCTTGGTCAGCGAGCGGATGACGGCGATCCCGGTGGGCAGCCGCGTGGCGAGGGTCTCCGGCTCGCCCGGGACGCAGTCCATGAACGCCTCGTCGACCACGACCGTCCGGCCGGGCCTGGCGAGCGCGGCGACGGCGCCGGCGGGGTGCAGCACCGAGGTCGGGTTGGTGGGGTTGCCGACCACGACCAGGTCGGCGTCGTCCGGGACGGCGGCGGGGTCCAGCGTGAAGTCCTTGCCGAGGATCACCCGCTCCACCTCGTGCCCGGCGGCCCGCAGCGCGGCCTCGGGCTCGGTGAACTGCGGGTGGACCACCGCGGCCCGGCGCGGCGCCAGCACCCGCGCGAGCAGGACGAACGCCTCCGCGGCCCCGGCGGTCAGCAGCACCTCCCCGACCGACCGGCCGTGCCGCCTGGCGACCGCCTTGCGGGCCGGGCGCGGGTCCGGGTAGGCGGCGAGGTCGCCGACGGCCGCGCGGATCCGCTCGGCGAGCCATTCGGGGGGCATGCCCGCCCGGACGTTGACGGCGAAGTCGGCGAGCCCGTCGCCGACCTCCGCGTCCCCGTGATGGCGCAGGTCCACCTCTCCGGTCTCGGTCACGGCCGCCCCGCCTCGTGGTAGAGCAGCGCGTTCAGGGCCGCCGCCGCGACCGCGGAACCGCCCTTCTCCGAGACGTTGCTGAGCTGCGGCAGCCCGCTCGCGCGCAGCGCCTCCTTCGCTTCGCAGGCGCCGACGAAGCCGACCGGCATGCCGATGACGAGGGCAGGGCCGACCCGGCGGGCGATGATCTCGGTGAGCGCCTCGGGCGCGGACCCGACGACCCAGACCGCGCCGGGCCCCACCTCGGAGTACGACAGCCGGACGGCGGCGGCCGACCGGGTGATGCCGGCGGCGCGCGCCATCCGGGCGGCGGCCGGGTCGGCGGCGTGGCAGATCGTCTCGCGGGCGCTGATGCCGGCGGCGACCATCCCCTCGTCGGTGACGACCGGCGCTCCCGCGCGCAGCGCCGCCCAGCCCCCGGTGAGGTGCTCCTCCGCGGTCACGAGGTCCACCGCGTACTCCAGATCGGCGGTGGCGTGGATCACCCGCTCGGCCACGGCCCGCCACAGCGGCGGCATCGGGGACAGGTCGACGCGGGACCGGAGGATCTCATACGACCGCACCTCGATCGGGTGGGGCTGACGGACGGTCAACTGCGCTCCTCCACTGCTCCCGGCGGGGCGGGGATGGTCTCGATGGGGCGGTTCTTGCGGGACGGCCGCCACGCGGGGGTCTGGGCGCCTCGTTCGCCCCATACGACGATCACGGGTTCGGCAGGCTCCCCCCGCGGGGTCAGCGGGGCGGCCTGGAGCCGGACGGCGTCGCCGGTGAAGCCTTGCTCGTCCAGCATGTCCAGTATGGACTGAGCCTCGCCGGCGGTGGCCAGGGCGACGATCCGGGCCGGGCCGAGCGCCGCGCAGACCCGGACGGTCTCCAGCCCGCCGCGCCCCAGGAACCCGGGGCCGAGGAACACGGCGTCGGGGGCGGGGAGGTGCTCGGCGGTGGACCGGACGTCGCCGGACGCCATCGCGGCCTTGACCCCGTGCAGCCGCACGTTCTCCCGCACCCGCTCGGACGCGGCGTAGTCGCGGTCGACGGCGACGACGGCGGCGCCGAAGCGGGCACACTCGACGGCCACGGAGCCGTCGCCGGACTCGACGTCCCACACCATGTCGCCGACCCTGGGGCCGAGCTTGGCCAGGACGAAGGCACGGACGTCGGGTCGCAGGCCGGGCCCGTCACCGAAGGCTTCCGAGGGCAGCGCCCACCCGGCGGGCCCGGGCGCCGCCCCCGAGATCCAGCCCGCTTCGCCCAGCGCGTGGCGGTTGTCGAGGACGAGCACGACATCGGGGTCGTGCCACGGACGAGTGGTCGCCTCGGCCGGACGGACGTAGACGACCCGCTCCCCAGGCCCGCCCAGGTCCTCGCAGACCACGAAGGAGCGCGGCGTGACGGGGAACAGCGCGCGCGCCAGTTCGCTAGGCCCTGCCCCAGGCCCCGTCAGCACCGCCACCTTCGGGTGGGCGCGGCACGCGTTGACGGCCTGCTTCAGGTGCCCGTCCCTGGCGGAAACGACGAGAGCGTCCTCCCAGGGCAGCCCCGCCTGGGCGAAAGCCCGCGCGACCAGGGGCGTTGCAGGAAAGGTCTCTGGCGCGTGCCCCTTTTCGAGCAACTCCCTGACGACGCCGAAGTAGCCGGGATCGCCGTCCACGACCAGCACGACGTCCTGTTCGCTGACGTCGACGCCTTGCAGAGCCTCCACGAGGTCGCCTGTAACGACCTTGCGGGCGTCCGGCGCCAACGGCAGATCCTTCAACAGCCTGGGCTCACCCAGTACCAGCGCAGCGCTCTCCACAGCCGCCATGGCCGCTTCGCAGAGCGGCGACCCGTCGCGGCCGACGACCGTCAGCATCGCTACCGGGCCATTCGCCCGTACATGCCGACCATGCGCTCTCCCGTGGCGTCCAGCAGCACCACCTGGGCGGCGACCGGGCCGGCCTTCCCGGCGGTGCGGCGCTCCAGTTCGCCGGCCGTCCGGCGGCACAGCTCACGCCCGCACGGGCCGAGCTTGCCGGCGGCGTCCCACAGGTCGTAGACGTCGCGGACCGCCGCGGCCCGCGCCACCCGCCCCGCCAGCGCCGGGCCGCAGTCCATGTCCAGCGTGACCGACTCCAGCAGGCCGGTGGCCCCGCCCAGGAAGGCGGCCTGCTCGTCCATGCCGGAGACCATGACCACCTGGGCGATCCCGTCCCCGGCGGCGTCCGGCAGCCGTTCCGGCGCGATCGGGATGAAGCACTCCTCCGGCAGTTTCGGCAGCATCCGGCGGGCGGCCTCGCGCGCGCCGCCGCCGTACATCACGAGCGTCCTGTCCTCGGTGGTCACCGGTGGACTCCCTCCTCAGCGTCGGCGACGAGCTTCCCGGAGGCGTCCTCCGGACGCCCCCGTGGCACGCCGGGAGAAGGCGGATCGGTCCCGATGCGGCTGAAGACGATCATGTCCTGGCTGACGCCGTCGTCGTCGACCTCCGCACCGCGCGCGACGCCTTCACGCAGGTAGCCGGCCTTGTGGGCGACACGGATGGAGGCATGGTTGGTCACCATGGCGCGGAGCTCGACGCGGAACAGCCCGCAGTCGCGCAGCGCCCAGTCCGAGACCAGTGAGAGTGCCTCGGTGGCGTAGCCGCGCCCGCGCGCGCTTGGCCGCATGCCGTATCCGACCTCGGACGTCAGATGAGGCCAGTTCACCTTGAACAGCCCGATGGTGCCGACGAATTCGCCCGTTTCGCGCTCTGTCACGGCCAGATGAATACCCAGGCCGAACTTCTGAAGCTTGTGGACGCCCTCCCCCAAGAACCACGCGATGGGCTCGGCCTTCAGGGCGCTGGGGAAGGTCGGCGGCAGGAAGTCCTCCTTGGCGCGGATCACCTCGATCAGCGCCGCCGCGTCGTCGAGGCCGAACGGACGCAGGACGAGCCGCTCGCCTTCCAGGCGCACGTCTCCCTCGAAGGCGTTCACTCGCGCTCCCCTCGCCTCAGGGCACCACCGGCCCGCACAGAATAGGCTGTCGCGGTGAGCTACCAGCGCCTGTCCCCGGACCGACGGCGCGCCCAGATCCTGGACATCGCACGGCGGATGTTCACCGAGCTGCCGTACGCCGAAGTGTCCACGGCCGCGATCGCGCGGGAGACCGGCGTGCAGCGCGGCCTGATCCACTACTACTTCGGGACGAAGCGCGAGCTGTTCCTCAAGGTCGTCCAAGGCCTGACGGCGTCGGCCGCCGTGCAGGCCCCGCCACCGGACGAGCGGATGACGCTGCCCGAGGCCGTCGAGCTGTGCGTGAACCTGTTCCTCGACACGGCCGAGCGGAACGCGACCACCTGGTTCGCGGCGCTGGACGCCGAGGGGTTCGGGCAGGACCCGGAGCTCCTGCGGATCGTGAACCGGTTCCGGGACGAGACGGTCGAGCAGCTGCTGGCCGTCCTGCGGGTGCCGGAGCCGACCGAGACGCTGCGGGCCGTCCTGCGCGTCTACTCGGGTCTAGCGGACGCGGCGACGCGGCAGTGGCTCCAGGAGAAGACGCTCGACCGCGGCCAGGTGCACACGCTGCTCGCCCGGTCGCTGCTCGCGCTGGTCAGCGACATCGGCCCCGCCCTGGAGAAACGGGCCGCGGGCTAGCTCGCGGCCCGTTCGGCGGGGCAGGGGACGGCGAACCAGACGGCCTTGCCCCGGACGGGCGGCCCGAGCCGGGAGAGGGTTCGCCGCAGGCCCCAGCGCCCGCCCGACAGCTCCTTGACGATGCTGAGCCCGCGCCCGCAGTCGCCGGACGTCCACGAGTAGCCGGGCAGGCCGGCGTCGGCGAACGCGTCGAAGACGGCGCACCGCACCTCGCCCGCCGTCCCGTCCCCGCGGTAGAGCCACAGCTCGTGCGGGCCGTGGTCGCCGGCGTGCTGGTGCGCGTTCGTCGCGAGTTCGCTCACCATGAGCTGCGCGTCGGCGATCGCGTCCCGTGGAACGCCGAGGGAGCCGAGCGCGTCGCGCAGGACGCGGCGGGCGTGGCCCGCGCAGCCCGCTCCGCCCGGCAGGGCCCACACCCATCCGGGTGTGCCGTCGCCGGGGGCGTGGTCGCCACCGGCCATCGCGTCGGCCATGGTCTGCGCCGTCAGGTCGGCGGGCGTGCTCTTCACGGGTTCCTCCCGCGGTCCGCGTGGTTCGTGCCCGGGTGAAAGGCCGGCCGGCCGGTCACGTTGGGTCCCCGGACGGTCACGGATTCAAGCGTGTCGTGAGATTCTCACGATCGCAACACCCTTCATGAAATTGCTCTGTCGTTCCTGCCGGGTTCGTCAATCGCGTTGTGACGAGCCCGCGGAGTGGTAAGACTCCACTTCCATGACCTACCGCCCCACCGTCCGTGGCCGCCGGCTCGCCCGGGAGCTCCGCAAGCTGCGCGAGGAGCAGGGCCTGACCCTGCAGGAGGTGGCGGACCGGCTCGACTGGTCGCGAGCCACCGTCTCCCGCCTCGAAACCAGCCAGACTCGCCCGAAACCCGGCGACATCTCCGGCATCCTCGACCTGTACGGCGTCCCGAGCCCGGACCGCGACGCGCTCATCACCCTGGCCCGGCAGGCCGGCCAGCGCGGCTGGTGGACGGCGTACCAGGACGTGTTCGCCGGCAGCTACGTCGCGCTGGAGGACGAGGCGTCCCACATCCGCACCTGGGACCCGCAGCTCGTGCACGGGCTGCTGCAGACCGAGCACTACTCCCGCGCCGTGATCACGGCGGGCCGGCTGCTGCCCGGCCCGGAGGACATCGAGCGCCGCATCGCCGCCCGCAAGATCCGCCAGGCGCTGCTGGACCGCACCGACGCGCCGCACCTGCACGTCATCTTCGACGAGGCGGTGCTGTACCGCCGGATCGGCGGCGAGAAGGTGATGCGCGCCCAGCTGGAGGCCCTCGCCACCGTCACGGTGAGCCGCCCATCCGTGCGGATTCAGGTACTTCCATACACAGCGCAGGAGCATGCGGGTCTAGACGGACGATTCACCATATTGTCGTATCCAGACCCCGCAGACCCCGATATCGCCTACGTCGAGGGGACCATGGGTGACGTTTACCTTGAGAGTGCAGAGGCAATAGCAAAACATAGGGACCGCTTCGATCGGATCAAGGAGGCGGCCCTGTCCCCCGAGGATTCCGCGCACCTCATCGCCGAGGCAGCTAGGAGCAGCCCGTGACCAACCTGCAGCGCGAACTCACCGGTGCCGTCTGGCGCAAGTCGTCCCGCAGCGGAAGCGGCGACCAGTGCGTCGAGGTGGCGCCACTGCCCGCCGCCCTCCGCGCGGTGCGCGACTCCAAGGACCCCGGCGGCCCGGCCCTGGTGCTGACGCCGTCCGCCTGGCGGGGTCTGCTGGACGCCATCAAGGAGAGCTAGCGACGGACGGCGAGGGGCCGCGGCGACCCACTGGCACGGACGCCGCGGCCCCTCGGCGCGTCCGCTTCCGGGCACGTCCACTTCCGGAAAACTAGAACGTGTTCTACTATCGCGGTGCGTCGACAACCGGAGGGTGCAACGTGACCGCGGAACTCAAGCTCGGCATCAACGTCGGCTACTGGCAGCAGGCCCCGGAGGACCAGACCGACACGGTGCTGGCCGCCGAGCGCTGCGGCTACGACTCGGTGTTCACCGCCGAGGCCTACGGCTCGGACGCGTTCACCACGCTGGCCTGGTACGGCGCCCGCACGTCCCGGATCAAGCTCGGCACCGCCGTCGTCCAGCTGTCGGCGCGCACCCCGGTCGCCACCGCGATGCACGCCCTCACGCTGGACGCCCTGTCCGGCGGGCGCGTCATCCTCGGGCTCGGCGCGTCCGGCCCGCAGGTCGTCGAGGGCTGGTACGGGCAGCCGTTCCCGAAGCCGCTCGCCCGCACCCGCGAGTACCTCGACATCGTCCGGCAGGTGTGGCGCCGCGAGGCCCCGGTGACCAGCCCCGGTCCGCACTACCCGCTGCCGCTGCCCGGCGGGGCGGGCCTCGGCAAGCCGCTCAAGTCGATCACCCACCCCGTCCGCCCGGACATCCCCGTCTACCTCGGCGCGGAGGGTCCGAAGAACGTCGCGCTGTCCACCGAGGTCGCACAGGGCTGGCTGCCGCTGTTCGTCGACCCCGAGCAGATCGGGCCCGTCTTCGGCGGGTCGCTCGCGGGCCGCCCGGACGGCTTCGAGATCGCCGCGACCGTGACCACGATCGTCACCGACGACCTCGCGTCCGCGCTGGAGTTCGCCAAGATCCCGCTCGCCTTCTACATCGGCGGGATGGGCGCCAAGGACCGCAACTTCCATCTCGACCTGATCGGCCGGCTCGGCTACGCCGAGCAGGCGCAGCGCGTCCAGGAGCTGTTCCTGGACGGCCGCCGCGACGAGGCGATCAAGGCCGTCCCGGACGCGCTGGCCGACTCGATCTCCCTCCTCGGCCCGCTCGGACGGATCAAGGAGCGGCTGCGGCTCTGGCGCGACAGCCCGGTCACCACCCTGCTGATCGCCGGCGTGAAGGACGAGCCGACGCTGCGCGCGATCAAGGAGATGGCCGACTCCTGAGAGATCAAGCACACATCACGGCGCGGAATGGAGGCAGGGGCCCGGGTGCTGCACCGGATGCACCCAGGGGATGAAAAGACTGGAGATGGGACACACGATGTCCACGCAGGAAGACGCCGCCCGGCTGCTCGTCAGGACCCTTGAGGCGGAGGGCGTCGAATACGTCTTCGGCATACCGGGCGAGGAGAACATCCACTTCGTCCACGCGCTGAACGACTCGTCGATCCGCTACATCCTCGTCCGGCACGAGCAGGGCGCGGCGTTCATGGCGGAGATCTACGGGCGCCTCACCGGCAAGGCGGGCGTGGCGTCCGCGACGCTCGGCCCCGGCGCGATCAACATGCAGCTCGGCGTCGCCGACGCCACCACCAACAGCACGCCCGTCGTCGCGATCTCCGCCCAGGTCGGCCTCGACCGCATCTACAAGGAGTCGCACCAGGTCATCGACCTGGTCTCGCTGTTCCGCCCGATCACCAAGTGGGCGGAGCTGGCCCCTACCGCGGAAGCGCTGCCCGAGATGGTCCGCAAGGCGTTCAAGACCGCGCAGACCGAACGCCCCGGCGCGGTCTACCTGGCCATTCCGGAGGACGTCGAGCGGGCGAAGGTGCCCGCCGGCCTGGGGCCCCTCCCGGTGAACGTCGTCCGCACGCAGGAGCCGTCGCCGTCCCAGATCGCCCGCGCCGCCGACGTGATCGCGCTCGCGCGGCAGCCGATCGTGCTGGCCGGCCACGGCGCCACCCGCGCCGGCGCGAGCGACGCGCTCGTGTACTTCTCCGAGCATCTCGGCCTGCCGGTCGCGACCACGTTCAACGGCAAGGGCGTCTTCCCCGACGACCACCGCAACGCGCTCGGCGCGGTCGGCTTCATGCGCCACGACTACGTGAACTTCGGGTTCGACGAGGCGGACGTCCTCATCGCCGTGGGCTACGAGCTGCAGGAGTTCGACCCCGTCAAGATCAACCCGGCCGCCGACAAGAAGATCATCCACATCCACCAGTCGCCCGCCGAGGTCGACGACCACTACCCGGTCGAGGTCGGCATCCAGGGCGACATCCCCCGCACCCTGCACGCCCTCGCCGACTCCGTGCACCGCCGCTTCGACATCAACGGCACAGACCGTCCTCCAGCCCCCACCCACCGCCATTCAACGGACGAGCTCCGCTCGACGAGCCACCGGATCCGCGAGATGATGCGCGAGGAGCTCGCCGAGGGCGCCACCGAGGACGGGCACCCGCTCTCCCCGCGCCGCATCGTCGCCGACGTCCGCGCCGCCATGGGCCGCGGCGACATCGTCCTCGCCGACACCGGCGCGGTGAAGATGTGGATGGCCCGCATGTACCCGACGTACGAGCCGAACACGCTGCTGGTCTCCAACGGCCTGTCGTCGATGGGCTTCTCCGTCCCGGGCGCGATCGCCGCCAAGCTCGCCCACCCCGACCGCAAGGTCCTGGCGGCGACGGGCGACGGCGCGTTCCTGATGAACTCGCAGGAACTGGAGACGGCCGTCCGCGAGAACATTCCGATCACCGTGCTGATCTGGGACGACTCCGCCTACGGGCTGATCGAGTGGAAGATGGACCTCGACCTCGGCGCCAGCTCCAACATCAGGTTCGGCAACCCCGACTTCGTCCGGTACGCGGAGAGCTTCGGCGCCCGCGGCTACCGCGTCGAGGCGGCCGCCGAGCTCCTGCCCACCCTCCGCAAGGCGCTGGCCGACGACGCGGTCTCGGTGATCACCGTCCCGGTCGACTACTCCCACAACCTCCGGCTGACCGACCAGCTGGGCGACCTGACGGGCCCGTTCTGACCGGATAAGTGATCATAGGAACGTGCCGGCCGCCTCACGACATCGCATCGTCCACATCACGTGCATCGCCTTCGCCTGCGTCATGGCGCTGCTCGCCGTCACGTGGGGCGGCGGAGCGGTCGCCGCGTGGGCGGGGCAGACGGGCAAGCCCCGGGCGACGGCCCGGGTGCTGGCGACGGACGGCAATCGATCGTCCGGACACCTCGTGGTGGAGTTCACCACGCGCGACGGCCGGACGGTGAGTGCGGAGGACAGACGCAGCGGCTGGCCGCGCGACGCGCGGCGGGGCGGCACGGTCGAGATCGTCTACTCGGCCGACGACCCGGCGGGCGACGTGGCACCGTTCCAGGACGTGGGGGCGTCACTGCCCTGGACGGCGGCCTTCGCGGTCGTGGCGGCCCTGTCGGGCCTCGCCGCGTTCCGCACCCGTGCCGGACCGCGGGTCAGAGGCGGCAGATGATCTCGCCGTGGGTCACCGAGTACCAGCCGTCCTCGGCGGCGGCCCAGGTCTTCCAGCCCGCGTAGACGCGCCGCAGTTCCTCGCGGGTGGCGTGGCCGCCGGCGACGGCCTGGTCGGCGACCGACGACCGGATCATGCGGCCGCCCCACGACTCGCTCCACCATTCGCGTTCCTCGGGGGTGGCGTAGCACCAGGCCGAGGCGGACGCGGTGACGTCGGTGAACCCGGCGGCGCGGGCCCAGGAGACCAGCCGGCGGCCGGCGTCGGGTTCGCCTCCGTTACCGCGGGCCACCTTGTAGTAGATCGGCAGCCAGGAGTCCATGCCGGGCGGGTCCGGGTACCAGATCATGGTGCCGAAGTCGGCCTCGCGGGCGGCGACGACACCGCCGGGCCTGGTGACGCGCCGCATCTCGCGCAGGGCCTGGACGGGGTCGGCGATGTGCTGCAGGACCTGGTGCGAGTGGACGATGTCGAACGTGTCGTCCGCGTAGTCCAGGGCGTGGACGTCGGCGACCGCGAACTCGACGTTGTCCAGGCCCGCGGCGTTCTTGCGGGCTTCGCCGAGGACGGTCTCGGCGGAGTCGGCCGCCACGACCCGTCCGGGCGCCACGCGCTCGGCCAGCCCGGCGGTGATCGTCCCGGGGCCGCAGCCGGCGTCCAGCACGGCCAGGCCCGGGCGCAGGTGCTCGATCAGGTGGGCGGCGGAGTTCTCGACCGTCCGCCACTGGTGCGCGCTCAGCACGCTCTCGTGGTGGCCGTGGGTGTAGATCGCGTCCGCGGGCATCGGGATCACCTCTCTGTGTCCGGTGCCCTCACGGTAGAAGACTTTCTCAGGTTTTGAGAAATGCGTATCAATATATGAGACGACAGGACAGCGGAAAGGGGACCGGGGCGGCTGCCCTCGATCCCCTTTTCCGCTGGTCGTCAGGCCGCCGCGGCGATACGGCGGGAGGGGGTGAGCCGGACGGTCGGCGCCGGCCGCACGGGGAGCGCCTCGACCGCGGCCAGCGGGCCGGCGGTCTCGGCGTAGGCGTTCAGCGTCGCATGGGAGAGCCCGGTGAGCCACGGCTCCACGACGGTCCGCTCGGCGGGCCCGTCAAGCCGCGGGTGGGAGAGATGGAACGTGCCTGTCGCTGCACTCACTACCGACACCCCTTCCTTGACCCGGTGGGCCGCCCCGATGCGGGTGCCACCGTCTGTCACATACCCCTAGGTACGTCACTACAAGCCACTTGGTTCGACGGCTGTTCCCAGCTGTCTCCTAAATCACAAGGTCAACGCTACGGGCCGGGTCTGACATTTTCGAATGCTCATTCGAGCTAGTCGGGGCGCGGGGCCGGATCGGCCGTCACCGAGCGCAACAGCGGGCGACTCAGCGCACCGGCGCCGAGGATGCCGCCGAAGCCGAGGACGACGAAGGCGGCGAGGCCGATGAGGCCGGAGAAGCCGAAGCCCTGGGCGAACGGGAGACCGAAGAACAGGCCCGTGAGGAGTGAGCCGCCGCCCATGACGACGAGCGGGATGAGGGTCTCCTGGCGGCGGGCCCTGTCGAGGACGGAGAGGGGCGTGCCCGCGAGGCGCAGCATCGCGTAGGCCTGGCGGCGGTCCAGGACGGCGGACGCGCTCGTGATGCCCGCGCTCGTGATGGCGATCAGGAACGAGACGACGAGGACGGTGAGGGCGCCGGTCCGCAGGTCGGCGAGGAGGCGGTCGCCGGTCACGTCTTCGTCCGCCCCGGTGGTGACGACCTTGCCCGGTACGAGCCCGGTGAGCGCCGTGCGGGCCCGGTCGACGGCCGCGGTTCCGCCCGGGGCCGTGACCGTCACGACGCCCGTGGTGGTGACCGGGCCGTCCGCGTCCAACGGGTCGTCCCTCGTCTCGGTCCTCTTCACCGAGACGTTCGCGTCGATGCCGGCGAGCCGCTTCTCCGCCTGGCCGGCGACGGCGGCGGACCGCTCGTACGGGACGGCCACCCGGAGCTCGTCCGGCGGTCCGCCCGAGGACGGGCCGGCGTTCAGCAGCGCGAGGAAGCCCGCGACGAAGCCGGTGAGCGCGACGCCGGCGACCGTCCGCCAGGCCGAGCGCGGGTCGTCCACGAGGCGGCGCCCGGCCAGCAGGCGGGCGGGGCGGCGCGCGGTCGCGGCGGTCAGGCGGCCGATCAGCGCCACCACCCACGGGCCCGCGAAGTTGATCGCGAGGAAGGCCAGCACCAGGAAGACCATCAGCACGATCATCCCCGCCCGGCCCATGTCGATCAGCCCGCCGCCGGCCACCCCGAACGCGATCACGACGGCGGCCAGGGCGAGGATCCGGACGGCCCGCATGCCGGGCGGGGTCTCGCGGCGGGCGACGCCGAGGGGGCTGACGACGACGCGGCGCAGGCCGATGACGGCGCTGGCGCCGACGAGCAGGGGCACCGCCGCGAGGACGCCGGCGAGGAGGGGCGGGCCCGGCCACAGGTCGCCGGCGAACCAGCCGCCGCCCGCGATCGTGATGTGGGTGAGCAGCGGAACCGACGCCGCGTAGAGCACGAGACCGGCCAGGGCGCCCGCGGCGGCGGTCAGCACGGCCTCCGCCGTGGTGATCGCGACGACCTGCCCGGGGGTCGCGCCGACCAGCCGCAGCGCGGCGAGGCGGCTGTCGCGGCGGGCCACGGTGAGGCGGGCCGCCGCGCCGCCGAAGACCAGGAGCGGGACGACCATCAGCACCGACGCCAGTCCGGCGAGCAGGAGGTAGACGTCCGCCGACCAGGACGCGTCCGTTTCGAAGCGGTCGATCCGGGACGGGCCGCCGGTCGCTCCCAGGTGCTCGACGACGTCGCGGCGGGCGGTCGTCGCGGGGTCGCCGGCGGTGCGTCCGATCACGGCGACGAGTTCGCCCGGATGGACGAGCGCGTCACGTCCGAGCGTGCCCGACGGGGAGGGGAACCGCTTCGCGAGCTGGTCGGCGGGCAGGTCCTTCATCAGGTGGGCCAGGGCGGGCGACGTCCACACCTCGCCGGGCTCCGGGAAACGGGACATGCCGGGAGGCACGGGCGCGTCGCCGTTCAGCGCGGCCAGGTCGATGATCGTGACCGGCTCGCCCTGGACGTAGTCCGTCGACAGCGCCTCGATCGCGGTCGGGTTCGCGACCGAGTCCCCGGGATGTCGCCAGGCGTCGGCATGGGCACGCTGCAGGAACGCGTGATTGGCGCCCACCGCGAACAGGAGCAGCCCGGTCGAGACGGCCACGGCCGCGAGGGTGAGAAGCGAGCCCACCATGGAGCGCCGGCCGCCGCCGCGCAGCAGCCGCCACGAGAGTTCCACCGCCGTGCGCATCAGGCCGCCCTCTGCAGGACGCGGCCGTCCCGGACCTCGGTGACCCGGTCGCACCATGCGGCCACGGAAGGGTCGTGGGTCACGACGACCAGGGACGCTCCGTTGTGCTTGGTGGCCTCGACGAGCAGGCGCATCGTGTCGTGGCCGGTGCTCTGGTCGAGCGCGCCGGTCGGCTCGTCCGCGAACACGACGGCCGGACGCGGCACGAGCGCCCGCGCGATCGCGACCCGCTGCGCCTGGCCGCCGGACAGCTCGCCCGGACGCCGGTGCTCCAGCCCGTCCAGGCCCAGCGGCCCGAACCAGGAGCCCGCCGCCTGCACCGCCTCCCGCCGGGACGTGCCGCTCAGCATCAGCGGCAGCGCGACGTTCTCCACGGCGGGCAGCTCGGGAAGCAGCTGCCCGAACTGGAACACGAAGCCGAACCGGCCCCGGCGCAGCGCGCTGCGGCGGCGCTCGCCGAGCGTGTCGATCCGCTGGCCGAGCAGGTGCACCTCGCCCGCGTCCGGCTTCATGATCCCGGCGAGGCAGTGCAGCAGCGTCGACTTCCCGGACCCGGACGGGCCCATGATCGCGACGGCCTCGGCGCGGCCGGCGGCCAGGTCGACGCCGTCCAGCGCGACGGCCGTCCCGAACCGCTTCACCAGCCCGCGGCCGAGCAGGACCGGCTCGGTCACGCCGCCTCCCGGCGCTGCGCGGGGCGGTGGAGCTCGACCACGTTGTCGGGGGCGCGGGAGCGGCGCCGGTTCTTGAGCGACTCGACGATCTCCATGGCGGGCATCACGACGCCGGCGTAGATCACGAAAGCGGCGAACACGGCGATGAGGGGAACGTAGATCAGGTACATGCTCCCAGCGTGCGCGCGGTGCCCGGTGCGCCGCATCGGACACAGGTCCGGTCCGCAAGGCGCCGGATCGGCCGAACGGTCGATACGCCAGTCCGCAATGGGTCGTACGCTGCGTGAGCGTGAGTGACGTAGGAGCACGGCTGGACCGCATCCACTCGGTGGGCGGGTGCCTGCTGCGCATCGGCTACGCCTCGTTCGCGGGACTGTTCCTGCTGGCCTGCACGGTCGACGCGCTCAACGACGCCGCCACCATGTGGATGGTGGTCATCGCCGCGGTCGCCAACGCGGCGGCGGTCTCCGGGCGGCGGCTGCCGTTCTGGGCGATCGGCGCCGGGGCGCTGTCGGCGTTCAGCACCCTGTTCCTCGGCCTGGCGATCTACCCGGAGGCCGGTGCGCCGAGCGTGTTCGCCGAGGTCGGCGGCCTGCTGATCGTCATCGCGCGGATCGTCTGGCGGACCCGCCGCCAGCAGCTCGTCCCGGTCTCGATCCTGCTCGGTGCGGCGATCCTCGCGCTGCCGCTGCGCTGGTCGGTGATCGCTGCGGCGGTGATCAGCGCGCCGCTCGGCATCGCGGTGGCGATCGCGCTCGGCGTCGGCCTCTACCTGCGGGCGCTGGACGCGCGGCGGTCCCGGTCGCTGGCGGCGGCGCGCCGGGACGAGCGGCTGGAGCTGGCCCGCGACCTGCACGACTTCGTCGCCCACCATGTGACGGGCATCGTCGTCCAGGCGCAGGCGGCGCGGTTCACCTCCCAGTCGGGGGCGGCCGGGCAGACGCCCGAGCAGCTCGACCGGATGTTCGGCGGGATCGAGAAGGCCGGCACGGAGGCGCTCACCTCGATGCGGCGCATGGTCGGCCTGCTGCGGGACGCGCAGAACGTGAACGCGCCGGACGGGGAGGCCCTCGCGGACGGCGGCTCCACCACCCGTCCCGTCGGCGACCTCGGGCAGCTGAAGGACCTCGTCGAAGGGTTCACCCACCCGCCCGCCGCGCTGACGCTCGCGCCCGACCTGGGCACGCTGCCGCCCGAGGTGGCGGCGTCGGCGCACCGGGTCGTCCAGGAGGCGCTGACCAACATCCGCAAGCACGCCGCCGACGCCGCGAGCGTGCGGGTCACGGTGGCGCGCGTCGGCCCCGACGTCGAGGTCGCGGTCCGCGACGACGGGCGGGGCCGCGGCCGGCGGCTGCCGTCCGGCGGGTTCGGCCTCACCGGGCTGACCGAGCGGGTCGGCGCGCTCGGCGGGCGGCTGTACGCGGGGCCGCGCCCGGAGGGCGGCTGGGAGGTCGTCGCCGTCCTGCCGGGGACGGGTGATCGGGAATCCTGACACAATCGGCCCCGTGGCCATCCGCGTACTGATCGCCGACGACCAGGAGATGGTCCGGACCGGGTTCCGGATGATCGTCGACTCGCAGCCCGACATGGAGGTGGTCGGGGAGGCCGCCGACGGCGCCGAGGCCGTCGCGCTGGCCCGCCGCCTCCGTCCCGACGTGTGCCTGCTCGACATCCGGATGCCGCGGATGGACGGCCTGGAGGCGACCCGGGAGCTGGCCGGCCCCGGCGCGCCGGACCCGCCCCGCATCGTGATCGTCACGACGTTCGACATGGACGAGTACGTCTACGGGGCGCTGCGCGGCGGCGCGGCCGGGTTCCTGCTCAAGGACAGCGGGCCCGCGCTGCTGGTGGAGGCCGTCCGGGCGGCGGCGAGCGGCGGGTCGCTGGTGTCGCCGTCCATCACCGTCCGGCTGCTGGAGCACCTGTCGCGGCCCGTGGCGCGGCCCGCCGCGCCGCGTGAGCCGCTGACCGACCGGGAGCTGGACGTGGTCAAGCTCGTCGCGCGCGGCCGGACGAACGAGGAGATCGCCGGGGAGCTGTTCGTGTCGCTGTCCACGGTCAAGACGCATCTCGGGAGCGTCAACCGGAAGCTGGGCACGCGGAACCGCGTCGCGACGGCCGCGTGGGCGTGGGAGTCGGGCCTCGTCCCCTGACCGCCGGGCGCGCACAGGGGACGAAAGGGAACAGCGGGGAGGGACGCGGCACTGGCACCGGAGTCGATGAACGGGCTGCCCGTGACCGTCCTGGTCGTGTGGGTGCTGTGCGCCGCAGGCTGGGGCGTCGTCCTCGCGGGCCTGCGCAACGGCCTGCGCGGGGCGTCCCGCGGGCCCGCCCTCTTCGCGCACACGGCGACCCCGGCGGGCGTCGTCCTGCTCTTCGCCTTCCTCGGCTTCGGGTCGCTGTACGCGACGATCGCGCTGACCGCGGAATGGTGGAGCCTGCTGGCCGTGACGGGGTTCCGGCCCGAGCGGCTGCTGTCCACAGGTGGCCCCGGACAGCTCGCCGCGTGGGCGGCCCTCACCGCGGCCACCGCCTACGCCGCGGCGCGCTTCGTGTTCCACGTGTGACGATCCGGTAAGACTCCGAACCCTTGTTGGGCCGCACAAGTCAAACGTACGTAGTATCCGAAGCAGCAAGGCGCAAAGCCAGGGGGAGGTGGGTCATGCCGTGCGCGCTGTGCGGCGACATCATCCCGACCGAGGTCGACCGGTGCCCGGCCTGCGGCGCGTGGGCGCGGCGCAGGGACTTCCGCGCGGTCGGCGTGGCCGTGTTCATGCTGCTCGGCTTCAACGCGTTCGTCGCCCTCGGCTCGGGGATCAGCCTGCTCAGGCTCGCGCATCCGCTGCGCGAGGCGACGCACGCCGGGTATGACCCGGCCGCCACCGGCAAGGCCATCGCGCCCTACGCGGACGTGTTCACGATCGGCGCGATCATGGCCGTGGTCACCGGCCTGCTGTACCTCACCTGGCTGTGGCGGGCGTTCCGGCAGTCGCCCGGCCCGCACCGGCACCACCGCGCCTGGGTGCTGCTCGGCTGGTTCCTCCCGATCGTCAACCTGTGGCTGCCGCCCCGGCTGGTCTACGAGGTGTGGGTGAACAGTGGCCGGTACCGGACGGCCGAGCGGCAGGCCGCCGGAGCCGTCGTCGCCGGCTGGTGGGTCTGCGCCCTCCTCGGCCTCGTCCTCGGCCGGGTGTTCACGCACGGCAGCGTCGACACGCTGGCCGACGCCCGGTTCGACGTCCACGTCGGCGTCGCCGCCGCCGCGTTCCAGGCGCTCGCCGCCGCCCTCTGCATGGCCACGGTCTTCCAGATCACCCGCCTCCAGATCGCCCGCGACTGAGTCACGGCGCGGGGCCGGAGCTGCCCCGGCTGGTGTACCAGAGCGGGGTCTTCGGCGGACGCTTGACGGCCGGGCCCGCGTGCCCGATGTCGGAGTACGGAGAAATCGCGAAGCCGGTCGGGTGGACGATGCGGCGCCCCACCGGGCGGCCGGTCGCGCTTCCCGGAGGGCCGCCTCCCCGCATGGGATCGGTCCGGCCCGCCATGGCGGCGCGGACGGCGTCCGTTCCGCCGCGGCGCCATTCCTCGTGCAGGACGTTCAGGTCCCAGCAGGCGTTCGCGGTGATCGAGACGGCGTGGGCGCCGGCGCGGCGGAGCCGGCCCCGGGCGAGCAGCAGCCAGGAGCCGAAGACGGTGGCGGCGCACCTGTCCTGCACCGACTCGAAGAACGTGAGGTCGACCGGGCCGGTCGCGTCGTCCAGCGTGGCGAAGATGACGCGCCGGCCCGACCTGACCGCCGGGGTCTGCGTCGCGACCTTGACGCCGGCGACCAGGACCTCGCTCTTGTCGGGACGTCCCGGCAGGTCGGCGGCTCGGACGACGCCGAGCCCGGTCAGCAGCCCGGCGTAGAAGGTCATGACGTGCCGGCTCACGTCCATGCCGAGGATGTCCAGCTCCGCCTCGACGACCTCGGCCGGGGTCATCGGCGGCAGTTCCCCCGCCGGGATCTCCTCGGCCATCTCGATCTCCATGCCGGACCACGGTGGTGAGCGAAGCGAACCGGGGGGCGTGGGGGGTCGTCCCCCCACAGGGAACAGGGCGTCGTCGCCGTCCTCGTGGCCGAGCGGGAGCTGGCCTTCCATGACGCGTCCGGGACGGGCGGTGACGCGGTCGAGGGAGCCGACGCGGCAGAGCAGGTCGCGGCGCGGCACGCCGTCGTAGACGGTGTCGAACGCCCCGGCCAGGACGAGCCGCTCGGCGGTCGGACGCGACACCCGGGCCCGGCGCCAGAAGTCGGTCAGCGACGCGTAGGGGCGCTCGTTCACGATCTTGCCGACCTCGGCGTCCGAGATGCCCTTGACCTCGCTCAGCGCGACCCGGATCCCGGTCGGGCCGCCTGCCGACACGGGCTCGGCGTGCCAGTCCGCCGCCGAGCGGTTGACGTCCAGCGGCAGGATCGGGACGCCGAAATGCCGCGCGTCGTCCAGGATGACCCGCTTGGGGTACATGCCGGGGTCGTGGGTGAGGACGCCGGCGTAGAACGCGGCCGTGTGGTGCCGTTTCAGCCACGCCGACTGGTAGGTGGGCAGCGCGAACGACGCGGCGTGGGCCTTGCAGAAACCGAACGCGCCGAACGCGGTCAGCACCTTCCAGACCCGTTCGACGGTCGGCTCGTCGTAGCCGCGCGCCAGCGCCCGCTCCCGGAACCAGGCGCCCACCACGGCCTGGCCGCGCTCGTGGTTCAGGCTCCGCCGCGCCGCCTCCGCCCGCGACAGGCCGCAGCCGGTCATCACGTCGAAGACGCGGAGCACCTGCTCGTGGAAGACGACCACGCCGAGGCTCTCCCGCAGCACCGGTTCGAGGTCGGGGTGCGGGTACGCCGGCTCCCGGGTCCCGGCGCGGGACTCCAGGAACGGCGACACCATGTCGGAGTTGACCGGGCCGGGGCGGAACAGCGAGATGTCGACGACCAGGTCGTCCAGGTCGCGCGGCTGGAGCCGGCCGATCAGCTCCCGCTGGCCGGGCGACTCGATCTGGAAGCAGCCGAGCGTCCGGGACGTGCGGACCAGCGCGTACGTCGCGGGATCGTCGCGCGGGACGTCCTCCAGCGCGATCTCCTCCCCCGTCACCCGGGCGACCTCCGCCACCGCGTGCGCCATCGCCGACTGCATCCGGACGCCGAGGACGTCGAGCTTCAGCAGCCCCATCGCCTCGACGTCCTCCTTGTCGAACTGGCTCATGGGGAACCCGACGGCGGCCTGCTCGACGGGCGTCCGGTCCCGCAGCGTCGGGTTCGACAGCAGGACGCCGCACGGGTGCATCGCGATGTGCCGGGGCAGCCCGTCGAGGCGCTCGGCGATCCGGAACACCACCTCCAGCCGCCCGGCGGCCAGGTTGCTCTGCCGCAGTTCGGGCAGGTCGTCCAGCGCCGCGCGGATCTGGCTGGCCCTGATCTGCGGGAACGCCTTGGCGATCGCGTCGATCTCGTGCGGCGGGAGCCCGACGGCGTTGCCGACGTCGCGCAGCGCGCTGCGCGCCCGGTAGGTCTCCATCATCGACACGCACGCCGTGCTCTCGGCGCCGAACCGCTCGAACAGCGCCTCGTAGGCCTCCAGCCGGCGGGCCGACTCCACGTCCAGGTCGATGTCGGGCAGCCCCTCGCGGCTGTCGGCGAGGAACCGCTCCATCAGCAGGCCGTGCCGCAGCGGGTCGAGGTCGCCGATGCCGATCAGGTGGTTGACCAGGCTGCCCGCGCCGGAGCCGCGGATCGCGCAGCGGATGCCGCGCGACCTGATCAGCGCGGCGGCGTCCGCGACCGTGAGGAAGTACGGCGCCAGGCCCTTGCGCGCGATCACGCCGAGCTCGTCGCCGAGCCGGTCGGCGGCCCGCCGCGACCCGTCCAGCCCGCGCCGCGCCATCCCGTCCGCGCACCGGGAGACGAGCCGCGCGTACGGGTCGCCGTCGACGACCGGCAGGTGGACGCCGTCCATGCCGAGGTCGTGCGCCGCGTCCAGGACGCAGCGCTCCGACAGCCGCCGGGTGGCCGCCAGCAGCGCCTCGGCCTCATCGGGGCCGCAGCTCAGCTCCGCGACCCGGCGCATCTCGTGGACCGGCTTCAGGTAGGCGTGGCCGGTCCGGTCGTCCAGGTGGCGCCGGTCCAGCGGGACGAGGCGGCGCGTCACGTCCAGCACCTGCGCGACCGGCTGGTCGGCCGGGTCCAGGTAGCGGACGGCGTTGCCGAGCACCGCGGGGACCCCGGCCGCGCGGGCGAGCGCGAGCATCCGCGCGGCCCGCGGCCCGTCGCCCCTGTCGCGGTGGTCGACGATCTCGACCGCGGTCTCGGCGGTGGCGCGCCAGGCGTCCAGCCGCGCCGCCGCCACGTCCGGACGGCGGCCGGTGATGGCCCGTCCCACATCGGACGCCGGGCCGAGGAGCACGATGAGCCCCTCGGCGTGCGCGCCGACCATCTCCCGCGTGACCAGCGGGTTCCCCCGCTGGCCCGCCGCGTGCGCCGCCGTCACCAGCCGGCACAGGGACCGCCACCCGGCGCGCCCCTCGGCGAGCACGACGATGCGCTCCTCGCCGGTGGAGGCGACCTTGAGGTCGGCGCCGACGACGGCGCCGATGCCCGCGTCCGCGCACGACCGGACGTGCCGGACGGCGCCGTACAGGCCGTCGCGGTCGGTCAGCGCCAGCGTCTCCATGCCGAGGCTCGCCGCGCGCTCGGCCAGCGCCGCGGGCGGCGCCACCCCGAAGCGGAGCGAATAGGACGAAGCGACATGAATATGCACGTCAGTCCCATACCCGCGACAGCAGCCAGCTGTCGGCGGCCACGTCGTAACGCAGCTCGTAGACGCCGATCTCCCGGTCCGGGGTCGCCTCGACCCGCCAGAACTCCCGCTCGCCGGTGGCCTCGCCGTCGGGCTCGCGCTCCCGCCACCAGTCCCGGGTCGTGACCCAGTGCTCCAGCACCCGCCGGACGCTGTAGAGCCGGCCACGCCAGACGAACCGGACCGGACGCCCATCGCTCACCCAGACGTCGACCGGATCGCCGAACACGCGTGTCATCTGCCTCCCCCTCGCGCTCGCCGCACGGGGGAAGAGGCATGCGGCCGTTCGAACAAACGTTCGCATCCGAGTCTAGGGAACCCCGGGCCCGGGGGGCAAGGCGGGGTCGCCGGGAAGTGCGCGGGCCGTCCGCGAGGACACGGGCCGGTCGAGGAGTGCGCAGGTCAGCCGAGCAGCGCGTGCAGGCGGTCGGCCACCTCGGCGAGCCTGGCCACCTCGGCCATGCCGCCGCCGGGCCACAGGTAGTACCAGCCGTCGCCGGACGGGGTGGCGACCACCATGGCCTGCCGCCCGGTGCGCGGGCCGTGCACGGCCAGCAGCGACTCGTCGGGGCCGGCGAACTTCCAGACGAGGCCGCGGGACTCGACCTCGTACGCGAGCGCCGCGAGGTGCCGCCGGCGCACCTCGGCGGTCTCCCCCTCACCGACTACAGACACTTCAGCCGCCTCAGCAGATCCAAGCCGCCCGGATGACCTTGGGCGATCATCCGGCGACGGTTGGTGACCGGGTCAATAGCATGACCCGAAACCCGCGGCTGCGCAGGGGGAATCCGGAGAGTGGGACCGCTGTTGCGGTTTGTGCCGGGGATGGTCCGCGCGGGGCGGTCCGACACGCCGTGCCCACCTGCGCCAATCGCCGCGGATCATTCCGGTCCGCGGAAGCCGCCGCGCGTGCGGAGGCCCCGTCCGTGATAGAAGCCTCTGTGAGACGGGCCATAGCCCGCGTCAGGCAGACAGAAGGAGCGAGCCGATGAGCGCCGTCCCCGCCGGCGACCCGTCAGGCCATACGCACGACCGTGCCCGCGAGCCCGGTGGCGAGCAGAGCCACGAGCAAGGCCACGAGCAGGGCCCCGCCCTCGCCGGGCTCCGCGAGCGCAAGAAGCAGCGGACCCGTATCGCGCTGATCGACGCGGCCCTGGACCTGTTCCTCGCCAAGGGCTACGAGGCCACGACGATCGACGAGATCGTGGCGGCGGTCGAGGTGTCGCAGCGGACGTTCTTCCGCTACTTCGGCACCAAGGAGGACGTCGTCACGAACTTCCTCACCGAGCACGACCAGGTCCTGGAGGAGGCCCTCACCGCCCGCCCGGCCGGAGAGCGGCCGTTCACCGCGCTGTTCGAGTCGCTGCGCGTGGTGCTGCGGACGATCGCCGAGAGCGACCCGGCCGACGGCGCCCGGTTCCGCCGCGTCCGGCAGGTGATCGAGGCGACGCCGTCGCTGATGGCGGCGCAGATGGCGCGCTACTCGGCGTCGGCCGAGGCGCTCGCCGCCGAGATCGCGCGCCGCGAGGGCGTCGACATGGAGGCGGACCTGCGGCCCCGCATCGTCGTCTCGTTCTACCTGGCCGCGGTCAAGGTCGCGTTCGAGGACTGCGCCCGGCACGACATCTGGGACGCCGGGACGGTCGCCGCCCGGGTCGAGGAGGCCGTGGCGCTCGTCGCCCGGACGATGCGCGACTGGGTCTGACCGCCCGCCCGTGGAATAGCCCGCGCGGACGCCGGGTTCTCGCGTGCGGCAGAGCCGACCGACCGTACAGGAGCACGACATGCGCGCGATCGTCATCACCCGCACCGGCGGACCCGAGGTGCTGGAGCCCGCCGAGCGGCCCGACCCGGAACCGGGCCCCGGCGAGGTGCTGATCGACGTGGCGGCGGCCGGCGTCAACTTCATCGACGTCTACTTCCGGACGGGCGCCTACGCGCAGGACCTTCCGTACACGCCCGGCGTCGAGGCCGCCGGCACGGTCGCCGCGGTCGGCGACGGCGTCTCGGAGTTCGCCGTGGGTGACCGGGTGGCCTGGGCGAACACGCAGGGCGGATACGCGGCGAAGGCCGTCGTCCCGGTAACCGAGGTCGTCCCGGTCCCGGCCGGGGTCGACCTGGCGGACGCGGCCGCGTCGCTGCTGCAGGGCATGACCGCGCACTACCTGACCCGGTCGACGTATGCGGTCCGGGAGGGCGACACCGTCCTCGTGCACGCGGCGGCGGGCGGGATGGGCCTGCTGCTCGTCCAGGCGGCCAAGGCCCTCGGCGCCCGCGTGATCGGGACGGCGTCCACCCCGGAGAAGGAGAAGCTCGCCAAGGACGCGGGCGCTGACGTCACCCTGGGGTACGACGGCTTCCCCGAACGCGTCCGGGAGCTGACCGGCGGCGAAGGCGCGCACGTCGTGTACGACGGTGTCGGGGCGCCCACGTTCGACGGCAGCCTGGCGAGCCTCCGGCGGCGCGGCACCCTCGCCCTGTTCGGGGCCGCGGGCGGCGCGGTCCCGCCGTTCGACCCGCAGCGCCTCAACCGGGCCGGGTCGGTCTATTTGACGCGGCCGTCCCTCGTCCACTTCGTCGCCGAGCGCGAGGAGCTGCTGGAGCGCGCCGCCGACGTCTACGGCTGGGTGGAGTCGGGCGATGTGAAGGTGCACGTCGGGCACCGCTACGACCTCGCCGAGGCCGGTACCGCGCACGCCGACCTGGAGGCGCGGCGGAGCACCGGGAAGCTGCTGCTGATTCCCTGACCGCTCCGTCCGGGTCCCCTGACTCCCATAGGCTGGCTCCCGAAAGACGATCTTCCGAGGAGCGCCGCCCGCATGACGACGTACGCCGCCGGACCCCTGGAGCACGACGAACCCCGCGTCCTCGGCCCCTACCGCCTGCTCGGGCGGCTCGGCCGCGGCGGCATGGGCACCGTCTACCTGGGCGCCGAACCGGACGGGCGGCGGGTCGCGGTCAAGGTCGTCAACCGGGAGCTGGCCGGGGAGCCCGCGTTCCTCGCCCGGTTCCGCCGCGAGGTGACCGCCGCGCGGCGGGTCCACCGGTTCTGCACCGCGCCGGTGATCGACGCCGAGCTCGACCAGGACCCGCCGTACATCGTCACCGAGTACATCCACGGGCCGAGCCTGGAGGCGGCCGTCCGCGACAAGGGGCCGCTGCCCGGCTCGGACCTGGAGGGCATCGCGGTCGGCGTCGCCACCGCGCTCGCCGCGATCCACGGCGCCGGGATCGTGCACCGCGACCTCAAACCCGCCAACGTGCTGCTGTCCTCCACCGGGCCGCGCGTCATCGACTTCGGCATCGCCCGCGCCCTCGACGCCCCGGACGGCCCCACCCGCACCGGCCAGTTCGTCGGGACGCCCGCCTACATCGCGCCCGAGGTGCTGCACGGCGAGCCGGTCGAGCAGGCGTCGGACGTGTTCGCGTGGGGCTGCGTCGTCGCCTACGCCGGGACGGGACGCCCCCCGTTCCACGGCACGACCGTCGCGGAGACGTTCCGCCGCATCGAGCACGACGAGCCCGACCTCGCCGGCCTCGACCCGCGGCTGCGCGAGATCGTCGCCGCCGCGCTCGGCAAGGACCCGCGCGACCGTCCGACCGCGCGGCGTCTCCTCACCCGGCTCGTCGGCCAGGAGAAGGCCGACCTGGAGCACGCCGTCGAAACGATCTCCGCGTCCTGGCAGGGGCCGGAACCGGCCCCCGCGCCCGAGCCCCGCACGGAAACCGAGCGGCCCGCGCGGATCGAGGTCCCGGAGCCGGGGCCCGCCCCCGAGGCGCCGGCCGCACCGCCGGCGCCGGAGCCCGTCGAGGACACCGTCCTGGTCGACCTGCCGTACCCCGAGGCGTGGCGCGGCCCGCGACGCTGGCTGACCCTGCTCAGGGGCCTGCTGGTGATCCCGCACCTGGCCGTGATGCTGGCCATGTACGCGATGCTGGTCGTCGTGATGCTGCTCAGCTGGCTGGTGATCCCGTTCACCGGCCGGTACCCGCGAGTGCTGTACGGGCTCGTCGTTGGCTGCCAGCGCTGGTCCGGCCGCGTGGTGGCCTACGCGTTCGGCCTCACCGGCGACAAGCTCCCGCCGTTCCGCACTCTCCCCCGAGCCCGCCGAACCCCCTGAACGCTTCCGGCGTCGAAATTGCGAAGGACCGCTAGGGTTCTACCGCAAAGACTCCCCATATCCCCTCAGGATCACGATGACCACGCACGCAGGAGAGAACGGTGAGGCCCTGCGCCCCGAGGACCCCGCGGAACTCGGCCCCTACCGGCTGATCGGACGGCTCGGCCGCGGCGGCATGGGAACGGTGTACCTCGGCGAGGACCGCGCAGGCCGCCGCGTCGCCGTGAAGGTGATCAACCGGGAGCTGGCCGGGGAGGGCACCTTCCGGGACCGGTTCCAGCGGGAGGTGACGGCCGCGCGGCAGGTCCGCCGGTTCTGCACCGCGCCCGTCATGGACGCCGAGCTGGAACAGGACCCGCTCTACGTCGTCACCGAGTACATCGAGGGCCCGAGCCTGGAGCGCGCCGTCGCCGAGCGCGGTCCGCTGCCCGGCTCCGACCTGGAGGGCATCGCGGTCGGCGTCGCCACCGCGCTCGCCGCGATCCACGGCGCCGGGATCGTGCACCGCGACCTCAAACCCGCCAACGTGCTGCTGTCCTCCACCGGACCGCGCGTGATCGACTTCGGCATCGCGCGGGCGCTGGACGCCGCCGACGGGCCGACCCGCACCGGGCAGTTCGTCGGCACCCCGAACTACCTGCCGCCCGAGCTGCTGCGCGGCGAGCAGGTCACCCCCGCGTCCGACGTGTTCTCGTGGGGCTGCGTCGTCGCCTACGCCGGGACCGGCTCGGCGCCGTTCGCCGGCAACACCGTCCCGGAGATCTTCTACCGCGTCGTCCACGACGCGCCGAAGCTGGACGGCCTCGACCCCGACCTGCGGGAAGTGGTCGCCGCGGCGCTCGACAAGGACCCGCGCAACCGGCCGTCCGTCCAGGAGCTGCTCGGACGCCTCGTCGGCAACGGGACGACCGATCCGGCGACGCTCGCCCAGACCGTCCAGGCGAGCTGGCACGGGACACCGACGGACCCGACCGTGCAGGCGCGCACCGGCCAGGCCGCCAACCAGCAGACCGCCCGGCTGGGCGCCGACACGACCCGGCACGACGGCCGGCCCGCCGCGAAGTCCGGCCTCCCCCGCCGCCCGCTGATCATCGCCGGCGCCGCCGTCGCCGCGCTGCTGGTGCTCGCCGTCGTCGGGTTCACCCTCCTGCGCTCCGATGGCCCACCCGACGACCACCTGGCCACCGCGTTCGCCGACGACTTCTCCAACACGACCTCCGGTTGGGGGGACGGCATCATGGGCGATTACTCCTACGTCAACGGCAAGTACCAGATGAAGACGTCCGACACGTCCGACTCGATCGTCCGGAAGGTGCCCAAGGACAAGGTGGAGGCCTTCCCCGACCCGATGCTGGTGACCGTGACGGCCGCCGCCGAGGGCCCCGCGGACGGGCGCTACGGCATCATCTGCCGACAGAACGACGACGGCAAGCGCCAGTACGTGTTCCTGGTCCGCAACGACGGCAAGGGCGCGGTCCTCCGCAAGGTCAACGGGGACGCCGGGACGAAGGAGCTGGCGAACCCGTCGTCGGTGCCGGGCTTCGAGAAGGACGGCCCGAACAAGCTCCAGGCCGCCTGCGAAGGGCAGGAGAGCGGCCACAAGGTGCACCTGCGGCTCTGGGTGAACGGCGACAAGGTCCTCGACGAGACCGACGGCGACCAGCCGCTCCCCAACGGCTTTGCCGGTCTCACCGCGGAGCGCGGCGGCAACGCCGCCCAGCAGATCACCGTGCAGTTCGACGACTTCGACATGTCGAAGATCCAGTAGCGGGTCAGCCGGCCGGCAGGTAGCCGTTCGTCCAGCGGGTCAGCTCGTCGAACACCCGCGTGCGGGCCGGTTCGGCGGACAGCACGAGGTCGTGCAGGCCGCCGTCGACGCGGACGAGCGTGACATGCCGTCCGATCCGCGGTGCCCAGCGGGCCATGTGCTCGACGTCGAGGACGGCGTCGGCGCCCGTCACGTCCAGCACCTTGCGGGTCGGGCGGACGCTTCGGGTGGACGCCATCACCAGCACCGGCACGTCGACGTCCAGGCCCTTGTGCAGGCGCAGCTGCCCGCGGCGGACGGCCGCCAGCCACGCCGCCCGCACCGGGAACCCGAGGATCGGCTTCCATTCGAGGTCGAACTCCCACTCGCCCTCGTGGTCGCGGTGGATGCTGCGCGGGTACCGGTCGGACACGCCCGCCGGCAGCTTCGCCTTCGGGAACCGGGGACGCAGCGCCCGCGCCAGCCCGGCGCCGACCTTGCGCAGCACCAGCGGCTCGGCGAGGTCCACGAACGGGCTGTTGAGGAACAGGCCGTCGACCAGCCCCCGGCCCTTGGCGCGGTCGGCCCACAGGGCGGCGATCAGGCCGCCGGTGGAGTGGCCGTTCAGCAGGAGCGTGTCGTGGCCGTCCACGTCCCGGACGATCCGCACCGCCTCGTCGATCTCCGGGAAGTAGTCCGACAGGCTCTCGATGTAGTTCGCGGTCTGGTGCGGACGCAGCGACCGCCCGTATTTGCGCAGGTCGAGGGCGTAGAAGTCGAAACCGAGGTCGACGTAGAAGTCGGCGAGGTGCTTCTGGAAGAAGTAGTCGACGAACCCGTGCAGGTACAGCACGGCCCGCCGGGACGGATCCGTGCGGCGGCGCCGCACGAGCGTCGCCACGACGTCCCCCTCGGCGTCCCGCCCCATCGGCAGCTCGATCGCCTCGTATCCGGGGCCGAGCACATCCGCCGTCACGTCCACGTTTCCTCCCGCAGTCCGGTGAACCGACGCCCCATGATCGGGCGTCATAGAGACCGAGTACGAAAGACTGAACCACACCACAGCCCCCTCCGCCCCCCGGGAGTCGAGCCATGCAGGCGCCCCTCCGCGACCGAGACCCGCGCCGGCTCGGCCCGTACCGGCTCACCGCCCGGCTCGGCCGCGGCGGCATGGGCACCGTGTTCCTCGGCGAGGACGACGCGGGACGGCAGGTCGCGGTCAAGGTCATCAACGCGGAGCTGGCCGACGACGAGGCGTTCCACGACCGGTTCCGCCGCGAGGTGACGGCCGCGCGGCAGGTCAGCCGGTTCTGTACGGCCGCCGTCCTGGACGCCCGCCTCGACGGCGACCCGCTGTACGTGGTGACCGAGTACGTGAACGGGCCGTCGGTCGAGGAGGCCGTCAAGGCGGACGGGCCGCTGCGCGGCGGCGACCTGGAGGCCCTCGCGGTCAACACCGCGACGGCGCTCGCCGCGATCCACGGCGCCGGGATCGTGCACCGCGACCTGAAGCCGTCCAACGTGCTGCTGTCCCCGACCGGGCCGCGGGTGATCGACTTCGGCATCGCGCGGGCGCTGGACGCCTCCGACGGCCCGACCCGGACCGGCCAGTTCGTCGGCACGCCCGCCTACATCGCGCCGGAGCTGATGCACGGTGCGGGGATCGCCCCGGCGGCGGACGTGTTCTCCTGGGGCTGCGTCGTCGCCTACGCGGGCACGGGACGCGCCCCGTTCGGCGGCGGGACGTTACCGGAGGTCATCAACCGGGTCACCAATGCCGAACCCGACCTGGACGGCCTCGACCCGGCCGTCCGGGACCTGGTGGGCCGGTCGCTCGCCAAGGACCCCGCCGGGCGTCCGACGGTGAAGCAGCTGATCCAGGCCCTGACCGGTGAGAACAAGCCGGCGGCACCGCCCGTGCCGGAGACGGCGGCCGTCGCGACGACCGTCGACTCCGTGCCGCCGACACGTCCGGTCGACGCGCGGAGCACGGCGGCACCGGCGTCGACTCCGGCTCCGGCTCCGGCGAAGAGGCCGCCCGCCTACCGGAACCACGGCCTGCTCATCGTCGCGGTCGGCGCCGTCGTCGCCGCCGCCACCGTGATCGGCGTCCTCAACCTCCCCGGCGGCGACGGCACCCCGGACGGCTCCCGAACGAGCGCGGCCGCCGACCTCGGCGACGACCCGCCGGACGTCAAGGACAAGGTCTTCGACGACAAGTTCAGCGACGAGGACTCCGGCTGGAAGACGGCCACCACCGCCATCTGGGACGCGTCCTACCGCGACCGGAAATACGAACTCCACGTCCTGCCCACGACGACGCGCACGACCGCCGACGCGCCGGTGGACAAGGTCCCCGGCTCCCAGCTCATCGAGGTCAAGGTCACCTTGAAGGACGCCGGCGGCGAGGCGGGCGTGTACTGCCACGGCGGCACCGGCTACGCGTTCCTCCTCCGCTCGGACGGGCGCGCACGCATCGCCAAGCTGTCGTCCGGGCAGGCGAAGACCGTCACGACCGGCGCCGTCCCCGGGCTCCGCGACGACGACAACCGCGTCCAGGCCGCCTGCGTCGAGCACGGGGGCGGCAACATCGACCTCGCGATGTGGGTGAACGGCAAGCAGGTCGCGTCGTCCGCCGCCACGCCGCCCGAGACGGACGCCCCAGGCCCGAGCGGCCTGGTCGTCGTCCGCTCCGAGGGCGCGGCCGGATATCCGCAGGCGATCTTCGACAACTTCTCGCTCTGCGGCATTTGACCCCCGTCGTGACATCACCGCAGGTCACCTAGCGTTGTCAGGATGTCCGAGACCAGCAGCCACGCCGGGCTCCGGCTGCGGGCCCGGCTGCGGCGCGAGGACCCGGGCAGCCTCACCTACCGGATGTGGCTGTTCCCTACCTCACCTGGCTGGTCATCGCCGCGCTGCTCGCCGTGCTGGCCTCGATGGCGTTCATGGCCGAGCAGCGCTCCCAGCTGATCGCCTCGCTGGTCAGCCGCGCCGTCGTCGCGGTCGCCTACCCGCTGCGCCGCCGCTTCGGCCGCACCCCGCCCCGTGGCCGCACCCCCGACACTGACGTCCAAAGCCAAAATCTAGTCACGGTGGGGGGACGCCCCCCGGAACCGCCTTAGTCCTTGCGGCCGGTCCCGGCGACGGCGACGCCGAGGCCGATCATCATCAGCCCGCCGGTGCCGCCGATCGCGGCGAGGCGGCGCGGCGACCGGGCGAACCACGCGCGGGCCGTCCCGGCGGCGAGGCCCCACACGCTGTCGCACAGCAGCGCGATGAAGGAGAAGACCAGCCCGAACACCAGCATCTGCAGCGGCACATGGCCGAGGTCGCGGTCGACGAACTGCGGCAGGACGGCGACGAAGAACACGGTCGTCTTCGGGTTGGTGATGCCGACGACGAAGCCCTGCCACAGGTCACGGCTCCGGCTGCCGCTCTCGGGCGCGGCGCTCCCGATCGCCTCGCGCAGGGAGCGGCGGTTCCGGAACGCCTGGACGCCGAGGTAGACGAGGTAGGCCGCGCCCGCCAGCTTCAGCGCGGTGAACACGACCACGGACCGTGCCACGACCGAACCGACGCCGAGCGCGACCGCGAACGACAGCAGCAGCGCGCCGATCTCGTTGCCCATCACGCTGGTGAGCGCGGTGCGGCGGCCCTGGGCCAGGGCGCGGCCGACCACGAACAGCACCGTGGGGCCGGGGATCACGATGATGGCGAGCGCCATCGCGGAGAAGGCAAGCAGCTGATGGATCGACACCATGCCCGCACCCTACGCAGGACGTCCGACAAGTCCCACCGATTTTCCGGTCGGCGGTGTCCGGGGCCGGACGCGGCGAAGATCGTGACTTATGCCGCATCCGCCGCTTAGATTCTGCTCATGTCGGCTCCTGCCTCCGCGGCGCCCGGTCCTGTCGAAGCCGCCGTCGCGACCGGCTCACCGCCGATCGCCTGGAAGCCGGTGCTGCTGCTGGCGGCGGCCCTGGGCGCCGTGCTGCTGGCCGTCAGCGCCCGGTACGGCTACCACCGCGACGAGCTGTACTTCCGGGTGGCCGGGCGCCATCCGGCCTGGGGATATCCCGACCAGCCCCCGCTGATGCCGCTGATCGGCCGGGCGGCGACGGCGGTGTTCGGCGACTCGCTCGTCGCGCTGCGCGTCCCGGCCGCGCTGTTCACCGCCGCCGGCGTGGTCGTCGCCGGTCTGACGGCGCGCGACATGGGCGGCGGGCGCCGGGCCCAACTGCTGACGGCCGCGGCATACGCCGTGTGCCCGTTCGCCGTCGCGGCCGGCCACACGTTCTCCACCGCGACGCTCGACCTCCTGCTGTCGACGGTGATCGTGTGGCTGGTCGTGCGGTGGGTGCGGACACGCGACTCCCGGCTGCTGCTCGCGGTCGGGATCGTGTCGGCGCTGGCACTGAACGTGAAGTACCTCGCGGCGTTCCTGGTGGCCGCACTGGTGTGCGGGCTGCTGATCTCGGGCCCGCGCGCCTTCGTTCGGCGTCCGATGCTCGCGGCCGGGGCGCTCGTCGTGGTGATCGCGGTCGTCCCAGGGCTGGTGTGGCAGGCGCGGCACGGCTGGCCTCAGCTCGACATGGCGGACGCGATCGCCGGCAAGGGCGACTTCGCGGGGCGGCCCGGGTTCGTCCCTTTCCAGATCCTGCTGACCGGGGTGCTCACGTCCTGGCTGTGGATCTACGGGCTGTGGCGGACGTACCGGTCCGACGAACTACGGGCGTACCGCTTCCTCGGGCACGCCTACCTGCTGCTGAACGTCCTGTTCCTCGCCACGGCCGGGAAGCCGTACTACCTGAGCGGGCTGTGGGCGGCACTGTGGGCGGCGGGCGCGGTCGAGATCGAGCGGAACGGCGCGCCCCGGGGGTTCGGCTGGCTCACGTCCGTCCCCGTGTACGTGTTCACCGGGATCACGACGCTGCTGCTCACGCTGCCCGTCTACCCGGTGAAGTGGCTGGCCGACACGCCGCAGCCCGCCGTCAACGCCGACTCGGCGGAGACGGTCGGCTGGCCGCGGTTCGCGGCGCAGGTGGCGCACGCCTACCGGGCGCTGCCACCGGACGAGCGGGGCGCGGCGACGATCGTCGTCAGCAACTACGGCGAGGCGGGGGCGCTCGACAAGTACGGGCCTGGGCTCGGGCTGCCGCGCGCCTACAGCGGCCACAACGGGTACTGGTACTTCGGCCGCCCGCCGGACACGTCCGGGTCCGCGATCGTGGTCGGGCCGGAAACGGTCGCCGAAGGCGCGGAACTGCGGCGGTTCTGGACGGACGTGCGCCCGGTCGGCGAGATCGACAACGGGGTCGGCCTGGACAACCAGGAGCAGGGCAAGCCGATCTGGGTCTGCCGCGGGCAGCGCGCCCCGTGGTCCCGGCTGTGGCCCGAGTTCAAGCGGCTGTCGTAGCGGGGTCCACCGGCTTCACACCGACAGGACGTCCCAGCCGCCGGGGCGGCGCACGATCAGGTCGTGGGTGAGGAGGCTTCCGGCGGGAACGTCCCATGCCGGGTCGGCGGCGTCGTCGCCGCGATCCTCCGCCCACACCTGCGTGACCGCCCAGCGAAGCTTGTCGATGCCGTCCGGATGACCGGTACCGGACGCGACGAACACGTCCCGCGCGGGCACCGCGACGACGAGGTCGCCGTCCACGTCCTGCGCGAGCTTCTCCAGGAACCCCTCGTCCAGCAGCAGGCCGGACTCCAGGCTCCCGCGGCGCCCGGACCCGCCCAGCGACACCGTCACGGCGCGCACGTCCGGGTACCAGCTGAGCGACAGCTCGGGCCGCAGGTCGCGCAGGTTGATCACGGCGCGGCGGCGCAGCTCGCCCGGCGCCACGCCCAGCTCGGCGCAGTGCCGGCGGGCGACGTGCTCGTAGCGGCGGCCGGACGGCACGCCCTCGTCGGCGACCTCCAGCGCGTAGGTGACGTAGAGGTCGGCGGCGAACGGGTCGCGGATCGGCTCCTCGTCGGCGGGCAGCGGGAACTCGAGCTGGACCTCGGCCGGCACCCGCGCCTTCAGCAGCGGGACGATCAGACTGGACCGCGGGTCGGTCACGGGGCGTTCCTCCTGATGCCTGGGGTGCGGATGCTGCTGCCTGTGCCTACGAGCAGATCACCCTACCGCCGCGCCGGGCGGTTCCGGGGCTCCGCCGGGCGGGACGACGGGCAGGCCGCCCGGCGCGCCGCCCTCGATGATCCGCCACACGGCATCGGTGTCCATGTGCCGCTCGACGAGATCGGCGAGCGTGTCCATGGTCGCCTCGCGCAGCGCCGCGAACTCCATATCCGGGGCGGGGGTGAAGTCCCGATTCGCCTGCCCGGCCACGTCCTTCAGGAATGCCCGCCGAAACCCGTCGTTCTCCATGGCGCCATGCCAGGTCGTGCCCCAGACGGCACCTTTACGGCAGCCGTCGAGGAAAGGCTCGCCCTGCGCGGTCACCACGCCGTGATGGATCTCGTAGGCGTGGACGTCTTCGCCGTACGCGGTTCCCGTCGGCCGCCCCAGGATCTTCTCTTTCCCAAACTCGACCCGCGCGGGGAGAAGTCCCAGTCCTTCGGCCCTGCCCCGTCCGGACTCGACGTCGTCCACGATCTCTTCGGCGAGCATCTGGTAGCCGCCGCAGATGCCGAGCACGGGCCGTCCCTCGCGGGCTCGTTTCCGGACCTCCTCCGCCATTCCCCGGTCGCGGAGCCATTCCAGGTCATTGACCGTGGCCCGGGTCCCCGGCAGGACGACCAGGTCGGCCTCGGCCAGATCACCTGCACTCGCCGCGTACCGGACCACGACCCCCGGCTCGCAGGCGAGAGCGTCCATGTCCGTGAAATTGGAGATGCGCGGGAACCGGACGACGGCGATACGCAAGGTCTCTTTCCCATACGGCCCTTTCGCGTCGGGCCGTGGGGAGTCCAATGCCAGGGTGTCCTCGGAGTCGAGATACAGGCCGAGCGTCCAGGGCAGAACCCCCAGCGTTGGACGTCCGGTGAGCATCTTCAGCTGCTCCAGCCCCGGTGCCAGCAGTTCCGGGGCGCCCCTGAACTTGTTGATGACGAATCCGGCGACCAATGCCTGATCCGCGGGCTCCATCAACGCCACCGTGCCGTACAACGACGCGAAGACCCCGCCCCGGTCGATGTCGCCGACCACCACCACCGGCAGATCCGCGGCCCGCGCCAGCCCCATGTTCACGATGTCGCCGGCCCTCAGATTGATCTCGGTAGGACTCCCGGCCCCCTCGCACACCACAACGTCGTACTCGGCCCGCAACTCTTCAAGGCTCTCCAGGACGACACCCTTAAGCCATTCCTTGTGCTCCCCGTACTGAAGCGCGTCGACCTCGGCGACCGGACGCCCCAGCACGACCACCTGACTGCGGCGATCACTACCCGGCTTGAGCAGCACCGGATTCATCCGCGCCGCCGGCTCCACCCCCGCCGCCTGCGCCTGCATGAACTGCGCCCGCCCGATCTCCGCCCCATCACTCGTCACCATCGAATTCAGCGACATGTTCTGGGCCTTGAACGGCGCGACCTTCACCCCCTGCCGGGCCAGCCACCGGCACAACCCGGCCGTGACGACGCTCTTCCCCGCATCGGACGTCGTCCCCGCCACCAGCAGCCCGCTCACCGCACACTCCAGATCAGGGCCGCCGCCGCGAACGTCACCGCCGCCGAAAGACCCACGGCCCGCCGGATGTCCTTCACCTCGGGCGCCCTGCCGTCCCCCATCTCGGGCCGCTGCTCGACCCGTCCGCCATAGGCGTTGACGCCCCCCAGCCGCACCCCGAGCGCCCCGGCGAACGCGGCCTCGCACCGTCCGGCATTGGGACTCGGATGCTTCTTCCCGTCCCTGACCAGCACCCGCCAAGCATCCCGCCCCGAACACAACGCGACCAATCCCCCGGTCACCCGCGCGGGAACCCAATTGGCGACATCATCGAGCCGCGCACTCGCCCACCCGAACCGCTCATACCGCGGACTCCGATACCCGACCATCGCATCCAACGTGTTCACGGCCCGGTACATGAGCAGCCCCGGAATACCCGCCACAGCGCCCCACACCAGCGGAGCGACCGACGCGTCCGACGTGTTCTCGGCCACCGACTCCACGACCGCCCGGCTCAAAGCCGCCGCGTCCAGCCCCTTGGGATCCCGCGCGCACAAATGAGAAAGCCGCCCCCTGGCCGCCTCGACGTCCCCGTGCTCCAGGGCCCGCGCCATAAGGAGCCCCTCACGCCCCAAAGACGTCCCCCCAAGCACAGCCCAGGTGACCCCCGCAGTAACGACCCCGCGCACAACAGGCCCCCGGCTGGCCCGCTCGATCACAACTCCAACCACCCCGGCACCACCCACGAGG
>NZ_SMKY01000499.1 GCF_004349235.1 Actinomadura darangshiensis | reverse complement strand
ACCAGGCGAACGAGCGAACGCACAGCTCAAGTCATGGCGGATCCTGCGGAAGCTGCGCTGCAGCCCGAGCAAGGCCGGCCACATCGTCAAGGCCATCGCCGTCCTACAAAACCACCGCGTCGCTCAGGCCGCCCGAGGATGAAATGGGTTCAGTGAGCCTTTTTCAGTTGCGGTCGGGGGGCTGCTGATCACAGCGTGATCGCGAGCGGTGCGGCGAACCCGGTACGCAGGAAAGCCCCTGATAGGACGGGTGATCTTCCACAACCCCCCGTCCCCACCAGAGGCTTCACGTGCTTTTCCATCGGTCTTCGCTGCCGTTGTCGCGCCGGACCCTGGACCACACCGCGGGCGTGGTCCGCCGGCACCCTGCCGGGATCGGCAGCAAAGGCCGGGCGCTCACGCCCGGCACTCAGGCGCTGATGATGGCTGGTCTACCTGCGCAGGGCGAGACGTTCGCCGAGCTCGGTGCCGGGTTCGGGGTGTCCACCACGACCCCGTGGCGGTACGTCAACCAAGCCGTCGCCTTGCTGTCGGCCCGTTCCCCCAAGCTCCATCGAGCGCTGCGCAAGGCAACCCGCGACGGGCTGCTCTACCTGGTGCTGGACGGCACGCTCATCCCGATCGACCGTGTCGTCGCCGACCGGCCGTTCTATTGCGGAAAGCATCGCAAGCACGGCATGAATCTGCAGGCCATCGCCACTCCAGACGACACGATCGTGTGGGTGTCGGGTGCACTGCCCGGCAGCACACATGACCTGACGGCGGCCCGCATCCGGGGAGTCCTGCGCGCACTGCAGGCTGCCGGGCCGCTGGTACTGGCCGACACTGGCTACCACGGCGCGGGCGAACCGCTGCTCACGCCCTACAGGGGCAAGGGCAAGCCAGAGCCGCAGAAGGACGCCAACCGCTCCCACGCCCGGCTCCGTAAACCAGGCGAACACGCAAACGCCCACCTCAAGACATGGCAGATCCTCCGCAAGCTTCGCTGCTGCCCCCAACGCGCCGGTCATCTCGCCAACGCCATCCACGTCCTACAAACCCGCGAAGCCCAAGCTTGCTGAAAAGCGCTCAGTGCGGGAGCACCTGTCGCTGGTCCTCGCTGAAGTCGTCCAGCAGGACTGGGAAACTGCTGCCCACCAACGCGTGTGCGCGGAGATCCTGCTCCAACTCCGGCCACCACGAGAACCGGAGCGTCGTCGGCACCTGCGCACCGACTCGCGCCGCTTCGATGAGGAGAACCCCGAGTGCCACGTCATAAGCCAGAACATCGCGCCATCGGAGATCACCAGCACTGTCTTGCTCAACGGCTCTCTTTCGCAGCCGATTGCTTCCAGCGAAAATCATGGCTCATCGACCCGGGCGCCTTCCCCGGCTGATCGCGTCTTGAATAGCGATCAACACTTCCGAAACGGCCTGGTTGTGAGGCAGCAACCGTTTATAGCCTGCACGACGTCAGCCGCTCGTCCATAACCAGCGCTGCGTTCAACGGCCACCGCACTGAGTCGCCCCCGGCGGCCCCGGCGCTGGTGCCGCACTTGAAGGCCGCGCCACGCCCCGGATCCGGTTCACCAACCGAGTGGATCTAATCGCCAGGGCGTCGTCGAACCCGGCCAGGCCTCCGCCCGGCAAGGATTTCCTGACCGGTTTCGACCCCGGCGAAGCGTGTGTGGGACGGTGCGGGCGGCGTCAGCGATGACGCGGGCGACGCTCCTATGGGCCAAGTCGAACCGCGCGAAGGTCACGCGGCCGTGCTGCCGAGAGTTGGCGGGATGGTCCACGTGATGGCGTCGTCACAGGTACGGCGAGCTGCATATGCCTTGGCGCGGGTCGTAGCTGAGACGGCAGGTCCCCAGCGTGTAGAGCGCGCGGTTGGCTTCTCGGTTTCCGCCGCGGTTGCGCCGGTGCCAGGTAGTCCTGCCCGAGGACGCAGGGATCGTTGCGACGCCGCACATGTGGGCGGAAGCGGCGTCGGAGTGTAGTCGCCGGGGATGTCGCCAGCGGCGACCCAGAAACGCGGCGGCGGTGTCGGGGCCGATGCCCTTGACGGCCATCAGGATGCGCGGTCTGGCGGGCGAGCCGGTCGATCTGGGCGTCCAAGATCGTGATCTCCTCATCCAGTTGCTGGTAGCGGGCGGCCAATGCCTTGAGGGTGAGCTTGCTGGCGGCCTGCAAGGTCTCGGCATCGCCGGGACGAAATCGCCTGGCCGTGGCGACCAGCTTGGGCAAGGGCAGGCCGCACAGCCACTCGCGCAGTTCGTCCGGCGCGGGGACGACGACCGCGCGGATCTGGTTGGCGGCTTGAGTGCGCGCCTTAATCGCCAAACGACGCGAGCCCCGCACGGTCCGGACCATCTCGACCCTGGCGTCCTGGGGCTGGACTGGCCCAGCTCGGTCCCGGGCAGCACGGCCCGGGCAGCACGGCCCGGGCTGCCGCCTCGGCGTCCAGGGCATCGTTCTTGCCGGTCAGCCGTCGGTTCCGCCGGGACGGTCGGATCACCTCGACCACATCCCCCTGGTGCCGGCGCAAGAGCCGGGTTGGTCCCGAACCGTAGGAGCCGGTGCCCGCCAGCCCGAACCTGCCCACCTCGCCCAGGTCGCGCGCCCATCTCAGCAGCTCCCGGTACCCGGCAGGGGTCGTCGCCACGCTGATGACCGCCAGCTTCCCGCCGGTCTGGTCCAAGGCCACCGCCACGTGTACGTCGGCGTGGGTTCGCCCCCCACCGTGACGAACGTGTCGGTCCGCCGTGCAGGGCAACCCCTGCCACCGAACCTCCATGAGCATTGACCCGGGGGACGGGCCCGCCGGCCACGGCAGCACGGGCAAGACCGCGAGGGGATGGCTCAAGCCCCCAAGAGGCCACAGCGCTCCGGGCCGACGACAGCGAACAACGCCCTCTTGGCGGCCGGCGCGTCGCCCGGTAGGCACGAAGCCGATCGGTCTTTGGGGCAGACCGGCAAGGGGACACCGCGACCATCATGCTCGCAGTCGGTCTTGGCGTTTGCCGGGGGACCCGGGGGACGTCGGCCAGCCGCCGTGTGGTCAGCCCGGGCATGTAGGTGACCCGGCAGTCCTCCGGGCGCGACCGCGACCGGCCGTGCGCCGATCGGGCTAGTCGGCCACCAGCACGCGACCTGGCGGGCCGAGCTGGGCGAACGGGGAACAGGGTGCGCAACCGCCGCTGCTCGTCGTCCGGGTTGGATTGTCGCGCAGCTTCTCGCCGGGCCGGTCCAGGCGCAGACATGGTGCTCGCCGTTGCCGATGTCCAAGCCCAGGAATAGCGCGCGCTCGGGGCTCAAGGTCTCGCCGCGCGCGCCAGATCGGCGCTGTCTGGCCTGGTCACAGAGATCAGCGACGCAGCTGACACCGTCCGGATGCTGTCTCCGGAGGTGGGGTTGGGGTGTGCGCCGGTACACCGGCTGGGATCTTCGCGCACCCGAGCCGTTCGGAGTCGTCGCTGACGACGTCCTTCTGGCGGTTACACGATCCGGCGATCTGGCGACGGCTGCCAGCATCCAGGTTGCGGCGTGACGATGACTGCGACACGCAAGGTCGCCTTGTCTCCTACGAGTGGTCCGCCGAGCCACCCAGACCCGGTGACAACCCCCTCGGATCGTTGGTGCGACCGGGGAGGTTGCGGCGGTGTCGTGAGCGTGTGCTCGGCACAGGTTCGGGAGAGGCGGCTAATGCAGTTCTGGCGCGGGGCCGATGGTCACCGATTCAGAGTCGGATCAAGTGCTACGGGGCGTTGGGTTGGGTTTGGTGGTGGTGAGGGGTGTCG
>NZ_SMKY01000498.1 GCF_004349235.1 Actinomadura darangshiensis | reverse complement strand
GTCACCGTGCCCCTCCACCCCCAGCGCAGTTTCCGTGGACCTTCCCGGACCGCACCCCGCATAACCATGATCGCCCGCCCTCCGGCCGGAGGGCGGGCGATCGGTTCGAGAAGTCAGGAGATGATGAAGGAACTCGTGACGTTGTCGAACGGCTTGTTCTTGGGGGCGGTGTAGTAGACGCAAGTCGACGGGTCGCTGAGACGCTTGCAGTGGTCGGCGAAGCCCGTGCTTCCCCGGGTGTTCGCGGTGAGCTCGTGGCCGTCGTAGAGCTTGATGTTGCAGTTGGTGGCGTCGTTGCTCTGCACGGAGCTGATCCGGTTGTCCCAGAAGTCACCGTGCGCTATGTTGATCGGGTATTCGTTCTCGAACGGCCCCGAGCACTGACTCACTCCGGCCGGAAGGTAGAACGTGACCGACTCGCCGCCGTAGTTCGGGTGCTGGTGCACCTTGATCGCCCACGGCCCGGCGGCGATGCGCCGGCCGCCGCCCCCGCAGTCCATGCCGCCACCCGCCTTGAGCACGCAGGTGCGGCCCTGCGCGGCCGGCGCGGCGTCCTGCGCGAAGGCGGCCGGAGCCGCCGTCGCGACCAGTGCGGCGGACGCGCCGAGCACCGCGGTGCGAGCCGTCGCCCGTGCGAACCTGTTTCGCATGAGATCCCCTCTGCTCTTGGGAACATCGGTACGCGCCGTACGCTAAGAATGCCGCGTACACCGGCCGTATGTTCGCCGTATATGCGGCGAAGATCATGAAAGGACGGGCGTGATGCCGATCTTTATGATCATTAGAAAAGCCGGGAGAACACTGATATCCGGCACGAGTCGCGTGTTACTGTCCCGGGCACGGGGACGGGGGGCATTCCTATGCGGTTCGGGGTTTTAGGGCCACTCTCGGTCACCGAAGGCGAGCGCGCCTTCGAGCTGACGTCATTCAAATTGCGTCTCGTGCTGGCGGTTCTGCTCCGCCATGCCAATAGTCCGGTATCCGACGATCTGCTCGCCGACGCCCTGTGGGGCGGCCGGCCGCCCCGGTCGGCGCCGGCGAACCTGCGGATGTACGTGCACACGCTGCGCAGGACGCTGGGCCGCCCGGAGCGAATCGCCAGGATCGCGCCCGGCTACGCGCTCACCGTGGAGCCGGGGGAACTCGACGCGCAGCGCTTCGCGGATCTGGTCGGCCGGGGGCGCAGCGCCGGTGAATGCGCGGATGCGTCCGCGGTGCACGCGACGCTGAGCGAGGCGCTCGCGCTCTGGCGCGGGGACGCCTACACGGGCCTGACCGAGGTCCCGCCCCTGCACGACGAGGCCGTGCGGCTCGACGAGCTGCGCCTGGCGGCCATCGAGGAGCACGTCTCCGCCGGACTTGACCTGGGCCGGCACGGCGAGCTGGTCCCCGAGCTCCGCGCCCTGGCCGCCGAGCATCCGCTCCGGGAGGGGTACCGGGCGCAGCTGATGCTCGCCTTGTATCGCTCCGGGCGGCAGGCCGAGGCGCTTGAGGTCTACCGGGAGACCCGGCGCGTGCTCACCGAGGAGCTGGGCATCGAGCCCGGCCTCCGGCTGCGGCGGCTGGAGGCGGCGGTGCTCGCGGGCGACCCGTCGCTGGACCTGGCGGCGCCGGTCCGGGCCGTCCCGCAGGCCGGGCGACCGGCGCCCCAGCAGCTCCCAGCCGACGTGTCCGGGTTCAGCGGCCGGACCGGTGAACTCGCGAAGCTGGCCGGCCTGCTGCAGGAGACCGGCACACGCCCGAACACCGTGGTCATCGCGTCGATGTCGGGAATGGCCGGCGTGGGCAAGACGACCCTCGCCGTCCACTGGGCCCACCGGGTGCGCCACCGCTTCCCGGACGGGACGCTGTTCGTCGACCTGCGCGGCTACAGCCGCGCGGGCCCGCCCGCGCGGCCCGACGAGGTCCTCGACGGGTTCCTGCGCGCCCTCCACGTCCCGCCTGCGGCGATCCCCTCGACACTTGAGGAACGGGCCGCGCTCTACCGGTCGCAGCTCGACCGGCGGCGCATGCTGATCGTGCTGGACAACGCCGCCTCGTCGGCACAGGTCAGTTCGCTCCTGCCGGGCACGGGCGACTGCATGGCGGTCGTGACCAGCCGCGGCAGCATGTCCGGTCTCGTCGTCCGAACGGGCGCGCGCCGGGTTCCGGTCGATCTCCTTTCCCAGGCGGACTCGCTGGCGCTGCTGCGCGAGGTGATCGGGGCGGTCAGGGTCGACGCGGAACCCGGGGCGGCCGTGGAGCTGACCCGGCTCTGCGCGAACCTGCCGCTGGCGCTCCGGCTGGCCGCGGAGCGCGCGGCGATCCGCCCGCGGCTCACGCTGGCCGGGCTGACCCGGGAGCTCCAGGACGAGCGCCGCCGCCTGGACCTGCTCGCGGCGGCCGACGACGAGACCGTCGCGGTGCGCGCGGCGTTCCACTGGTCGTACCGTGCCCTGCCGCCGGACGCGGCCCGCACCTTCCGCCTGCTCGGCCTGCACCCGGGCCCCGACATCGGCCTGGACGCCGCCGCCGTCCTCACGGCGCAGGAGACGCGGCTAGCGCGTCAGCAGCTGGAAGCGCTTACCGACGTGCACCTGCTGCAGGAGACCATGCCCGGGCGTTTCCGGATGCACGACCTGCTCCGCGTCTACGCCCGCGACCGCGCAACCGCCGACGAGCCGGAACCGGAACGGGACGCGGCCGTGCGGCGCGTCCTCGACTGGTACCTGCACACGGCGGACGCGGCCGACCGCGTCCTGATGCCGGGCCGCCGCCGCGTCCCGCTGGACCCTCCCCGGCAGGCGTGCGAACCCGCCGCCCTGCCCTCCCCGGGCGCAGCGCTCACGTGGTGCGAAGAAGAAAGGCTCAACCTGGTCGCGGCGACACGGCACGCCGCCGAGGCCGGCCTCCACGACGTCGCGTGGAAGCTCCCGTTCACGCTCTGGAGCTATTTCAGCCTCCGGACCCGGTGGACGGACTGGATCGTCACGCACGACCTCGGCCTCGCCGCCGTCCGCGACGGCGGCGACAGGTACGGCGAGGCGCACCTGCTGACGAGCATCGCCAACGCCTACCGGGACGTGCACCGCTTCGACGAGGCGTTCGAGCGGTTCGCGGCGGCCGTCGCCATGGGCCGGGAGATCGGCGAGCCGTGGATCGAGGCGTCGGCCCGCACCCTGCGCAGCGTGGCGCTCACCGACCTCCGCCGCTTCGACGAGGCCATGGGCGACTGCACGAGCGCCGACCGGATCTTCCGTGCCATCGGCGACCGCTGGGGCGAGGCGTGGGCCCGCTACCAGCTCGGCGAGATCTGCGGGAGGATCCGCCGGCCCGCCGAGGGCATCGAGCACTCGCGGCAGGCCCTGGCGCTGTTCGAGCAGGTCGAGGACCACTGGGGGATCAGCCGGACGCTCTGGGCGCTCGGCCTGGCCTACCGCGACCTCGGCCGCCTGGAGGAGGCCGAGGACCACTCGCGGCGTGCCCTGGACGCCGCCCGCGCGATCGGCAACCGGCTGGGCGAGGGCTTCGCCCTCCTCAACCTCGGCAAGATCAGAAACGATGCCGGCGACACCCTCGCCGCCCACCGCCTCTGGCGCCAGGCCCTCACCATCTTCGAGCAACTCGGCGCCCCCCAGGCGGACAGGGTCCGAGCCCGCCTGACCGCGGCGAACGGAGCCCAGGGTGTGCAGCGATCCGGTGCGTGATCCGCCGGGTGGCCGTGCCCGGCCATCGCCGTATTAACGTGGCCTCCGGGAGGTCGGCACGGTGATGGATGGAGTGCGGTGAGCGAGCGTCTAAGTGAG
>NZ_SMKY01000497.1 GCF_004349235.1 Actinomadura darangshiensis | reverse complement strand
CACCACCGCGATCGGCGCCTTCATCGACGGCTGGAACGACCGCTGCGAACCGTTCTCCTGGACCAAGGACGCCGACGAGATCATCGCCAAAATCAAAAGAAAAGAAACTTTTCGAGCGAGACACTAGCGATAAACGCCCATCCCCTGTCGGCCACCGCAACGAACGTGACAGCGATCGGCGACAAGCGGAATGGGCACGCCCACCTTCGGAAGGCCACCGCAGCCGTCCATCAACGGCAACCACACCGAGCCGATAGGAAAGTAGCCTCAGCCACGCACACAAGAGAAAGGGACCCAGCACACGCACCTCGGCAAATATCTCGCGTTTAGGCGGGTATGTCAGGCTCGCGAGCGAGCGAGCAGGACGGCCAGGGAGGAGAAGCGTGCTGTTGCTGGACCAGGTGCGTAGCGTCGCCAGTCTTGGGGCCAGGGCTGCCCGTGCGGTACGGGATGCCGGGGTCGTGCAGCCCATGCGTCCGGATCGGGCGGCGCGGTTGCTGTTTCCGTATGTGCGGTTCGGGCCCGTCCCGGCGACGATCGGAGCGATGTCGGCGCTGCGGTTCCCTGACCGGACGGCTCTGATCGACGAACGTGGGGCATTGTCCTACGCCGAACTCGAAGAACGTGCGGCGGCGCTTGCGGCCGCGCTCGAAAACCGTCTGGACGACGGCAGGGTCGGGGTTCTGTGTCGCAACCATCGCGGATTCGTGGAGACGGTTCTGGCCGCGTCCCGCCTCGGCAATGACGTCGTGCTGTTGAACACCGACTTCTCCGGAACGCAACTGGGACAGGTCGTCAAGAGCGAGAATATCGAACTGCTTGTCCACGATGATGAGTTCGTCCAGACGGTAGACGAGTCGAAGTTCGCAGGGGACCGAATAATCGCCTGGTGCGAGAACACCAACGGTGAGACGATCGACGGGCTTATCGCCAGTACCGAACCTGCACCGATCAAGCCGCACAAGGCCGGCAGTGTGATCGTGATGACGTCGGGAACCACGGGCACACCGAAAGGTGCTCGCCACGACCTGACGGTTTCGTCGTTGTTGCCTGTGGCGCTGAGCCATCTGATGCGCGTTCCGGTCCGGTCGGGGGCGCCCATTGTGGTCGCGCCGCCGCTGTTCCATATTCTCGGGTTCGCCTACACGACGGTCGGGCTCGGGATGGGCATGCCGCTCATCCTGTCCCGCCGATTCGACCCGCGGCGGACGCTGGAGACGATCGTGGACTGTGAGGCGGAAACGCTGGTCGCGGTGCCCGTGATGCTTCAGCGCATCCTGGACGTGCACGACGCGCTGCGAACGCCGTCCCTGCGCGTGGTGGTGTGCGGCGGCTCGGCATTGCATCCGCATTTGTCGGACGCGTTCATGGACGTGTTCGGTGACGTCCTCATCAACGTGTACGGGGCGACGGAGACCGGCTGGGCCACGATCGCCACGCCGGAAGATCTGAGGGACGCCCCAGGCACGGTCGGGAAGCCGTCCTTCCGCCTCACGATCAAGATCCTCGACGAGGACGGACGGGAGCTGCCGCCCGGTGCGACCGGGGAGATCTACACCGGTGGCGGGCTGCGGTTCGCGGGCTACACCGGTGGCGGCGCCAAGCAGGTCCGGGACGGCCTGACGGGCACCGGCGACCTCGGGCATTTCGACGAGGCCGGACGCCTGTTCATCGACGGACGCGCGGACGACATGATCGTCTCGGGTGGGGAGAACGTGTTCCCCGGCGAGGTCGAGGGCCTGCTCGGCGAGCATCCGGACGTCGCGGACGTGTCGGTGGCCGGGGTGGACGACGACCGGTTCGGCCGGCGGCTCGCCGCCCATGTCGTGAGGAACGAGGGCGCGACGGTCACCGAGGACGACCTCAAGGCTTACGTGAAGGAGCACCTGGCCAGGTACAAGGTCCCGCGTGACGTCCGGTTCGTCCGGGAACTTCCCCGCACGAGCACCGGCAAGGTCAAGCGGCGCACGCTGGACGGCTGACGGAAGGGAACGCCCGGGCCCAAGGCCGCAAGACCCCGGGCGCACCCGATCGCGAGGCCGGATGCCACGGCCTCGGGCGGCGCGGCCTCAGGCGGCGCCGGCGCGGTTCTTCGCGGCCATGCAGATGCGGGCCAGGTCGTTGAGGGCGTCGGCGCGGCGCTCGTCGAGGGTTCGGCGGTCGCCCGGCCCGGCCTCGGCGAGGGTGTCGATGACCAGGGAGAACACCGGCCATTCGGCGGGGCCGATGGCGCCCTGGAAGTCGACGCCGTCTTCGAGGTCGTCCAGGTCGAGGTGGCGGGCGAAGGTGGCGAGGGCGGCCTCGGCCGCGACGACGCCGATGCGCATCGCCAGCGCTGCCGGCTCGCGATCGAGGGCGCGCACATTGCTAGAACCCATGTTCGACAACATAAACCACACCGGTGACATTCGTCGAACGTTTGCTCGAAAACCTAACCCGCGATCGCCTGCTGGAAGAGGTAGGAGTGCGTGAAGTGCAGGACGCCGTCGTCCATGCTCGGACGCATGCCGGTGGCCGGTCCGCCCGCCAGCTCGTCCTCCAGATCCCGCCTGATCTGCGCGGCGACGTCGGCGGGAGTGTGCGAGAACCGCAGCCACGGGTCGAGCGGGCGGGCGTAGTCGAACCGCTCGGCGCGCTTCACCTCCGCGCCCGCCGACGTGACGAGGTCCGCGACCTGCGTTTCGGTGAGGGCCGTCCCGTGCGAGGGGTCGCGGAGGCGCTCGATGCGGTCGAGGTCGCCGTGCAGCCCGTCCGGCCGGCTGAGGTCGGCGATGATGAGGGCGGCACCGGGCCGGCAGACCCGGACCATCTCCCGCACGACGGCTCCCGGGTCGGCGACCTGGTGCAGCGAGAAGCGGGTGACGACGAGCGTGTACGACCGGTCGAGGTAGGGCAGGGCGACGGCGTCGCCGTGCGCGAAGGTGACGTTCATGAGGCCGGCGTGGTCGGCGGCGCGCTTGCCTTCGGTCAGCATCGCGGGCGTGAGGTCGAGGGCGGTGACGTGCCGGACGCGACGGGCGATGGCGCGGGACACGAGGCCGGTCCCGGCGGCGACCTCCAGGACGACGTCCTCCAGGTCGAGCTCGGGGTCCATGAACCGGACGAGCCGGTCCAGGTGGCGGGTGAACGCGACATTCAACGCGGGGTCGGCGAATCCGGCCGCCTGCTTTGAGAACTCCCGTACGACCTTCTCGTCGTGGGTCACCGTCACGTCGCCTCCTCGGATGGTTGCACGGATCATCCCCGAAACCACGCACGGTGAACAGAGGTCAGGTGAGACTCCTCACTTCGTCCTCGACCTCACGCTGCGGGGACGTCTTCAAGCAGCGCGGCGAGGCCGGCGGCGTCCAGCAGGTCGGCCGGGCGGACGGTGACGTTGGCGCTGACGTAGTGGAACGCCGCACTGACCTGTGACACGTCCACCCCGTTGAGTTCGGCCCAGGCCAGCCGGTACGCGGCGAGCTGCACCGCGACGAAGCGGGCCTCGTCCCCGGACGGCGGTGAGCCGGTCTTCCAGTCGACGACCTCGTAGCCGCCGCCCGGCGACCGGAACACGGCGTCCATCCGGCCCCGGATGAGGCGGTCGCCGATGACGGTCTCGAACGGCACCTCGATGTCGAGCGGTTCGCGCGCCGCCCACTCCGACTGCTCGAAGCGGTCGCGCAGCCGGGCGAGGTGCGCGTCGTCGACGGCGCCCTCGTCGGCGGCGCCGGGCAGTTCGTCCGGGTCGAGGAGGCGCTGCTGGCCCCAGCGGCTCTCCAGCCAGGCATGGAACGCGGTGCCCCGCCGGGCGTAGGGGGCGGGGGGA
>NZ_SMKY01000496.1 GCF_004349235.1 Actinomadura darangshiensis | reverse complement strand
GTGCTCGGCTGGCTGCTGGGCCGCCGGAGCGGGCGCCGCGCCCGTCAGCGGGATCTGCCGTTCCCCGTCCCGCCGTGGATGTACGGGCCCGGCGCACCGGCCGGTCCTCCGCCCTGGGGGACGCCCGGAGATCGGTAGGGCCGACGACCGTCCCACCCCCTGTCGCCCTTTTCCTTGCGCGGATTACGGTGCTGGGAAGGGTTCCGTTGGGAGGGCGCCTTGAGCGGGACGGTCGGGGATCGATTGCAGAGGGCTCGGCGGCGGCGGTTCGTCGGGCGAGGGGCCGAGATCGAGCTGTTCCGGTCGGCCCTGGAGGACGAGGCCTTCTCCGTGCTGTTCCTGCACGGGCCGGGCGGGGTCGGGAAGAGCGCGCTGCTCGGAGAGATGGCGGAGGCGGCGCGGCAGGCCGGGATCACGCCCGTTCTCGTGGACGCCCGGACGGTCACCCCCGAGGCAGGGGCCTTCCTGCGGGCCGTCGACGCACCCAGGGGCCGGTATGCCGTGTTCGTCGACACCTACGAACTGCTCGCGCCCCTGGACGACTGGGTCCGTGAGCAGTTCGTCCCCGGGCTGCCCGCCGACACGCTCGTCGTCATCGCCGGGCGGGACGCCCCCTCGGCTCGGTGGGTCGCCGACGCCGGGTGGCACGAACTGCTGCGGGTCGTCTCGCTGCGGAACCTCAGCCCGGACGACACGCGGGCCTACCTGGACGTCGAGGGCGTGCCCGCCGAGCAGCACGAGCGGGTGCGGCGGCTGGCGCACGGGCATCCGCTGACGCTGTCGCTGCTGGTAAACGATCCGGCGGCGGCAGGACGTGCCCGGCGCGATGAGCGACGCGCCCGACATCGTGCGTGCCCTGCTCGGGCGGCTGGTCGACGAGGTGCCGGGGCCGCCGCATCGCGAGGCGCTGCAGATCTGCGCGCACGCGCGGTTCACGACCGAGGACCTGCTGCGCGGCATGCTCGGGGAGGAGCGCGCCGGGCCGCTGTTCGGGTGGCTGCGCGGACTGTCGTTCGTCGAGGAGCGGGAGTTCGGGCTGTTCCCGCACGACGTGGTGCGCGACATCCTGGACGCCGACCTGCGGTGGCGCGACCCGGACGGCTACGCGGCCCTCCACCGGGCGCTGCGGGCCCACTTCGTCGGACGGGCCAGGGGAGCGCGCGAGGACGAGCCCGTCCGGCACCAGGCCGTCGCGGACATCATGTTCCTCAGCCGCGGCCATCCCGTCGTCCAGGGGTACTGGCGGCTCGCCGGCCTGGGCGGGTTGTCCGCGACCGGGTTGAAGGCGAGGGACGCCGAGACCGTCCTCGCGATGACCCGGACGTACCAGGGAGCGGAGCAGGCCGCCCTCGCCGCGTGGTGGATCGGGCGGCAGCCGGAGGCGTTCGGGGTCTTCCGGGACGAGGCCGGCGAGCCGTTCGGGTACGCCGCCTACGTGGCCCTGCACGAGGTCGCCGAGGACGAACTGCGGGCCGATCCGGGGGCGTGGGCGATGTGGGGGCACGTGTCGCGGCACGGTCCGCCGCGCCCCGGGGAGAGCGTCCTGGCCTGGCGGTTCTTCGTGGACACCGAGCCGGAGCAGCGCCCCTCCCGGTCGGAGACCATGATCCGGCTCTGGCACGGGCAGGAGCTGATCACCCGCGGCGGGAAGGCGTGGGACCTCGTCACCGTCCCGTCCGAGCGGGAGTACTGGGACCCGCTGCTGTCCTTCTTCGACTTCCACCACGCGCCGGAGGCGTCCTACCGGTCCGGGGGACGGCTCTACGACGTGTACGCGCACGACTGGCGGGTGCTGGGCGTGGACGACTGGCTCGCGCTGACCGCCGAGCGGGAGCTGGGCGCCCCCGTGACGGAGGCGACGGCGGCCGCGCCGGAGCTCGTCCTGTCGCAGCCGGAGTTCGCCGACGCCGTGCGCGGCGCGCTGCGCGACCTGCACCGCCCCGAACGGCTCGCCGGGAACCCGCTGGTGCGGTCGCGGCTCGTCCGGTCCGCGGACGACCCCGTCGCGGCGCTGCGGAAACTGGTCGAGGAGGCCGCCGGGGCTCTGCGCGAGGACGCGCTTCACCGGGTCGTCGACCGTACCTTCCTGCGGCCGGCGGCCACCCAGGAGCGGGCCGCCGAGATGCTCGGGCTGCCGTTCAGCACCTACCGGCGGCACCGCAACCGGGCCGTCGAGCGGATCGTCGCCGCGCTGTGGGAGAAGGAGCTCTACGGAACCGGCCACCAAGTGGACAGCTAGCGGCCTGGCGGGTGGACACCGGGCCGCCGCATCGTCGCCTCATCGACCGACAACGGGAGGCACGAGATGCGAAGCATCGGAGAACACGCGGTAGTGCTCGGCGCCGGCATGGCGGGGCTGCTCGTGGCGCGCGCCCTGGCCGGGGCCTACGAGCGGGTCACCGTCGTCGAACGCGACCGGGGCCGGGCGGACGGATGGCGCAAGGGCGTCCCGCAGGGGCGGCACGCCCACATCCTGCTGCCGCGCGGGCAGCGGATCCTGGAGGACATGCTGCCGGGCGTCGAGGCCGAGCTCATCGGCGCCGGGGCCGTCGTCGCCGACCCCGGCGCCGACCACCGCTTCACCCTCGGTGGGCACACGCTCGCCCGGCGGCGCGGGGCGGAACGGGCGATCCAGGCGAGCCGGCCGCTCCTGGAGGGCGTCGTCCGCGACCGCGTCGGGGCGCTGCCCGGCGTCCGGTTCGCCGGGGGACGCGACGTCGTCGGGCTGCTCACCGGCCAGGGCCGGGTCACCGGCGTCCAGGTGGTGCCGCGGGCCGTCGGCGCCGCCGCCGAGGAGATCCGCGCCGACCTGGTGGTGGACGCGATGGGACGCGCCGGCCGCACCCGGTACTGGCTGGAGCGGCTCGGGCACGGGCCCGTACCGCGCGAGGAGGTCAAGGTCGCGGTCGCCTACGCCACCCGGCCGATCCGGCTGCCGCTGGACTCCGGCGCGGGCAAGGCCGTCGTCGTCGGGCCGCGGCCGGGCAGCCCGCGCGGCATGGCGATGGTCGCCGTCGAGGGTGACCGGCACCTGCTCACCATCGCGGGCCTGGACGGCGCCAACCGTCCCCCCGCTGACGAGGAGGGCTTCCTGGACTTCGTCCGGACGCTCGCGCCGCCGGAGGTGTTCGAGTCGATCCTCGCCGCGGAGGTGCTCGGCGAGATCGCCTCGCACCGGTACCCGTCCGATCTGCGCAACCACTACGAGCGGATGCGGGGGCTGCCCGCCGGGCTGCTGGTCACCGGCGACGCGCTGTGCAGCTTCAACCCCGTCTACGCGCAGGGCATGACCGTGGCCTGCCTGGAGGCGGAGGCGCTGCGCCGCTGCCTGGACGCCGGGCCGCGCGGCCTGACCAGGCGCTACTTCCGGACGGTCGCGAAGGCGCTGAACGACCCGTGGCGGATGGCCGTCGCCGCCGACCTCTCCATGCCCGAGGTGGAGGGCCGCCGCACTCCCGCGATCCGCCTGCTCAACGCCTACGTCGGCCGCGTCCAGGCGGCCGCCGCCCGCGACACCGGCGTGGCCGAGCAGTTCTTCCGCGTCATTGGCCTGCTGGACCCGCCCGCTACGCTCCTGCGCCCGTCGATCGCCGCCCGGGCCCTCTGCCCGTCCGGATCCCCCGCACGCCCGGCGCGGACACGGCGGATGGCCGCCGCCGTTCCCCGGGACGGAGGGTTCTGATCGGCGCCTAGCCTGTGGGTATGCGGAATTGGCTGGGCGGGGTGGCGGACGTCTGCTGTGTGCTCGTGTTCGTGGGGATCGGGCGTAGTTCGCATGACGAGGCCGCCAGTGCGGCGGGGTTCGCCACCACTGCCTGGCCGTTTCTCGTGGGGCTCGCCGTCGGGTGGGGCGC
>NZ_SMKY01000495.1 GCF_004349235.1 Actinomadura darangshiensis | reverse complement strand
GCCGGTGGGGTCGGTGTCCTCTTCGGCGGCGCGGAGCTCGTCGCAGACGTCGGGGCGGGTGCGGTCGCTGGTGATGCGTTCCATCAGGGCGAGGAGCAGGTCGGTCTTGCCCGCGAAGTTGGAGTAGACGGCGCCCTTGGTGAGGCCGGCGGCCGCGGCGATGTCGTCGAGGGAGGCGCCGTGGATGCCGCGTTCGGCCCAGAGGCGTTCGGCGGCGGTGAGCAAAGCGGTGCGGGTCTGCTCGCGCCGGTCGCGGCGCGGCCGTGGACCGCTCGTGTCACCCGCGGGCCGGTTGCCGCCGTGGGCGTCCGTCATGTGGTGTTCCCTCCGTGGGCCGTGAGATTCTCTCCCTCCTCTTCGGAATACACCGGTCGTCCATGGTCAGTCCCCGAGTTGCACAACTCCGCCTGGCTTGGAACGGTCCGTTCGGGCCGAGTTGTCAGCCGGGGACGAAGATTACGGGACCAGGTGGGGCATATCACTGCAAGTAGCGCGTTACTTGCGGGTAGCCAAGTCTGGGCAGGTGGTCATACTCTGCCTGCATGGCATCCCCGACGGTCCCTGCCAAAGGCGCGGCAGAGCACACGCTCCCTGAATCCCTGACCGAACGCCTGGCGTCGCACGTCGCCTCGGACGGAGCCGAGACCGCGACGATCCCCAGCCCGTTCACCGGCGAGCCCCTCGCGACCGTTCCGCTCTCCGGTCCCGACGACGTCCGGAAGGCCTACGAGCGGGCCCGCGAGGCGCAGCGGGCCTGGGCGGCGCTGCCGGTGAGCGAGCGGGTCAAGCCGTTCCTCCGGCTCTCGGACGCGCTGGTCGACCGGCGCGAGGAGATCCTCGACGTCATCCAGCTGGAGACGGGCAAGGCCCGCCGCCACGCGATGGAGGAGTTCCTCGACGTGGCGCTGTGCTCGCTGTACTACGCGCGGCGGGCCTCGAAGCTGCTGAAGCCGCGGCGGCGGCAGGGGATGATGCCGGCACTGACGCGCGTCCAGGAGCTGCGCCATCCGAAGGGCGTCGTCGCGCTGATCGCGCCATGGAACTACCCGTTCGCGCTGGGGGCCAGTGACATCGCGCCGGCGCTGATGGCGGGCAACGCGGTGATCCACAAACCGGACACCCAGACGTGCCTGTCCAGCCTGTGGATCCTGGACCTGCTGATCTCGCTGGGGCTGCCCAAGGACCTGTGGCAGATCGTCGTGGGGGACCCGGCCGAGATCGGCGACCCGCTGCTGGACGAGGCCGACTACGTCTCCTTCACCGGCTCGACCCGGGGCGGCAAGGCGATCGCCGAGCGGGTCGCGCCGCGGCTGGTCGCCTACTCGCTGGAGCTCGGCGGCAAGAACCCGATGATCGTCATGGCGGACGCCGACGTCGAGCGGACCGCGCGCGGAGCCGTCCGCGCGTGCTTCACCAACGCCGGGCAGCTGTGCATCTCGATCGAGCGGATGTACGTGCACGAGGACGTCTACGACCGGTTCGTCCCCCGGTTCGCCGAGCTGGTCAAGGGCATGAGGCTCGGCACCGGCCTCGACTTCGACGCCGAGATGGGGTCGCTGACCCACAAGCGCCAGCTGGACGCGGTCACGCGGCACGTCGACCAGGCGGTCGAGGAGGGCGCGACGGTCCTCGCGGGCGGGAAGGCGCGTCCCGACGTCGGCCCGCTGTTCTACGAGCCGACGATCCTCGCGGACGTCACCGGTGAGATGGACCTGTGCGCGAACGAGACGTTCGGGCCCGTCGTCGCCGTCTACAAGTACCGCGACGAGGACGAGGTCGTCGCCCGCGCCAACGACACGGCCTACGGGCTGAACGCGTCGGTGTGGACGAAGAACGCGGCGCGGGGCCGCCGCCTCGCCGCGCGCATCCAGGCGGGGACGGTCAACATCAACGACGGGTACGGTGCCGCGTACGCGTCCTACGACTCCCCGATGGGCGGGATGAAGCAGTCCGGGGTGGGACGCCGCCACGGGTCCGAGGGGCTGCTGAAGTTCACCGAGGTGCAGACCGTCGCGAGCCAGCACCTCATGGACCTGGAGCCTCCCGGGAAGATCAGCTATGACGCGTTCGCCGGCTACATGGCGACCGGTATCAAGCTCATGAAGAAGCTGCGGATCAAGTAGGGATCGCCAGTGAAGCATGACTTCGACGTGCTCGTCGTCGGGTCGGGGTTCGGCGGCAGCGTGTCGGCGCTGCGGCTGACCGAGAAGGGCTACAGGGTCGGGGTGATCGAGGCGGGCCGCCGCTTCGACACCAACCCGTCCGGCGCGCCGGGGTCGCGGTATCCGGAGCTGCCGAAGACGAACTGGCGCATCGCGCGCTACCTGTGGGCGCCGGCGCTGGGCCTGACCGGTATCCAGCGGATGCACCTGATCCGTGGCGCCAAGTCGAGCCGCGTCATGGTGCTGGCCGGCGCGGGCGTCGGCGGCGGCTCGCTCAACTACGCCAACACCCTGTACGTCCCGCCGGAGCCGTTCTTCAAGGACCGGCAGTGGGCGCACATCACCGACTGGCAGGACGAGCTGGCGCCCTACTACGAGCAGGCGAAGCGCATGCTCGGCGTCGTCCAGAACCCGACGACCACCGCGGCCGACGAGGTCATGAAGAAGGTCGCCGGCCGGATGGGCAAGGGCGACACGTTCGTCAGGACGCCCGTCGGGGTCTACTTCGGGCGCGGCTCCGGGATCGAGAGCGCGGACCCCTACTTCGGCGGGGCGGGCCCGCGGCGGCGCGGCTGCCTTGAGTGCGGCGAGTGCATGGTGGGCTGCCGCCACGGCGCGAAGAACATGCTCACGGAGAACTACCTGTACCTGGCCGAGAAGGCGGGCGCCCGGGTGATGCCGCTCAGCCGCGTCACCTCGGTGAAGCCCCTGCCCGGCGGCGGCTACGAGGTCGCCATCGTCCGGACCGGCTCGTTCGGGCGCAACCGCAAGACGCTCACCGCGGGGCAGGTCGTCTTCGCCGCCGGCACCTATGGGACGCAGAAGCTCCTGCACAAGCTGAAGTCGACCGGGCTGCTGCCGCGCCTGTCCGACCGCCTCGGCGCCCTGACCCGCACCAACTCCGAGGCGATCCTCGGCGGCGGGCGCCGCAACGGCAGGCCGGGCCCCGACTTCTCCGCGGGCGTCGCGATCACGTCGTCGTTCCACCCGGCGCCGGACACCCACGTCGAGCCCGTCCGGTACGGCCGGGGCTCGAACCTTCTCGCCGGCCTGCAGACCCTTCTGGTGGACGGCGACCGTCCGGGCGAGCGGCACACGCCCCGCATCGTGAAGTTCGCCCGCGAGGCGGTGCGGCGCCCGCGCGACCTCCTCCAGCTCTTCGACGTCCGGCACTGGTCGGAGCGGACGGTGATCGCGCTGGTCATGCAGACCCGCGACAACTCGATCACGCTGCGCCCGAAGCGGGGCCCGTTCGGCTGGGACGTCCACGCGTCCGCCGGGCACGGCGAGCCGAACCCCACCTGGATCCCGGAGGGGCACGAGGCGACGCGCCGGATCGCCGAGGAGATCGGCGGCATCCCCGGCGGCGCGTGGGGCGACCTGTTCGACGTCCCGATGACCGCGCACTTCCTCGGGGGCTGCGCCATCGGCGACTCCGCCGAGTCGGGCGTGATCGACGCCTACCACCGCGTCTACGGGAACCCCGGCCTGCACGTCGTGGACGGCTCCGCGGTCTCGGCCAACCTGGGGGTCAACCCGTCCCTCACCATCACCGCCCAGGCCGAGCGCGCCATGTCGTTCTGGCCGAACCGGTCGGAGGACGACCCGCGCCCGGCCCTCGGCGACGCCTACCGCCGCCTCACCCCCGTCCCGCCGAAGAACCCGGCCGTCCCGGCCGACGCCCCCGCAGCCCTGAC
>NZ_SMKY01000494.1 GCF_004349235.1 Actinomadura darangshiensis | reverse complement strand
CGGGTAGGCTGGTCCCGCCGCAAGGGGCCTTAGCTCAGTTGGTAGAGCACCGGCTTTGCAAGCCGGGTGTCAGGGGTTCGAATCCCCTAGGCTCCACCAGCGAAAACGCCCCCATCCAAACCCTGGACGGGGGCGTTCGTGCGATCAGCGTGCGATTGGCCCACGGGGACGAGCGCGCCACCGAGGCCGCCGTCATCCTCGTCATCGCCGCCCCGCTCCGCCTTGATCTTGTCGTTGAGCGCATCAGCAATCGCGCGGCCCGCCTCAGACTTCGCGTGCTGATAGATCATCGCGGCGCGCACGCTGTCATGCCCCATCCGGTCCATGAGGTCCCGGCTTGTTCTTAGTTGAGTTGTGTCTTGTCTTGGGGGCTCAGTTTCAGGGTGCCGGCGGCTATGTTCTGTTCGAGGTGGGTTAGGGAGCCGGTGCCGGGGATGAGCAGGATGTTCGGTGATCGGGCCAGCAGCCAGGCCAGGGCCACCTGTGGCACGGTCGCATTGTGGCGGACGGCTATGGCGTCCAAATGCTGTGCCGTGAGCGGCTGGAAACCGCCGACGGGGAAGAAGGGGACGTAGGCGATACCGGCCTGGGCGCAGGCATCGACGAGCGGGTCGTCGTCGCGCCGGGACAGGTTGTAAAGGTTCTGGACGCAGGCGATGGGCGCGATCTCGCGGGCCTCGGCGAACTCGGACGCGGTGACGTTGGAGATGCCCAGATGGCGGATCAGGCCCTCTTCGCGCAACGCGAGCAGCGTTTCGAGGGGTGCTCTCAAAGGTGTCTGTGACCGGTCGAGGTCGCCCATCCGCAGATTCACCACGTCCAGGCGATCCAGGCCGAGGGAGCGGAGGTTCGCCTCGATGCCGCGGCGCAGATTGCCGGGGGTGAGGCCGTTCTGCTCGGCCGGCGGCAATGCGATGTCGGCGCCCTCGACCAAGGCGCCGACCTTGGTCACGATGACGAGGTCGTCCGGGTAGGGGTGCAGCGCCTCGCGGATGAGTTCGTTGGCCGCCACTCCGTCACGCGAGTAGTAGTTCGAGGTGTCGATGTGGTTCACCCCGAGTTCCACGGCCCGGCGCAGGACGGCCAGTGCCGTCTCCCGGTCGGGCCGGTCGCCTCTCGGCCACCCGGTCAGCTTCATCGCGCCGTACCCGATCCTCGCGACGCTCAAGTCGCCGCCCAAGGTCCAGTGTTCTGCCGTCATGACCGTCAACCCTAATGGCCTGCGAACATGGTGTAACGGGCCGTCCGGGCGGACGGTTACCGGGGTCCGGATGTCGGGAGGCCGTCGACAGTGCGGGCCCGGCGAGCGTACGTTCTTGCGCATGGCGACCGTGAGTCCGCAGCGTGTCGCCTTTGAGGCTGCGCGGGTGCTGGTAACGGTCGCGCGGACCGATTCGTGCTGGTGGGTCTTCGGCGAGGTCGGCCGATGCTTGGGGAACGCATACGAAACTCGGCTGCTGGAAACCCGGCTGCGTCTGCAACACGAGGATTGCTACTACGCGGAGGCCGGGTATTGGCGGGTTGTGCTGGAAGAGCAGATTGACGCCCGGCCCGATGTCGCCGAATGCCTGTACCGCATCGTGGGTGCCGCCCCTCTGGTCGATTAGGAGCGGGTGCGGCCGACGTAGAGGTTGCGGGCTCTGTAGTAGGTGGTGGACGTGGGGCCCGGGGATCCCGACGAGCCTTCCATCTGCAGGTTGATGATGATCCACATCGGCTGGCCGACGAAGCCGGCGCCGCGGTGCCGGCCGACCCAGGAGCCGTCTAAGTAATAGTGGATGTCGACGTCGGTCGAGTTCACCTTGGTGATCCAGGCGCGGTAGCCATGCCAGGCCCCGGGGTCGGAAACGTTGACGATGGTGTTGGACCAGCCGCCGGACGCGTTCCGGTAGGTGTTGAACCAGTTGCGCTTGTCGCCCTTGTATTCGAGGACGTCGCTTTCCGGCGGCCAGGTGTTGGCGCCGGTCAGCCAGAATGCCGGCCATGTGCCCCGGGTTGAGGGGGCCTGGAAATCGCCCTTCACCTCCCAGTTGGGGAACTGGTCGTTGACCAGGACCTGTTGTTTGGCGTGGACGGCACCGGAGTGGTAGTGGATCGGCAGGTGCGGGTCGGCGCTGCTGGTTCCCTCGTCCCAGGTGATGCGGGCCGCTTTCAGGGTCAGGACGCCGGAGCTTTCGAGGTAGACGTGGTTGTGGTCGGACGCGCTGCCGTACATGCGGGCGCTGCCGTTGTGGTCCGAGCCCCACGGGTAGCGGTAGTTCCACGCCGATTCCAGTGCGGAGTAGTCGGCGAAGGAGCCGTCGACGACGGTTTCCCAGGTTGCCGCCGTGGCCGGTTTCGACGTGCCGAGTGCGATTCCCAGAGCGCCGGCGCCGCTCGCGGCGAGAAAGCCCCGTCGGGTGTAAGTCATCGTCACACGTCCCTGGGGGTGACCAGATGGGTGATTCCGCGAGAGGCCAGGTAGGCGGTGTCGGTGGTACGGCTTTGGAGGACGACGGCCGGGCGTTCTCCCCGGTCGACCAGCTTCATGAAGGGGTCGAAGAACGCGGTGAAGTCGGCCACCGGAATCATGTCGTCGGGCAGGACCAGGGCGGTGGCGCGCGGCGAGGGTGACGGTGGCCGGGCGTCGTACTCGGCGATCAGTTTGCGGATGGTCCTGCCGATCGGCTTGAGTTTCCGGTCGTTGGTGAACAGGCCCAGGTCGTATTCGAGGTCGACGTATCCGGTGAGTTTCGGGTTGAGGTCGTGGGAGTCCCACCAGGTGATGCCGAAGAGGCCGGTGCAGTCGGCCATGGCGCGTATCGAGCGTTCCGTCCAGGTGGGGATGTCGGCCGCGTCCATCCAGACGGTCGAGACGCCCGTCTCCTCGATCCAGATCTGACGTTTCAGGTCGGCGTGGAACGCCTGGATGAGCTCGACGAAGAACTCCGAGTAATGCGTCGAGGATGTGGAGAGGGAGCCGTAGCGCTGGATGACCTGCGTCCATCCGGCCCAGGTGTGGTTGGCGGTCATCGTCCCGGCCGTTCCGAGGCCCTGGCGCGTCCAGAAGTCGTTGTTCTGCCATGGCCAGTGGTCTATCCCCGACACGTGGATCTTGCCGGGGGCGACCTTTTCGCAGGTGTCGAAGAGGGCGGTGTGCCAGGCGTCGCCTTGGGCCTGGGTGACCGCCATGCCGAGCGGTTTCGCGAACCAGTGGATCTCGTTGGAGAGGTCGAAGCCCATGAATCTGCGGTGCCGGCCGATGCGTTCGGCGATCTGCCCGAGCAGCCATTGTTCGCGCTCGATCACGGTCGGGTCGGTGAGGACGTTGCGGATCGTCCCGTCGCTGTTGCTGATCAGGAAGGGCGGGACGAAGAGGACGCCGCTGACCGCGCCGTTGAAGACGGTCACCTCGACGTCCAGGTGCCGCCGGTCGGCGAGGTCGAGCAGTTCTTCGAGCCGGTCCAGCAGCTCCCCGCGGACATAGGTCGCGTTCGGCTGCAGCTCCGACCAGATCAGCATGATCCGGATGTGGTCCATGCCGAGCGACGCGATGTCGTCGAGGTCGGCCGCGATCGACCGGCGGTCCCAGTCCGACCAGGAGAACCACCAGTTCTCGCTCGGCACGTAGTTCACGCCGAACCGGACGCGGCGGTGCCGGTGGCGGCCGGTCGGCACCGCCGCGTCGGCGCGTGCCGCGGTGGAGTTCAGCAGGGCGGACGCCGCGGCGGCCCCCGCCGTCACCCCGAAGAACTTCCTGCGGTCGATCGATGTCCGGTCGGGAGCGGGCGTGGCGGGGAGCTCGGGCATGGGGTGGCCCTCCAGGAGTCGGCGACCCCGGCATCGTAGGGACGCCCGCCGGCTCGGTCCAGGGGCCTTCCACGCCTTTCACGCGCGACGCTCGGCGGTCACCTTCGGCCGTTAGGGGT
>NZ_SMKY01000493.1 GCF_004349235.1 Actinomadura darangshiensis | reverse complement strand
GTCAGGGGGTTACGTAGTCGGCGAGGTGTTCGGCGGTGAGGGTGGAGCGGGCGGCTACGAGGTCGGCCGGGGTGCCCTCGAAGACGATGCGGCCGCCGTCGTGGCCGGCGCCGGGACCCAGGTCGATGATCCAGTCGGCGTGCGCCATCACCGCCTGGTGGTGCTCGATGACGATGACCGACTTGCCGGACTCGACGAGCCGGTCGAGCAGGCCGAGCAGCTGCTCGACATCGGCGAGGTGCAGGCCGGTGGTCGGCTCGTCCAGGATGTAGACGCCGCCCTTCTCGCCCATGCGGGTGGCCAGCTTGAGCCGCTGCCGCTCGCCGCCGGACAGCGTGGTGAGCGGCTGGCCGAGGCTGAGGTAGCCGAGCCCGACGTCGGCGAGCCGGTCGAGGATGCGGTGCGCGGCGGGCGTGCGCGCCTCGCCGGAGCCGAAGAACTCCTCGGCCTCGGTCACCGACATCGCGAGCACCTCGCTGATGTCGCGGCCGCCGAAGTGGTACTCCAGCACCGACGCCTCGAACCGCTTGCCCTCGCACACCTCGCAGGTGGTGGCGACACCGGCCATCATCGCGAGGTCGGTGTAAATGACGCCGGCGCCGTTGCAGTTGGGGCAGGCGCCCTCGGAGTTGGCGCTGAACAGAGCCGGCTTCACGCCGTTGGCCTTGGCGAACGCCTTGCGGATCGGTTCGAGCAGCCCGGTGTAGGTCGCCGGGTTGCTCCGCCGGGAACCGCGGATCGGGGTCTGGTCGACCGCCACCACCCCGTCCCGTCCGGCCACCGAGCCGTGGATCAGCGAGCTCTTGCCGGAACCGGCGACACCGGTGACGACGCACAGCACGCCGAGCGGGATGTCGACGTCGACGTCCTGCAGGTTGTGGGAATCGGCGCCGCGCACCTCGAGCGTGCCGGACGGCTTGCGCACCGCCGGTTTCAGGGACGCGCGGTCGTCCAGGTGCCGCCCGGTGAGCGTGCCGCAGGCCCGCAGCCCCTCGACGGTGCCCTCGAACATCACCTCGCCGCCTTCGGCACCGGCGCGCGGGCCGAGGTCGACGACATGGTCGGCGATCGCGATCGCCTCCGGCTTGTGCTCCACGACCAGGACGGTGTTGCCCTTGTCGCGCAGCCGCAGCAGCAGGTTGTTCATCCGCTGGATGTCGTGCGGGTGCAGCCCGATCGTCGGCTCGTCGAACACGTAGGTGACGTCGGTGAGGGACGACCCGAGGTGCCGGATCATCTTGGTGCGCTGCGCCTCGCCGCCCGACAGCGTCCCCGACGCCCGGTCGAGGCTGAGATAGCCGAGCCCGATCTCCACGAACGAGTCGAGGGTGTTCTGCAGCCCGGACAGCAGCGGCGCCACCGACGACTCGTCCAGGTCGCGCACCCATCCGGCGAGGTCGCTGATCTGCATCGCGCACGCGTCGGCGATGCTGATGCCCTTGATCTTGGACGACCGGGCCGCCTCGCTCAGCCGGGTGCCGTCGCAGTCGGGGCAGGTCGTGAAGGTGACCGCCCGGTCGACGAACGCCCGGATGTGCGGCTGCATCGCCTCCCTGTCCTTGGAGAGCATCGACTTCTGCACCCGCGGGACCAGCCCCTCATAGGTGCTGTTGATGCCCCGGAACTTCATCTTGACCGGCTCGTGGTACAGGAAGTCGTGGCGTTCCTTCTTGGTGTACTCGCGGATCGGCTTGTCCGGGTCGAGGAAACCCGACTCGGAGTAGTACCGCACCATCCAGCCGTCCGCCTTGTAACCGGGGACGGTGATCGCGCCCTCGGCGAGCGACCTGGAGTCGTCGAAGAGCTGGTCGAGGTCGATGTCGGACGCCGTCCCGCGGCCCTCGCAGCGCGGGCACATGCCGCCGGTGATGCTGAAGCTGCGGCGCTCCTTCACCTTCTCCCCGCCGCGCTCGATGGTGACCGCGCCCGCCCCGCTGATCGAGGCGACGTTGAAGGAGAACGCCTGCGACGAGCCGATGTGCGGCCGCCCGAGCCGGCTGAAGAGGATCCGCAGCATGGCGTGGACGTCGGTCGCGGTGCCGACGGTGGAGCGCGGGTCGGCGCCCATCCGCTGCTGGTCGACGATGATCGCGGTCGTCAGCCCGTCGAGGACGTCCACCTCGGGCCGCGCCAGCGTCGGCATGAAGCCCTGCACGAACGCGCTGTACGTCTCGTTGATCATCCGCTGCGACTCGGCGGCGATCGTGTCGAACACGAGCGAGCTCTTGCCCGAGCCGGACACGCCGGTGAACACCGTCAGCCGGCGCTTCGGCAGCTCGACGTTGACGTCCTTGAGGTTGTTCTCACGCGCGCCGTGCACGCGGATCAGATCGTGGCTGTCAGCGACGTGCAGCGCAGGCGACTGCGTGCCCGGGCTCGTTTCCATGCTCATGTTCTCCATATGTTTGGCGGGACCGCATGCGCGGTCTCCGTCGGCGCCGCCCGGCTCGATCCAACCAGAGACGTCGGACAGACCGGCGGCCGTCGCGCGTCGGCCCACCCCCGTGGGCCGCGCGACTCGGTGGCCGGGAAGGCTTACGGGTCCTGAAGGAGCCCCAGGACGTTGCCGTCCGGGTCGGTGACCGTGGCGACCAGGCGGCCGCCGCCGACGTCGTGTGCGGCCTCCTTCACGGCGGCCCCCGCGGCGGTCACCTCGGCGAGTTTCGCCTCGATGTCCGGCACGTGCCAGTACGCGACCGGCGACGTCATGTCCTGCGGCCCGCCGGTCGGCACCAGCCCGATGTGCTGGCCCTCGACATCGAAGCCCACATAGTAGGACGAATCGGCCTGCGGCTGGATGCCGAGCAGCGCCGCGTACACCTCCTTGGCCGCCGCCAGGTCGGACACCGGGTGCAGCACCGTCTTGATCCCCTGCGTGGAAGAGTCGCTCATGATCACTCCTGAAGTGGTCTCGTCATGGGGGCGCCCCTATCGACGTCCCCCCTGCTCAGGCAGGCATTCCCGCCCGTGGGCTCAGCGCAGTTCCTGGATGCGGACCATGTTGCCCGCGGGGTCGCGGAACGCGCAGTCGCGAACCCCGTACGGCTGCTCGGTCGGCTCCTGGACGACCTCGGCGTCCCCGGACTGCAGCCGGTCGAAGGTGCCGTCGAGGTCGCTGGTGGCCAGCAGGATCCAGCCGTAGGTGCCCTTCGCCATCATCTCGGCGATGGTGCGGCGCTCGTCGTCGGTGATGCCGGGGTCGGCGGCCGGCGGCGCCAGCAGGATGGACGTGCCGGGCTGATCGGCGGGGCCGACCGTGATCCAGCGCATCCCGCCGTGCCCGACGTCCTTGCGCACCTCGAAGCCGAGGGTGTCGCGGTAGAAGGCCAGCGCGGCCTCCGGGTCGTCGTGCGGAAGAACGCTCGTGTGAATGGTGAGGTCCATGCCGGTCAGGCTATGCGCGGCTCAGTCGCCCCCGCTTCTCGATTCCTGACCGGTCTGGTCACCTGTTTCGCGACACACGACGGCAGCCCGGCCGTCCCGCGCATCGCCTGGCTCCGGTACGCGCTCGGCGGCATCCCGACCAGTTCGGTGAAGCGGGTGCTGAAGGTGCCGAGCGACTGGCAGCCGACCGCGAAGCACACGTCGGTGACGCTCAGGTCGCCACGGCGCAGCAGCGCCATCGCACGCTCGATGCGCCGCGTCATCAGGTAGGAGTACGGCGACTCACCGTAGGCGCGGCGGAACTCGCGGCTGAGGTGCCCGGCCGACATGCTCGCGCCGCGGGCGAGCGCCTCGACGTCCAGCGGCTGCGCGTACTCCCGGTCGATCCGGTCGCGCACGCGCCGCAGCCGCGCGAGGTCACGCAGCCGCTGCTCCGACACGGAACCGCTGGTCATACCCGAAATCCTGCCACGCTGCCCCGCGGTTCGCACAGCGGACCCCGCATCGCTCGGCCTCTCCCCGCC
>NZ_SMKY01000492.1 GCF_004349235.1 Actinomadura darangshiensis | reverse complement strand
GTGGTGGTTTCGGCTTGCTGGGTGTGCAGCGGGATGGGGCTGCGGCCGTCGCGCGGCGAGGTGTGGGTCTGCGTGTGTCCAGCGGCGGCCTCACCCTCCTGCGCGACGTTCTGCGGCGTGGGGTTGTGGGCGTCGCTCTCGGTGGTGTGGATTTCTGGGTGTGGGGCGGCGGTCTCGCGTAGTTGCTGGACGTGCAGCGGCATCAGGTCGCGGTGTTCGACTCGGTGGCCCCGTCCGGCCAGCCAGAGGGTGTAGGGGCCTGCGCCGCCGCCTATGTCGGCGACCGTGGAGGGGGCGGGCGGCAGGTGGCGCAGGACGATTTCCTTGGTGCGCTCGAACTCGATCTGCCCGCGCGCGGTCGTGAGCCGGTCGCGCTCGCCGCCTTGGGCGTAGTACCTCGTCAGGAGTTCGCTCATACGCCAGCGTAGGAGCCGGATACCTCGCCATGCGACCTGTTAAGCGGGCCCCCGGAGGCCCTTGACTGGTGGCTTTCTTTTATAAGATAGTCCCTACCAGTGCCGGATGTGTGCTGGGAGGCGCGGATGCGGGTGGCCGAGGCGGTGGCGGGTGCGCTCGCCGAGCACGGGGTGTCGTGCCTGTTCGGGGTGCTCGGGGACGGAAATCTGCCGATCCTGGACGTGCTGGTCCGCGAGCACGGCGCCGACTACGTCGCGGCGGCCCGGGAGGACGGGGCCGTCCTGATGGCGGACGGCTACGCGCGGGCCGGCGGACGGCTCGGCGTCGCGACCGTCACGCACGGGCCCGCGCTCACCAACGCGGTCACCGCGCTGACCGAGGCCGCCCGGGCCAGGACGCCGATGCTGCTCATCGCCGCCGACACGCCGCCCGGAGACAGGCGCAACCCGCAGGCCATCGACCAGGAGGACGTCGTCCGGCCGACCGGGGCGGGCGTCCAGCGGGTGCATTCCGCGGAGTCGGCGGTGGCGGACGTGGTGCGCGCCGTGCGGCGGGCGTTCACCGAGCGGCGGCCGATCGTCCTGAACGTCCCGACTCCGCTGCTGGGGCTGGAGGCGGGGGACGGGCCTGGAACGTTCCTTGCGGATCGGACGCCGCTGCCGCCGCCCCGGGACGAGGAGGTCCGGCGGGTCGCGGCGGCTCTGGAGCGGGCTGAGCGGCCGGTCATCGTGGCGGGCCGGGGGGCCGCCGAGGCCAGAGACGAACTGGTCGGGCTCGCCGAGCGGACGGGGGCGCTCCTCGCCACGACCCTCAAGGCCAAGGGCTTCTTCTCCGGCGAGCCCTACGACGTGGGTGTCTGCGGCGGCTTCGCGACCGGGATCGGGCGGCGGCTCATCAGGGAGGCCGACCTGCTGCTCGCCGTGGGCGCCTCGCTCAACTCGTTCACCGTGGACGGCGGCCGGATGCTCGCCGGGAACCCGGTGATCGTGCACAACGACGTCCGCCCCGAGGCGTTCGGCGAGTGGACGCCCGCCGACCTGCGCGTTCTCGGCGACGCCAAGGCGCTTGCCGCGATGCTCGCCGAGACGGCCGTGAAGAAGACCGGATGGCGGACGGACGAGACAGCCCGCCGCCTGGACGAGTACGCCTACGAGACCGAGTACCCGGACGGCAGCGACGACACCGGCCTCGACCCGCACACGGTGGTCGCGGCGCTGGAGCGGATCGTCCCAAGGGAGCGGACACTGGTGGTCGAGGGCGGCCACGCGGCGCTGTCCGAGCCGTGCCGGGGCCTGTCGGTTCCCGATCCGTCCGGCTTCGTGTTCCCGGTCAACTTCGGGTCGATCGGGCTCGGCCTGGCGTCGGCGATCGGCGCGGCGACCGCGCGTCCCGACCGGGTGACCCTCGCCGTCACCGGCGACGGGGCGCTGATGATGAACCTCGCCGAGCTGGACACGGCGGTGCGGCGCGGCCTGCGGCTCGTGGTCGTCGTCATGAACGACGCCGCGTTCGGCTACGAGTACCACAACATGCTGCACCGCGGCATGGACACCGGGCTGTCGCTGATCCCGCGCCCCGACTTCGCCGCGGTCGCCCGCGCGTTCGGCGCGGCGGCCGTGACCGTCCGGACGCCCGGCGAGCTGGACGACCTCAAGGGACTGATCGCCGACCCGTCCGGGCCGGTGCTCGTGGACGCCCGGCTGACCCGGGCGGTGCGGACGCGCTGGTTCGCCGAGCACGAGAACGGCCTGGACCCCGCGGACCCGGACTTCCGGCCGCGCTACCGGTAAGGAGGCACATGTTCACCCGAATGGACCAGGGCACCCGCGAGGACTGGCTGTACATCCGCGGCGAGACCCTGAAGACGCAGGAGGACGCGCCCGGCCGGGTGCTCCCGATGCTGGCCGCGTTGTCGGCGTTCAGCGACGGGTTCGCCGTCGACCAGCTGGAGCACTCGCTGCAGACCGCCGCGCACGCCGAGGCGGCGGGCGCGGACGACGAGATGGTCGTCGCGGCGCTCTGCCACGACATGGGCAAGGTGATCTCGACGGCCAACCACGCGGCGGTCGCGGCGGAGATCCTGCGGCCGTACGTGTGCGAGGACGTCTACCGGATCATCCACGCGCACCAGACGTTCGAGGCCGCGCACTACGGCCACCATTTCGGCTGGGATCCGGCCGAGCGGGAGGCGTTCAAGGACGAGCCCTGGTACGCGGACGCGCTCCGGTTCGCCGACGAGTGGGACCAGGTCGCGTTCGACCCTGGCTTTGACACGCCGCCGCTGGAGCACTTCGCGCCCCGCGTCCGCCGCGTGTTCGGCGGCGTCCGGACGATCACGAAATGACGGCGGGCACGAGATGAGCAGGGCGGGCACGCGATGAGCCGGGCGGGGGCGGCCCGCGCCGTGCTGCAGCGCGCTCCGCGCCATCTCGACCTGGTGGAGCTGCCGCTCCCGGACGTCGGCCCGGACGAGGCGCTGCTGCGCGTCGAGGCGTGCGGGATCTGCGGGACGGACGTCGAGGAGTACAGCGGCGCGCTGCTGGACACCATCGGCCCCGCCTCGCCGTTCATCCCCGGCCACGAGCCGGTCGGCCGGATCGCGGCGATCGGGGCGCGGGCGGCGCGGCGGTGGGGGCTCGGCGAGGGCGACCGCGTCGTGGTCGAGCCGGCGCTGCCGTGCGGCGCGTGCCGCGAGTGCCGGACGGGCCGCTACGTCCTGTGCGCGGGCTGGGACCACTATCCGATGAGCTACGGGTTCGTCCCCGCGAAGATCCCGCCCGCGCTGTGGGGCGGGTTCGCCGACCACATGTACCTGCACCCGAACAGCGTCGTCCACCGGATCTCCGATGCCGTCGACCCGCGGGCGGCGGCGACGTTCAACGCGCTCGCGGCCGGGGTCGAGTGGGCGGTCGAGGTGCCCGGTACCCGCGCGGGCGACTGCGTGGTCGTGCTGGGCGCCGGCCAGCGGGGGCTCGCCTGCGTCCTGGCGGCGCGGGCGGCGGGCGCCGACCCGGTGATCGTCACCGGGCTGGCGTCCGACCGGCACAAGCTCGACCTGGCGCTGGAGCTCGGCGCGACCGCCGCCGTGGAGGCGGACGGCGGCGGCGTCCCGGAGAAGGTCATGGAGCTGACCGGCGGCGAACCGGCGGACGTGGTGATCGACGTCGCCTCGCGCGACCCGGCGACCGTGCTGGACGCGATGCGGATCGTCCGGCGCGGCGGGACGGTGGTCCTCGCCGGGCTCAAGGGCGGCCGTCCCGTCGACGGCTGGGTCAGCGACGATGTGGTCCTCAAGGGGCTGCGGGTGCAGGGCGTCCGGGCGGTGGGGCACACCTCGTTCCGCCGGGCCGTCGCGCTGATCGAGGCGGGAAGCCGGCCGCTGCACCGCCTCGTCACCCACACCTTCGCTCTGCACGACGCGGCCGAGGCCATCGAAACGCTCGCAGGAGACCGCCCCGGCACCCCGCCGGTGAGCGTCGTCATCACCCCCGACCCTGTCC
>NZ_SMKY01000491.1 GCF_004349235.1 Actinomadura darangshiensis | reverse complement strand
CCCATACCCTCACCCCATGCCGCCGCCGAAAAGCCCACACGACCCCCAACCCTCCGAAGCAACCGGGACCGGGTCGCCGGAACGGTGGACCAACCTGCTCACGGCCGTCCCGCGAGAGTTCTTCGTCCCCAACATCGCCCTGATCGGGCCTGTACTGGAGAGCCCAGGACCGATGTCGACTCGGCGGCCGTGGCGACCGGCTCCGCATCGCCACCGACGTTCATTTGGTCCCCTACACCTGGCCCGAGCAGACCTGGCCGGGCGGCACGATCGTGCCGCCCTGATGGGATCTCCTCCGTGCACGCCGCCAGATCTTTCCGACATGTCAGCGGCGCGAGCTCATAAATAGACTCGATCCCCTTGCTACCCATCGAACTCGCCGCGTGATAGCGTCAGATGCATATAGCGTTTGATGCATGGAGCTGTATGACGTTGAGATCGAACCTGAGGTCCGCGAATGGCTGAACTCACTCGCTGACCGAGACTTCGGTCGGGTCGAGTGGCTCGTCGCACTCCTCGCGGCGAACGCCGAGAGCTTAGGAGAGCCGTGGTCAAGGCATCTCGGAGATGGACTCAGGGAACTCCGCATTCACCTGCATCCACTCGAGGTCCGCATCACGTACTGGCTGGCTTCCAACCGCCGGATTGTCCTGCTCACGGTCTTCCACAAGACACGGGAGCGCGAGACCACCGAGGTAGACCGTGCCATGCGTGCACGCAAACTATGCGAAGCAGAACACGGCCACGCTCAGGGGGACTACACCAGGGAGGTCTGAGATGGTGACGGAGCAGAACAGCCCACACGAAAGGTGGGTGCCCGGCGCAGGCCGCGACAACGAAGAGGTGCGCGCCGGGCGCGAGGAGGCACGCCTGGCCTTTGAGCTGGGCACTGCGGTTCGGAAGCGTCGTCTTGCCTTGGGGCTGACGCAAGAGGAGCTCGCACGAAGGGCCGGCCTGACTCAGCCCGCTCTATCACGTTTGGAGTCGGGGGGCCCAACCCCGACGATCGGTGTCCTCGACCGGCTCGCGCATGCCCTGGGCGCCAAACTCAAGGTGGAGTTCACCGACGCAGCCTGACCAAAGCACCAGACACCTGCAGCGCAGTCTCGGGCTTTCCGGGGAGGACGGATCATCGAGTTCGTCCGGCCCGTCGAGTCCGGCCTGCGTGGGCGAGGTCATTCGACGGGTATGACGTACGCCAGTTCGTAACGGTCGACCGGCACCAAGATGTCGGCGGTCTCCACTGGCCGGTCATCGGTGGCGTAGGTCCGCTGGATCACCATGACGATCGAGCCCATCGGCTCGTCGAGTTGCTCGGCCTCGCCGGCGAGGACGGCCCGTGCCGTGACGACCTCGGTAGCGAGTTTCACAGTCTGCCCGATCGCGTCCATGCGCGCGGTCACACCCGCGCCCGCGTACGGGCCTTCCTCGGGGAACATGACCGGCGTACCGCGCGTCAGGTCCAGCGGCCCACGAGGTGGAAAGCATCGCAGGCTGCTCGTCCGCGAGGAAGGTGTACCGCGTCATCATGACCGGGTCACCTTCAGCGATGTCCAGGCGTCCGGCGACCGCTGGGGGCGCGGCGATCGTCTCGGCCGACGAACGCCAGGTCCCGGTGCGGCCCTGCGACTCCGTGTCAGCGCGAAACGGGGACGACGCCCGCCCCTGCGCTTCGTGGTACCAGGAGCGCGTCAGGCGCTTCACCTTCGGCCGCTCACGCACGTAAGCGAGAGATCAGGTGCGGTCATCCATACTGCTCATCTCTGACACGGCGAGTGAAGGCCCGCCACTCGGCATCAGCGAAGAGCAGCTTTGGCCCTCCTGGATCCTTCGAGTCTCGAACAGCAATCACCTCCGCAACATCCGCAACCTCGACGCAGGCACCGCCCTCATGCCCACTTCGACTTGACTTGCGCCATTGTGCAGCAGACAAATCCGCCCTGATCATCCGTAACCCTCCATCACCTCGGTGATCAAGGTACGCGACTCCTCGATGCGGAGAGCGTCACCTCGCAGAGAGTTGTACCTTACTGCGAATTTGGACACGATCTGCGGCTCTTGGATGAGCATCCCCTGCCCGGCTATCTCGCCGTAGACGACGTCCGGAGCATTGCTGAAGCTCAAGATCGTAAACCCGCCCGTCAGGCCCGGGTAGTACTTGCCGATCTGCGGCACGATGTCGATCGAGATGTTGGAGCGCTCCCCCAGGCTGAGGAGATGAGCGAGTTGCTCTCGCATGATTTCCGGCCCGCCAATATCACGCCGCAGAGCGCTCTCATCGAGTGTGAACCACGCGTGAGCCGCGTTCTCCCGAGTGAGGACCTCCTGGCGCTGGAGGCGCTCGGCCACGAGTCGCTCAGCGGTGTCCGGGTCGAGTCCATGGCCGATCACCGCACGCATGTAGCTCTCGGTTTGGAGCAGGCCGTAGATCAAGGTCAACTCGAAGTTCCGCACCTGGGAGGCCTCGACCTCGCGCTCCTGGTAGGCGGCGAAGCCGGGCGGGAGGATGGCCTGGTGGCGGGTGTCGATGATGCGCTTCTGCAGCCGCCTGAAGAGGCCGTTGGTCTTGAAGAAGGTGTCGAGGTTCTCGGCGAACTCCTTGGACGGGACGCTCTTCGCCGACTCGACCTGGCTGATCCATTGGGGCGTATAGCCCAAGGTCTCGGCGAGGGCCGTCTTGGTGAGTTCCGCTTCCGTTCGCCATGCCGTCAATTCACAGGCGAATGTCTGAATTGCGGGGGCTTCATATGGTTCGTTTCTCGATCCCATGAGGGCTCCTGTGTGTAACCCGGTCCGGGGTTTCGTTGATCTTTCGGGGGGTTGCGCGTTCCACCTGGGCGGTTGCTGGCCTGGAACGTCGCGACGCTGTGATTCTTATAACACATTCACCGTCAGCGAATCCGAACTCGGGGCCTTCCTTGATAGACACATCTTCGTTCGATAACCCCGCACTCGATCGGCTTCGGAAGGACTTTCCCGGGCACCACATTTGGCGTTCGCGGCGCTGGGACGGGCTACTCGGCGAGTACGTCGCCACGCTCCTCGACCCGAAGGCCGGCGTGGACGCGACCGTGATGCGGCCCGATCCCGTCGAGCTACGGGCCGAGCTGATGCGCGAGGCCGTCCGGGCGGCGGGCCACTGCCGGAACGTCCGGTGACGGAGCGGGCCCCGTCACCGGAGCGGGCCGTCCACCCCCGGGTGGCCCGGAAGGCGCGGCCGGTGGACCTTCCCCTGCGTCCACCGGTCGTGCCGTCTACGCTGCACGCCTGGCGGGCCCGTCGTCGCCTGAACCGGCTCGCCCGCAGCCTTCGGCGGCGCGGTTGGACCGTCCAGCCCCATTACCGCGGCCGGCCTCCGCTGCTGCGCGTCTTCGACTCGAAGGTCCCCTGCATCGGCGACAGCATCAAGGCCGTGAAGGACGAGGCGGCCTGGCACTACGTCTCGAACACCGGGCAACGGCTTGCGCCCTGTGACGACCCGAACAAGGCGTGCATCGCGGTCGCCGCCTTGCTCGTCCCCTGGATCCTCCGCGCGTTCGGTGGACGAGGTCGCCGCCCTTGATCGAGCGCTGATCCTCGTAAATGGCAGGCGTAGCGAAGCCCGCCCACACACGCCCCACCCCGCCGTCCGATCCACGTACAGGCCAGCGGTGCCAGGGCGTCAAGCCGTGGGCTCTCAGTGCGCCGGGACGTCGAGGCATCGGACCGTCAAGACGCCGGAACGCCGGGCCGTCGCCATGCACCGTCCCGCGCGCCAAGGACGCCATCACCGGAAGCGCGCACCGCAACAGCAACTCTTGGACGGCGTCTGCGTCCGACACCATCCCCGTCTGGGCGTCTGGGCGTCTGGGCGTCTGGGCGTCTGGGCGTCTGGGCGTCTGGGCAGTGTCGCCGGGACCGCCCGGCTCGGAGCCGATGTGGGCGGCAGG
>NZ_SMKY01000490.1 GCF_004349235.1 Actinomadura darangshiensis | reverse complement strand
GGCTTCGTGGCTGGGGGCGAAGGCTAAAGGGGCCGTAAGGTCCGAGCGGGCCGCGCCGATCGGGGGTGCGCGGCATTTCGGGGGAGGCGCGTTTTGCGACGTTGGAGAATGACGGCCGGAGTCGGGGTGGCCGCCATGGCGGTCCTCGCCGCCGGATATCCCGCGCAGGCGGCGGACAAGAAGTGGGTGCTGGTCGCCCACGAAGGGTTCGACCGGCCGCTGCGGGTCGACGGGAAGCCGTGGCGGCTGGACCCGCAGGGGCCGAAGAGCCCGTGGAACGTCGGCCCGTTCGACGACGACGGCGAGGCATGGACGAAGATGAGCGGGCCGCTGTTCCAGCGGCAGCTCAGGACGCTGAACGTGTTCCGCAAGCGGGTCGCGTTCGGGACGGAGGGGTGGCTGACCGCCGAGGTCGCCGCCGTCGACAAGGACAAGGACGGGCGGCCCGACTCGCGGCCGGGGCTGTCCACCGCGTCGCTGCCGGGCGGGCAGAAGGCCGCGCGGATCTCCGAGCCGAGCTGGGACGCCGGGGTGCTGATCCGGCCGACCCGCCCGCTGCCGGAGCACTACCGGGTGGAGATGACGCTGCGCGGCATCGACTTCGGCGGCAAGCGGAACGGCACGTTCGACTACAACGGCCGGCACAACGGATACACCAAGGAGGCCTGCAAGACGCGGTACCCGTGGACGTTCCAGGGCGCGCTGCCCGGTAAGACCCGCTGCCAGTATCCCGACGTGACGCGGGAGAACGGGTTCTACTACATGACGATCCTCGACTACGCGACGCCGGCGCCGCACGGCAATCCGGGGATCCACTTCCGGCGCAAGGTCATCATGGACGGCTACTACAGCGACGACGAGCGCTGGAAGGACGCCGCGACCTGCAATCCGAAGACCCGCAAGATGTACCGGACGTTCGACGGCACCTTCAATGGCGTGAACGCGCTGTTCCCGCGCGGCGACAAGTTCCGCGAGGCCGCCAACAACAACATCAGCAACGAGTACTACGCGAAGACCTCCTGCGGGAACGCGTCAATGGACAGGCGGTACGGGCCCGGCGGCAAGTTCGAGGGGCATCTGACCAGTGCGGAGATCCGGCCGGAACTGATGCCGAAGGCGTCCTACCGGTTCGCCATCGAGCGCGACCGCACCGGGTACACGCTCGAAATGAGCGGGCCGTTCCTGCACGTCGGGCAGGCGACGCTCCGCGTCCACCACGACTTCGTGGAGGACGGGCGTCCGATCTGGCACTACAACCAGAAGGCGGACGAGTACGACGGACGGTTCGACCGCAAGCTGGTCCACAAGGGCCCCGCCGGGACGTACACGACCGAGCACGCCTGGCCCAAAGGCTCGGCCTACCCCGACTCGTTCATCATCGGGGACCCGCACCTGAACTACTACGAGGGCCAGGCGTACGTCGACGACATCCGTCTCTACGTGCCGAAGGGCGAGAAGTAGCCGGTCAGCAGGATTCCGCCCAGGAGCATTCCACGTTCAGGAGGTTCATGGGCATGCGCAGGGTCCGGGCATCGGCCGAGTTGCCCCCGGCCAGCCTGATGGCGATCTCGTCCTCGATGTCCTTGGGGGCGGCGCCCTCGTAGCCGTTGAGGACGACGGAGAAGACCAGCCGGTGCCCGGACTCGCCCTTCACGAACCCGGACAGGGCGCTCGCACCCGTCAGCGTGCCGGTCTTGGCGTGCACGTTGCCGGCGGCGGGGGTGTTGCGCATCCGCGAGGTGAGCGTGCCGCCGGTCATGCGGTCCGGGTCGCCGGCGATCGGCAGGGCGGCGTACCAGGTCTTGAACCAGGGCTTGGTCTGCGCCCCCCGGAGGATGGTGCTGATGTCCTGCGCGGTGGTGCGGTTGCTGCGCGACAGGCCGGACCCGTCGGCCATCGTCAGCCGGGCGGCCGGGACGCCCTGGGCGGCGGCGTACTTCGCGGCCACCTTGAGGCCGGCCGGCCAGGTGCCCTTGCCGGCCTTCGCCCGTCCGATCGACTTGACCAGGATCTCGGCGATCATGTTGTTGCTGAGCTTGAGGAACGGGGTCATCAGCTGCGACAGCGGCATCGAGGAGCGGGCGGCGAGCGCGGCGGTGCCCTTCGGCGTCCGGCCGCGCTCGGTCGTGCCCTTGACCTGGACGCCGTGCTTCTTCAGCGCGGCGCGGAAGACGTCCGCCGCGTACATCGTCGGGTTCTCGACCGTGCGCAGGGTGGTGTACGGCTGCCCGTCCGCCGGGTAGGAGCCGCTGACCACGATGGTGTTGCTGCCGTTCTCGCGGTTCACCGAGAGGGTGGACGCGGAGCCGGCCGCCCCGGTGACCGCCTTGTTGTCGACCTTGACGACGTGGGTGGCGGGGGCGAGCCCGACCTTCACCGGCTCGCCCTTCTCGCCCGGCTTCACCGTCACGTTGACGGAGCCGGCGTCGAAGTCGTCGTTCGGGGCGACGGTCAGCGCGGAGGTCTGCGCGGCGTAGGAGTATTGCAGGTCGGTCGGGTCCCAGTGCGACGGCGTGCCGACGGCGTCGAACCACGTGTCGTCCGCGACCAGGTCGCCCTCGACGGTCCGGACGCCCCGCTTCGCGACCTGGGCGGCGAGCCGGTCGTATTCGGCGGCCCGCGTCGTCGGGTCGCCGGTGCCCTTCAAGTAGAGGTCGCCCTTGACGGACGCCCCCGACACCGACTTGGCGGACACCTTCGTCCGGAACCGGTACCCCGTGCCCAGCAGCGACAGCGCCGCGCCGGAGGTGTAGAGCTTCATGTTCGAGGCGGGCAGCACCGGCTTCGTCGCGCCGCGCGAGTACTGGACGGCGCCCGTCTTCGCGTCGCGGACCACGACGCCGACGGTGGCGTCCTTGAGGCGCGCGTCGGCGAGTATCGCGTCGAGATCCTTGCCCAGATCCCCCGGCCCGGCGGCCGCGGCCGCGGGGTATGCGGCGGGGGCGGCGAGCAGCGCCGCTCCGGCGATCAGGACTGACGTGATTCGCACCAGTGATCCGCGCATGGGGAGTGATCGTAGGGCATCGGAGAGTCAAGGGCAGCGGAATCGCGGCGCGCTACCACATCGCGTCGAGCAGTTCCGCGACGGCGCCGGCGTCCAGCCGCCTGGGGTTCGGGTACGGCTTCGCCGCCACCCGCTCGGCGACGTCGTGGAGGCCGTCGCGGGGAACGCCCAGGCCGGAGAGGCGCGTCGGGCCCTCGTGGGCGCGCGCCAGCGCGGCGACGGCCGCGACGGGGTCCGGCCCGGCGACCCGGGTCAGCCGGTCCGACGCGGCGGGCGCCGACGGCAGGTTGAACGCCATCACATGCGCCAGCAGCATCGTGTGCAGCTCGGCGTGCGGCAGGTCGTACGCGCCGCCGAGGACGTGCGCGAGCTGGTGGTGCAGGCCCATCCGCGTCTGCGACAGGCAGATCCCCGCCAGCCGCGCGGCGGACTGCAGGCGGGCGCGTCCCGCCAGGCCGGACGGGTCGTCCAGCACTTCGGGCAGCGTGCCCAGGATGCCGGCGACGGCCTCGGTCGCGAGCGCGTCCGTGACCATCGTCGCGTCGGGCGCCCACAGGGTCTCGACGGCGTGGGCGAGCGCGTTCATGGCGCTCGTCCGGGTCAGTCCCGGCGGCATGCCGAGCGTCAGGCCGGGGTCGTAGACGATCGTGCCGGGCGCCAGCGCGGGGTCGCGGCGGGTGGTCTTCACGCCGTCCTCGGTCTCCCCCAGGACGGGTGTCGCCTCCGAGCCCGCGTACGTGGTCGGCACCGCGACCTGCGGCATCCCGGTGCGCGCCGACACCGCCTTGCCCAGCCCGATCGCGGCCCCGCCGCCGATCGCGACCACGCAGTCCGCGCCCGCGGCCGCCTCCATGGCCCGCTCCGTCACGGCGACCGGCGTGTGCGGCGCGGGCCGGTCGAACCGCGCCGCCAGCCGTCCGCCCAGCCCCGCCGCGACCCGCCCGGCGGCCGCCCCGGCGGACGGCGCCGCCACCAGCAGCACC
>NZ_SMKY01000048.1 GCF_004349235.1 Actinomadura darangshiensis | reverse complement strand
GCCCACTCCCCCCGAGGACCCCCCACCGGGATCCTGCACGGACCCTGCCGCCCTCATGTGCCCGGCGCCCGCACCTTTACCCGAAGCAGACGAACAGCCGGTCAACATGGGACGGGAGCGGGGACGGGGGTCAGCGGGCGCGGGCTCCGTCGCGGAGCCGCTCGGGGTCGATCTCGCGCCCCGGACGGCGGCGCAGGTACTCGGCCTCAAGCTCGTTCATGCGGCGGGTGTGCTCGCCGTAGGCCTGGTCGGCGGCGTGCCGGAGCGCGTCGAGCCGCGTCTCGTACAGGCTGCCGAGTTCGCGGAACAGGTCGTCGTCGGTGAGGTCGCCGGGGTCGATCCCCAGGTCGCGGCTCGTCATCGTGCGCTCCCTCCTGCATGGGCGTCCCGTCCCCTACCCGGTGCCCGCCGGGCGAATCGCGGGTCTTGCACGAGGCCGGTTACCTACCTAGCGTTTGCTACATGACTGAGACGAGCGGCCCCCTGGTCGGGCACGTCCACTCCGACGATCTCCCCTGGGTGCACATCGGGCCCGTCGGCCTGCAGGTCCTCCGCGTGTCGGCGGACACGTGGGTCGTCCGCAACCGGTTCGAGGCGGGCTTCCAGCTGCCGACCCACAAGCACACCGGCGGCGTCCACGGCTACACCTTCTCCGGACGCTGGCGGTACAAGGAGTACGGCATCGACTACGTGACCGGGACGTTCATCCACGAGCCGCCCGGGTCGATCCACACCCTGACGATCGAGGAGGACAGCGACATCCTCTTCATCATCGAGGGCGCCTTCATCGAGTACGACGCCGACGGGAACATCAGCGGGGTCGTGGACGGCGAGTCCACCCTCAACTCCTACTACGCGCTGTGCGACGACGCGGGGATACCGAGGCCGCAGGGCATCCTGTCGTGATCCCGGACGACTTCCCGGACGCGTCGTTCACCGGCGGCCACCCGTTCGCCCTGTACGAGCGGCTCCGCGCGGAGGGCGGCCTCGTCCGGCATCCGCGGCTGCCGATGTGGGTAGCGGCGTCGCACGCGGTGGTGCACGCGGTGGCGAGCGACCCGGCGGCCTACCGGTCCGGCGGCGGGATCCTGATCGACGAGATCGGGCGGCCGTTCGACACGCCTCCGACGATCATGCACACGGACCCGCCGGACCACGCCCGGTACCGCGGGCTGGTCGCGCCCGCCTTCCGGCCGTCGGTGATGCGGCGGCTGGAGGGCGAGGTCAGGGCCCGGGTCAGGGCGCTGCTGGCGCCGATCGAGGCGGGCCGGCCGTTCGACGTCGTCGGGGAGCTGGCCGTCCCGCTGCCGCTGCAGGTGATCTGCCTGCTGCTCGGCATCCCGGAGGACGACTGGCCGCGCTTCTTCCGCTGGACGGAGGCGATCATCCCCGGGGCGGCGCCCGAGCTGTCCGCCGAGGAGCGCGACACCCTGCACCTGGAGTGCGGGACGTACCTCCTCGGCGTCGCGCACGAGCGCCGCGCCGAGCCGCGCGACGACGTGATCTCGCAGCTCGCCCTCGCCGAGCCGGCCGGCGAGCGGCTGACCGACATGGAGCTGGTGATGTTCCTGATCCAGCTCCTCGTGGCGGGAAACGAGACGACGCGGCATTCGATCTCGGGCGGGCTGCTGGCGTTCGCCGAGAACCCCGGCCAGTGGCCCGCGGACGACCTTCCGGCGGCGATCGAGGAGATCCTCCGCTGGACGTCCCCGGTCGTCTACTTCCTGCGCGCCGCGACGCGTCCGGTCGTGCTGGGCGGGCAGAAGGTCGAGGCCGGCGAGTACCTCATGCTCCTGTACGGCTCGGCCAACCGCGATGCGGCGGCGTTCGGGCCGGACGCCGACCGCTTCGACGCCGCACGGCGCCCGGAGGCACCCGGTCTGGCGTTCGGCTACGGGCCGCACTTCTGCCTCGGCGCGGCCCTCGCCCGGCTCGAACTCCGCGTCCTGCTGGAGGAGCTCGCCGACCGGTTCACGGCCGTCGCCACCGAGGGGGTGCCCCGCTACAACGGGTCGCCGGTGGTCGTCGGCCTCCGGCACTGCGTTCTCAAGGTGACGGGGAGGTGAAAGGACAGAGAACTCTCAGGGCGCCGGCGTGCTTGCCGAACCGGACGGCCGGCGGCAGCGGCGCCACCTCGCCGTCCCGCGCCAGCCGCAGCCCGCCGTCCGGCGAGACGATCTCCATGCCGGTCGCCCGCCAGGCGCGGTAGCCGGGCGTGACGTGCAGGTGCCCTACGAGGATCGCGGCGACCGCGCGGACCCGGGGGACGCGCCGCCCGGTCGTGATCATCCGGACGTCGAGCCTCCCGTCGTCGAGCCGCTCCCGCCAGGTCGGGGCGGCGCCCCGCGAGCCGAACGCGCAGTTGCCGACGAACGCCAGCCAGACGCGGCGGCGCCGGCCGTCCACCGTCAGCTCGACCGGCTCGGAGTGCCGCAGCGTCCGGACGGCGGCGACGGCGAGCGCCGGCCACTTCCCGATGCGCCTCTCCAGCCGCTCGCGCCGGTCGACCAGCTCGGTGTAGGCGCCGAAGCTCGCGGTGTTGAGGAACAGGCGCTCCTCGTCGCGGTCGGGCCCGGCGGCCAGGGGCGTGACGTAGGAGACGTCGACCCGGCCGACCTCGGCGTTCCGGTACGCGGCGATCGCCTGCGCGGCCGACTCCACGCCGAGTGCGCGGGCGAAGTGGTCGAACGTCCCGCCCGGGACGACCAGCAGCGGGACGTCGTGCCGCAGCGCGGTCCGCGCGGCCGCGTTCACCGTGCCGTCCCCGCCGACGACCGCCAGGACCGCGGCCCGCTCGGCGGCCTCGGCGAACACCTTGTCGACGTCGTCATCGGGATCCAGCCGGACGATCTCCGCCGCGGGCAGCTCCGCCTCGATCAGCGCGAGCGCGACCTCCGCACGGCCGGGCACGATCCGGGCGTCCGCGTCACCGGCGGTGCCGGAGCCGAGGTTGACGACCGCGACGAGGCCGCGTCCGTCCGGCGTGACCTGGACGTTCCCGCCTTCGGCCCGGGTCACGCGGGCCACCGGAGGGCGGGCGGGCCACACCATGCGGGTCCCGACCGCGGCGAGCGCGCCGATCCCGGCGCCCGCCAGCACGTCGCCCGGATAGTGGGCGCCGGTGTAGACGCGGGCGAAGGCCACCGCCGCGGCCGTCGCCGCGACCGGGACGGCCACCGCCGCCGGCGCCTCCAGCGCCACACCGGTCGCGAACGCGGCGGCGGACGCCGTGTGCCCGGACGGGAACGCGTGCGAGGTCGGCAGCTTCCACCGGATCCGGATCGGCGGCACCAGGTCCACGACCGGGCGCTTGCGGCGGAACGCCTGCTTGCCGAGGATGTTCACGGCCGGGCTGGCCACCGCGATCGCGATCGACCCGCGCAGCGCCGCGCGCCGCAACCGGGGGTGCCCGGTGAGCCCCAGCGTGCCGGCGGTCGTGAACCACAGCATCCCGTGGTCGGCGGACCGCGACAGCCTCGGCAGGACGTACTCCAGCCCGCGCAGCCGGGCCGCCGCGACCCGGTCGAACGCCCACCGGTCGGCCCTGCCCAGCCGGCGCAGCACGCCGATGCGCAGCAGGCCGGACCGGCTCTCCTGCGCCGCCCGGCGCCGACGGCGAATGACGGACCGTGACGGCGCGGGTCCGCGCCGTGTGTGGTTGAGCCGCATCTCCCGGGTATCCCCAGGGACGCCGACATGATTCCGCAAAGATCTCAAATCGGGGGTCACATGCGGGCGAACGTCACTCTCGACTCATCGACTGCAATAGGCTTCGCGGCATGAGTCACCCGGAACGGCTCGGTTCCCCGGGTGGCGAGTCGGTCGGAACGATCGCGGAGCTTCCTCACGTGAACGAGACGCTGGCCGACTACGCCGCACGGTACGGGCTGAGGCAGAGCGCTGCGCGCCCCCCGCTGCGCAAATACATCCAGGATGTGTGGGCCCGCCGGAACTTCATCTGGGCGTTCGCCTCCGCCAAGAACATCTCGATGTACACCGACTCGCGGCTCGGTCAAGTCTGGCAGCTGCTGACACCGCTGCTCAACGCGGCCGTCTACTACCTGATCTTCGGGCTGCTGCTCGGCACCAGCCGCGGCGTCCCGGACTTCATCCCGTTCCTGGTGACCGGTGTCTTCCTGTTCGGCTTCACGCAGCGCTCGGTGACGTCGGGGGCGAAGTCGGTCGGCGACAACCTCTCGCTGATCCGGGCGCTGCACTTCCCGCGCGCCACGCTGCCGCTGGCGATCGCCGTCGTCGAGCTCCAGCAGCTGCTGATGGCGCTCATCGTGCTGTTCGTGATCGTGTTCGCGTTCGGTGAGCCGCTCAGCTTCAACATGCTGCTGTTCGTCCCGGTGGTGGGCCTCCAGCTGATGTTCAACGTGGGCATCAGCATGGTGATGGCCCGGCTGGGCGCGTTCAACCGCGACATCACCCAGCTGCTGCCGTTCGTCATGCGGACGTGGCTCTACGCGTCCGGCGTCATCTTCAGCCTGCCCCAGATGATGCAGTCCGGCCACAAGCTGGCCGAGTACGGCTGGCTGGGCGAGCTGATGAAGGCGAACCCGGGCTATGTGTACGTCGAGCTGAGCCGGCACGTGCTCCTCGGCGAGTACCGCGGCTACGTCTCGACCAACCTGAAGATCCATGAGACCACGCAGCTGTGGCTGTACGCCGTCCTGTGGGCCCTGGTGGCGCTGGTCGGCGGATTCATGTACTTCTACCGTGCCGAGGAGCGATACGGCCGTGGCTGACACGAAGGTCCGCGGGACCCTCGACATCGACCCGACGCGGGAGCCGATCGTCGTCGTCGACGACCTGCACATCGTCTACCGGGTGTACGGCGCGGGCGGCAAGGGCAACGCCGCGTCGGCGTTCTCCCGCGTCCTGCGCCGCCAGCACCGCCCGTCGATGACCGAGGTCCACGCGATCAAGGGCCTGTCGTTCGTCGCGTACCGCGGCGAGGCCGTCGGCATCATCGGCACCAACGGCTCCGGCAAGTCGACGCTGCTGAAGGCCATCGCCGGGCTGCTGCCCCCGCACCGCGGCGGCGTCTACACCGACGGTCAGCCGTCCCTGCTGGGCGTGAACGCGGCCCTGATGAAGGACCTCACCGGCGAGCGCAACATCGTCCTCGGCTGCCTCGCCATGGGCATGTCGCCGTCCGAGACGAAGTCCAAGTACAAGGAGATCGTCGACTTCGCCGGGCTGAAGGAGGGCTTCATCCAGTACCCGATGCGGACGTACTCGTCCGGCATGGGGGCCCGGCTCCGGTTCGCGATCGCCGCCGCCAAGACCCACGACGTGCTGCTGATCGACGAGGCCCTCGCCACCGGCGACGCCAAGTTCCGGAACAAGAGCAAGCGCCGCATCGACGAGCTGCGCAAGGACGCCGGCGCGGTGTTCCTCGTCGCGCACCAGCTGGACACGGTCAAGGAGATGTGCGACCGCGTCATCTGGATCGACGAGGGCCGCATGCACATGGACGGCGACCCCGCGGAGGTCATCGCCGCCTATACCGAGGCCACCGGCAAGTAACGGGCGTCGCGCAAGGGGCCGGTGAGACTGGCGTTACCACAGTGACGCAGAGTTACCGGATCGTCTCTGGATGAGACGGGCCAGGCGATCTACCGTCGAAGGGGCAACCTCCGAGCGAGGAGACCCCCATGGCCGAGCGGCTCAGTGTTCCCCGAGGGGGGACGGCCCCCCACGCCCCCCGGTCCGACTCCGTCGGATTCAGCAGACGCGGCTTCCTATCCTCCACAGCACTCGCGGCCGGCGCGTACGGCGCCCTGGCGGGGTGCGCCAGTGAGAGCAGCGGTCCCCAGGCGAAGAACAGCGGGAACGCTCCGAAGGAGGTGTTCACCGCCCCCGCGAAGAAGCTGAGCGGCTCGCTCAGCATCCTGATGTGGAGCCACTTCGTGCCCCGGCACGACAAGTGGTTCGACAAGTTCCTCTCCGACTGGGGCAAGAAGGTCGGGGTGGACGTCCGGGTCGACCACATCAACACCGTGGACGTCCCCCGCCGGGCCGCGTCGGAGATCCAGGCGGGCCGCGGCCACGACCTCATCCAGCACATCGCGCCGTTCTCGCAGTACGAGCCGTCCGTCCTGGACATGACCGACCTCGTCCAGGAGGCCAGCAAGCGGTGGGGCAAGCAGCTGGAGCTGTGCCGCAAGTCGAGCTACAACCCGAACACCAAGCGGTTCTACTGCTACTGCCCCGGCTGGTCGCCCGACCCCGGCGACTACCGCAAGTCGATGTGGCAGAAGGCGGGCATGCCGAACGGCCCCACGAGCTGGGACGACCTGCTGCGCGGTGCCGCGCAGATCAAGAAGCAGACCGGGGTGCCGTGCGGGATCGGGCTGTCCCCGGAGACCGACTCGAACATGGCGGCGCGGGCGCTGCTGTGGTCGTTCGGCGGGTCCGTCCAGGACGAGAACGAGCAGGTCGTCCTCAACTCCGAAGCGACCGTCGCCGCCGTGGAGTTCATGGCGCGGCTGTTCAAGGAGGCGGAGACCAGCGAGGTCTTCTCGTGGACGCCCGCGTCCAACAACCAGGCGCTCATCGCCGGCAAGTCGTCCTACATCCTGAACTCGATCTCCGCGTGGCGCACCGCGATGGGCACGAACCGGACGATCGGCGACGACATCTTCTTCGTGCCCGCGCTGCGCGGCCCGAAGGCGTCGATGGCGGCGCAGCACGTGATCCAGCAGTGGATCGTCCCGAAGTACGCGGGGAACCCGGACGCGGCCAAGGAGTTCCTGCTGCACTACACGGCGAACTTCCCGTCGGTGTCGTACTACTCCGAGCTGTACGACCTGCCGGGGTGGCCGTCGATCGTGCCGCAGCTGAACGGCTGGCTCGACAACGACCCGTGGGGCGCCAAGCCCGCGAACAAGCTGAGCCTGCTGAAGACGGCGACGTCGTGGAGCGCGAACATCGGCTACCCGGGCCCGTCCAACCCGGCGATCGGCGAGATCTTCAACACCAACGTCCTGCCGACGATGTTCGGCAGCGCCGCCCGCGGCCAGGCGTCCCCGCGCGACGCCGTCAAGGAGGCGGAGGGCCGCATCAACGCGATCTTCAAGAACTGGCGCGGCCGCGGCCTCGTCGGCGGCTGACCCCCGTGAACACCGTAGAGGTGAAGGGGCTGGTGAAGACCTTCGACGGGCATGTGCGGGCCCGCCGGGGGCGGTCGGACCAAGTCCGCGCGCTGGACGGCGTCGACCTGGCGGCCGAGCCCGGGGAGTACCTGGTGCTGCTCGGGCCGTCCGGCTGCGGGAAGACGACGCTGCTGCGCACGATCGCGGGCCTGGAGCAGCCCACCGAGGGCGAGGTCCTGATCGGCGGGAACGTGGTGAACGGGCTTCCGCCGCGGGTCCGGCAGATCGCGATGGTGTTCCAGTCGTATGCGCTGTATCCGCACAAGACGGTGCGGGACAACATCGTCTTCCCGCTGCGGGCGGAGGGCATGGCCCGGGAGGAGCGGGAGAAGAAGGCGACCTGGGCGGCGGAGCTGCTGGAGATCGAGCCGCTGCTGCGCCGCAAGCCCCGCCAGCTGTCGGGCGGTGAGCGGCAGCGGGTGGCGCTGGCGCGCGCCCTCGTCCGGGACCCGGCGGTGTTCCTGCTGGACGAGCCGCTGTCCAACCTCGACGCGAAGATGCGCGCGACCGCGCGGGACGAGCTGAAGCGCTTCCAGGAGCGGGTCGGGACGACCACCATCTACGTCACCCACGACCAGGCGGAGGCGATGGGCCTCGGCGACCGGATCGCGGTGCTGGAGCACGGCCGCGTCCGGCAGGTCGGGACGCCGCAGGAGGTGTACGACGACCCGTCCGACACGTTCGTCGCGACGTTCATCGGGTCGCCGCCGATGAACCTCGTCAAGCGGGACGGCGTGCTGGTGGGGTTCCGGCCGGAGCACCTGCTGCCCGTCGAGAACGTGGTGACGGAGCCGCGGCTGACGATGCCGTTCCAGGTCGAGCGGATGGAGTACCTGTCCGGCGACCGGCACGTCTACGGGACGATCACGGGCATCGGCGCGCAGACCCGCGTGATCGCCCGGCTGCCCGCCACCGTGGCGACGCCGCTGGAGGCCGGGGAGACGCACGCGTTCGCGGTGCCGTCCGAGCGGCTCCGGTTCTTCGACGCCGAGTCGGGCAACCGGACGGCGCCCGTGCCGATCGCGGATGCGGCGATCGGGGACGCGCCCCCGGGAGACGCACCGTGACGCACGCGCGGAGCGGCCCCAAGCCCGCCGTGGCGACGGCGGAGGGGCGGCGGGTCAAGGCGGGGCTCGCCGACCGCGACGGGTTCCTCGCGTGGGTGATGCTGCTGCCGTCGGTCGTCTACATCGTCGCGCTGGTCGGCATCCCGTTCCTGCTGGCCATCGCGTTCGCGTTCTCGGACGTGACGACCGGCGACCCGTCCTTCGACTTCGTCGGGTTCCGCAACTTCGACGAGATCTTCGCGGACGGGGTGTTCTGGCGGGCGCTGCGCAACACGCTCGTCTTCACGCTGGTGAGCATGGTGCTGATCGTCCTGTTCGGGAAGATCCTCGCCAACATCCTGGTGGCCGACTTCCGCGGCAAGTGGTTCGTCCGGTTCCTGGTGCTGCTGCCGTGGACGACGCCGGTGGCGCTGTCGACGATCTCGTGGCTGTGGTTCCTCGACTCGATCTACTCGCCGGTCGACTGGGTGCTGCGCCATCTCGGGCTGATCGACGCGAACATCGTGTGGCTCGGGCAGCCGGGCACCGCGATGGGGTCGGTGATCGCGGTGCAGACGTGGCGGCTGACGCCGCTGGCCGCGGTGATCGTGATGGCCGGGCTGGTCGCGATCCCCCGCGACATCGACGAGGCGGCGCGGATCGACGGCGCCGGGTTCTGGCGGCGGATGTTCGAGGTCACCGTCCCGCTGACGCTGCCGGTGATCGCGGTCGCCGGGCTGTTCGGCGCGATCATGACGTTCACCGACATGACCGTCCCGTACGTGCTGACGCGCGGCGGCCCGACCCACTCGACCGACGTCCTGGCGTCGTGGGCGTACTTCCGGGGCATCGAGGGCGGGGACGTCGGCCAGGGCGCCGCCATCGCCCTGTTCCTGTTCCCGCTGCTCCTCGCGGGCGCCATCGCGATCCTGCGCACGGTCCGACGTTGGGAGGCCCAATGACCACCGATGTCGTGGCGCTTCGGCGCAAGTACGCGCGGCGGCATGTGGCGGCGCGGTGCGGCGTGTACGGTGCGGCGATCCTGGCGGCGCTGGTGTGCGCGCTGCCGTTCCTGTGGAGCGTGGTCAGCGCGTTCAAGCAGAACCAGGACCTCTACAACCCGGAGAGCAACCCGTTCTTCTTCAACAAGCCGGCGACGCCCGACCATGTGACGTTCCTGTTCACCGACACGCCGTTCCTGACGTTCGTGGTGAACACCCTGATCGTGGGCGCGGCCGTGGTGCTGGTCACGCTGGTGCTGGCGCTTCCGGCCGCGTACTCGCTGGCCCGCCTGGACCGTCCGTGGGGCACGCCGATGGGCATCGCGATCTTCATGGTGTACCTGGTGCCGCCGTCGCTGCTGTTCCTGTCGCTGACCCGCGTCGTGGTGGCGCTGCACCTGGAGGACTCGCTCTGGTCGATGATCGTCGTGTATCCGACGATCACGATCCCGGTGTCGGTGTGGCTGCTGATCGGGTTCCTGAAGGCCGTTCCGAAGGACGTCGAGGAGCAGGCCATGGTGGACGGCTACAGCCGGCTCGGCGCGTTCCTGCGGATCGTCCTGCCGCTGGTGTTCCCGGGCATCGTGGCGGTCGTCGTGTTCAGCTTCACGCTCACGTCCAGCGAGTTCGTGTACGCGCTGGCGTTCGTGTCGGCGAGCCCGGAGATGGTGGTCAGCACGGGCGTGCCGACCCAGCTCGTCCGGGGGGACGTGTTCTTCTGGCAGTCGCTGCAGGCGTCCACGGTCATCACGGCGGTGCCGATCGCGTTCCTGTTCAACCTCTTCCTGGACCGTTTCGTCACGGGCTTCACCATGGGCGCCGTCAAGACGTGAGGCCCCTGATAGAGATGGGGGGGAACAAGCAGATTCTGATGTAGGAGGTCGCCATGGCCGGCAAGCCGCCGCTTCCGCACGAGCACCTGCCCGAGGTTCCGTCGTTCACCGTCACCAGCGACGACGTCACCGAGGGCGAGCGCTTGGCGGACAGGCACGTGTTCAACGACTGGGGCTTCAGCGGCGGCAACGAGTCCCCGCACCTGAGCTGGTCGGGGTTCCCCGCCGAGACCAGGAGCTTCGCGGTGACGTGCTTCGACCCGGACGCGCCGACCGGCAGCGGTTTCTGGCACTGGTCGCTGTTCGACATCCCCGCGAGCGTCACCGAGCTGCCCACCGGCGCCGGCACCGAGGATTCCAAGGTCGGCGTGCACGCCCGCACCGACTATGGGACGAAGGCGTTCGGCGGCGCCGCCCCGCCGCCCGGAGACCCGCACCGCTACGTGTTCACCGTCCACGCGCTGGACGTGGATTCGCTCGGCCTCGACTCCGACACGTCCCCGGCGGTCGTGGGCTTCAACATCACCGCCCACACGCTGGCCCGCGCCGCGATCGTCCCCGAGTACGGCGTCTGAGCGTCCGCCGAGGCCGTCCCGCAGCACGCCGGGGCGGCCTCGCCGTCTCATCCCGTCCGGCCGGGCTTGACGCCGCGGTAGCCGGGGTGGACTCCCCTGCCGAGCCCCTGCTGCTCGGCCATGCGCTCCAGTAGCGCCTTCACCTGCCGGTGCTCGTCGTCGGACAGCGCCTGGCACATCTCCTTCTCGTGCGCCGCGCCGGCCTCCGCGAGCCCGGCCAGCAGGGCGAAGCCCTTCTCGGTCAGGTACAGCGCGTAGAGGCGCCGGTCGCCGGGGTTGCGGCGGCGTTCGATCAGCCCGCGCTCCTCCAGCTCGTCGGCGAACGGGACGAAGCGGCTCGGCGGCATGCCCAGCCGGCCCGCGAGTTCCCGCTGGCTGCGGCCGGGGGCACCGGCCAGCATGCGCAGCAGCCCGGCCTGCGGCGGCGTCAGGTCCAGCTCGGCGATCCGCTCGGCGAACCGGGCGGCCCCGTGCGCGCCCAGTTGGGCCAGCAGGAACGCCACCCCCACCGGGATCGCGGGACGCCCCTCCTCCTCGTTCATATCCATGTGTACATGATAGCGGCTTGACAATCGTTCTGCTTTGTAATCATTATCGGATGTATAGCAACGACCGCACGACAACGAGGAGACGTCATGACCACCGCTTCCGCTCCAGAACGTCCCGCGACCTCCGGACACCGGCCGCAGTCCGGGCCGCCGCTGCTGGTCCCCGCCCTGTCGTTCACGGCGCTGACCGTCGGCTACGTGATCGCCAACCGCGCCACCCCGCACCCGGACGCCACGGGCGCCGAGGTGCTGCGGTACGCGCAGGAGCACGGCACCGCGATCAACGCGGGCTCCTGGCTGCTGCTGGGCTCCGCCATCCCCCTCGCCCTGCTGGCGGCCGTCCTCTACCGGCGGCTGCGCGCCCTCGGCATCACCGCGCCCGGCTCGGCGATCACCTTCGCCGGCGGGCTGCTGGCCTCCGTCGCGCTGGCGCTGAGCGCGATGCTCGCCTGGACGGGCGGGCGGCTGCCCGCGGACGCGAGCCCGGCGCTCGCCCGCGCGCTCGCCGACCTGTCGTTCCTGGCCGGCGGCCCCTTCTACGGCGCGGGCTTCGCGATGCTCGTCGCCGGGATCTCGGTCACCGGCCTGCTCGCCCGGCTGCTGCCGCGCCCGCTGACCTGGATCGGGCTCGTCCTGGCCGCCGCGGGGATGGTGTCCACGCTGACCCTGCTGGCCGACGGGTTCGCCCCGCTCATCCCGGTCATCCGGTTCGGCGGCCTCATCTGGCTCGTGGTCGCGGCGGCGATGCTCCCGCGCACCCGCCAGAAGCGTGCCTGAGCCGTCCGCGCCGAGGCCGTCCCGCGAACCGGGGCGGCCTCAGGCGTCGCCGGCGAGGACGTCCCCGACGGCCGTCCGCCGGTACAGGACGGACCGGCCGCTGCGCTCCCGCGTGACGAGCCCGGACGCGCGCAGCACGGCGAGATGGTCGCCGACCCCGCCGACGCTCATCCGCAGCCGCGCGCTCAGCGAGGTGGTCGAAGCCGGTTCGGCGAGGAGGCGGAGCAGGTCGGCGCGAGTATGGCCGACCAGCTTCGCGAGGGCGCCGGAGTCGTGCGGCGGACGGGTCTCCCAGAGCGCCGCCACTCCCCTGGCCCGGTACATGAGCGTGTACGGCCAGTCCTGTTCGAGCGCGGCGCCGAGCTCGGAGAAGACCACGGGCACGAACATCAGCCCGCCGCCGCCGAGCCGGAAGGTGGCGTCGGCCCGGATGTCGGCCTCGATGACGCCGTCCCGCCAGCGGACCTGCCGGGACAGGCCGTCCAGCGCCTCCGCCCAGCCGTAGGCGGCCAGCCGCCCGGCCCGGTGGACGATGTCGCGCTCCAGGATCGACCGCAGCACCGGCCAGTCCGGCTCCAGGAGGGCCAGCCAGGCGGTCTCCAGCCCGGTCGCGAGCCGTTCGGCGACGTCAGGGGCCTCCAGGACGTCCCGGACGACGGCATCCGGCTCCGGCAGGCCCGCCAGGTTGCGGGCGATCTCCCGGCGCGCCTGGCCGAGCGGCGTCGCCCGCACGGTCGCCAGCTGCTCGGCGATCGTGAGGTTCGGCCGGGCGGGCGGCGGGACGACGAAGTCGGCCATGTACCCGTGCTGCCGGCGCAGGAAGGCCAGCGCCCTGATCGCCGGGTCTCCGGCCACCCGCCGGTAGGCGGGCCGGGCCCGCTCCACCCACGGGCCCATCAGGCCGATCGGCACCCGGCCGGCGAGCAGGCCGAGCGCGCTCTGCACCTCGATCAGGGGCGCGATCCCGAACCGGCTGGCCGCGAGGTCCCCCGGCCCCACCTCGATGCGGTACATGTTTCGCTCCTCCCCGAAACATTATCCGGGCCGTGGCCTCCGGCCGCAGAGTCGCCGTCATGACCGCACCCCCGACGACCTCCGCCCGGTACCGCGACGTGTTCGGCGTCCAGGAGTTCCGGACGCTGTTCTCGCTGCAGACCCTCCAGGTCGGCGGCGACTCGATCCGCACGATCGCGCTGTCGGTCCAGGCGTTCGAGCGGACGGGCTCGCCCGTCGCGGCGGCCCTCGTCTTCGCCGCCGGGATGCTCCCGTACGTGGTCGGCGGCGCGCTGCTGCTCTCCCTCGCCGACCGCGTCCCGGCGAGGCGGCTCCTCACCGGCTACCACCTGCTGCGCCTCGCGGTCACGGCGGTCCTCGCGCTGGGCGGCCTGCCGCTGCCGCTGGTGATGGCGCTGCTCGTGGTGGCGGGGCTGTTCGCGCCGGTCGGCGGCGCGACCGTCCAGGCCCGCCTCCCCGCCCTGCTCCCGGGGGACGGCTACGTCCTCGGCCGGTCGCTGTTCACGATGACCAGCGCGGGCGCGCAGATCGCGGGGCAGGCCGCGGGCGGGCTGCTGCTGTCGGTGCTCACCCCGTCCGGGACGCTCTGGCTCGCGACCGCCAGTGCGGCGCTGGCCACGGCCCTGGCGCGGTTCCGGCTGCCGGACGTCCCGGCCGCGGCCCGTCCGGCGTCCACGGGCATGGCGGCCGAGACGTGGCGGACCAACGGGCGCCTGCTGAGGGCCCGCGGCACGCGGGGGCTGCTCCTGGCCGGGTGGCTGCCGATCTCCCTGTCGGTCGGGTCGGAGGGGCTCGCGGTCCCGTACGCGGGCCGGCTGGGCGATCCGGACGCGGCGGGGCTGCTGCTGTCCGCCGCGGCGGCCGGGATGTTCGCGGGGAACCTCGTGGTGGGCCGGTGGATACGTCCCGGCCTGCGGGAACGCCTCACCCTGCCGCTCGCGGCGCTGACCGGCGCTCCGCTCCTGCTGTTCGCCTTCGAGCCGGGCCTGCCGGTGGCGTGCGCGCTGATGGCGGCGGGGACGTCCGGGCTCGGCTACGAGCTGGCCGTCCAGCGCCGCCTGGTGGACGCGGTGCCCGAGGAGATCCGCGGGCAGGCGATCGGCCTGTACGGCAGCGGCCTCATGACGGGCCAGGCCGCCGGCATCGCCGCCGCGGGCGCCCTCGGCGAGTCGCTCTCCCCCGCCCACGTCATCGCCCTGTGCGGCGCCGCCGCCCTGGCCGCCTCCCTGGCCCTGGCACGCCACCTGCGCTGACGGGTGTGGCGTGTTGCCCCGCCGTGAGGGCAACACGCCACAGACGGGCGGGCTACTTCTGCCAGGGGAAGCGGTCGGCGAAGGCCGGCTTCAGGTCGTCCAGCCAGACCGCTTCGGGGTCGTACTGGGCGAAGAAGGGCTTGCCGACCAGGTCGGCGTCGCGGCACTGGATGAAGTGCAGCGCGAACACCTTCTCGCCCATCAGGTCGAGGACGCCGTCCACGCAGACCTTCCCGGGGGTCGCCGACATCGACGGGCCGCGCACCGTCCGGGACAGGCCGGAGACGTTCTTGTAGGCGTCCCGGAAGATGTCGTAGGCGTGGGCGAGGGGCACGGCGAAGTAATCCTGCGGGCCCGTATCGCGCTCGACGAACATGTAGTAGGGGATCAGGCCCATCCGGGTCTGGGCGCGCCACATGGTCTCCCAGGTCGGGGCGTCGTCGTTGATCGTCCGGATGAGGGGGGCCTGGGTGCGGATGATCGCGCCGGTGTCGCGGATGCGCCGGCACGCCTCGCTGACCATGAGGGGTTCGAGCTCGCGCGGGTGGGTGAAGTGCGCCATGAACGCGAGGTTCTTGCCCGACTCGACGACCTGCTCGAACAGCCGCAGCATGTCGTCGGCGTCCGGGTCGGTGACGAACTTCTGCGGCCAGTAGGCCAGCGATTTCGTCCCGATCCGGATGGATTCGAGCTGGTCCAGGTCCAGCAGCGGCTCGACGTAGCGGCGCAGCACCGGCTCGCCCATGATCATGGCGTCGCCGCCGGTGAACAGGACGCTGGTCACCTCGGGGTGGGCGAGCAGGTAGTCGCGCAGCGCGGCGGGCTCGTCGCCGGCCATCTTCAGGTCGGCCTCGCCGACGAACTGGGCCCAGCGGAAGCAGTACGTGCAGTACGCGTGGCAGGTCTGGCCCTGTTTGGGGAAGTACAGGACGGTCTCGTCGTACTTGTGCTGCATGCCGGGGATCTTGCCGTCCCCGAAGCTGGGGATGTTCAGCTCCATCTGCCCGGCCGGGTGCGGGTTCAGCTTCATCCGCACGTCGTGGGCGGCGGCCTCGACCTCGGCCTTGGGGGCCTCTCTGCTCAGCAGGTCGGCCAGGTGCGCGACGTCCTTGGCGGGGAGCATGTCCTCTTGGGGGAACACCAGCCGGTAGATCGGATCGTCGGGCGCCGCCGACCAGTCGATGAGCTCCTCGATGACGTAGGCGTTGGTCCGGAACGGCAGGACCGTGGCCACCGCCCGGGTCGCGAGCCGCTGCGCGGGCGAGAGCCCCGCGCGAGCGGTCAGCTCGTCCAGGTGCTTCGCCGTGAAGGCGCGGAACTTGCGACCGGTGGATCGCACTGCGGGAGCCGCGTCGTTCACCAGTGTCACGTGTTGGTTCTCCTTGCTGTCAGCGGGGAAGCGCACCCCCGGCGCGTCGTCACGGACCGTGATCCGAACTGCTCGGGACACCCCCATTCAACCCTTTAGGACGGGTTCATGCCGAATTGATACCCCCTACCACGCGGAGACAAAGGCAGGTCAACGACGATTCCGGCAAATCGCTCCGTCATCATCGTGGACGTCCCGGCGTTCAGACAACGACTACGGGACGTCAACTTCTCCATCACCCTGCGGCAAGGCTTCGGCCAGCGCATACTCGTCTAACGCCGCCCCAGGTCACACACTGACGGGATCTTCGGAAATACTGGCCGGGGCGGGCAGGACCGATCGGCGCACACGGCGTGCGGACGAGAGGGGGGCCGGATGGACTCTGACGAGCGGGACGGGCCGGGCACAGCTCCCCCATACGTGATCGTCCTGGCTTCAGTGGCAACGGCAAGTTACGCAACTTTTTTCTTGGAGAACCTGCTCAGCCCCAAGCTGGACTTCTTCAACGGCTATGTGAGCGAGCTCTCAGCCGCCGACCAGCCGTTCCACCTCGTCTACAGCGCGGGCGACTTCATCACCGGCGTGCTGTCGATCCTGGTGGCGGTCGCGACGCTGCGCAGGCTCACCCGCAAGCCGCTCGCCACCGCCGGCTGGGCGTTCCTCGCCCTGTTCGGCGTGTGCGCCATCGGCGACGCGTCCTTCCCCCTCGACTGCGCGCCCAGCCTGGAGACCTGGTGCGCGCTGCGGGAGCGATCCGAGCACGTGTCGTTCTCCCACGAGTTCCACTCGGTGACCAGCTCCGCCGTGATCGTCTGCGGGGTGGCCGCGCTGCTGCTCCTGTCGCTCGCCGCGCGCCGGTACGGCTGGTGGCCGGCCCTCGCCCGCTGGGGCTGGCGGCTCGCGCTCGCCGAGTCGGTGTTCGCGCTGGGCACGCTCGTCGCGATGTACATGGGGCAGTGGCTCGGGGTCGTCCAGCGGGTGCAGATCAGCGTGCTGTGCCTGGGGCTGCTGACCATCGCCTGGGCCCTGTACTCCGACCACCGGAAGGCGGCACAGGCCGCGCGGAAGGCGTCCGCGGCGCCGGAGAGGGCGTCCCTGTGAGCGCGATCATCAACATAGGGCGCGAGCAGGTGCACGTGGTCGAGTCGGGGCCGGCGGACGCGCCGCCGCTGCTGCTGTCCTCCGGGCTCGGCGGCGCCTGGTTCGACTGGGCCCCGTCCATCGCGCTGCTGCGGGACGAGTACCGGGTGATCGTCTTCGACCGTCCCGGCCTCGGGCTCAGCCCCGCCGCGGCCGCGCCGCCGACGCTGCGCCGCGACACCGCGATCATGGCGACGCTGGCGGAGCGGGCCGGCCGGCCGGTGACCGTCCTCGCGCACTCGATGGCCGCGTTCCACGCCGAGGCGCTGGCCAGGACTCGTCCCGGGCTCGTCGCGGGCGTGGTGCTGGTCGACCCGAGCTACGAGCGCGACCCGCACGTCGCGGTGCGGCTCGCCGCCGCGCTGACCCCGCTGGCCGGGGCGGCGGGCGCGGTCCTCGGCGCGACGCGGCTGGCGAAGGCCGCCGGGCCGTTCGGCCGCCGGCTGGTCCTGAAGCACACGAGCCGCCGCGACGAGGCCGTCCCCGGCGACGTCGTCCGGTCGGTGTACGGGCGCGGGACGGTGATCGGCACGGTCATCGCGGAGGAGCTGGCGTACCGGGAGATGGCCGTCGACCTGGCGCGGCTCCGCGAGCGACGGCCGTTCCCGCCCGTCCCGCTGGCCGTCGTGACCGCACTGGGCGACGTGGACAAGCCCGGCGATCGGCGCGAATGGGCCGAGGGGCACGCGTGGCTCGCCCGCATGAGCCCGCTCGGCACGCGGATCGAGCTGCCGGACGCCCTGCACATGGTCCCGCTCGACCGTCCCGACGTGGTGGCCGACGCGGTCGCGGGGCTCCGGGAGCGGGGAGCGGCGGCATGAGGCGGATCATCGTGCTGGCGGTCGTGCTGGCCTTGACCATGTCCGGCTGCAAGGTCATGCAGCGGATCTCGGACGGTGCGTACCGCAACGCCGTCACCGACGGGGTCGTGGACGAGTTGCAGGCCAAAGGCATCGAGCTGCAGGCCCGTCCCATGTGCGAGTCTCCGGGCCGCGAAACGGACTCCGTCGTGCGCGTGTCCTGCACGGGCGAGACCACGACCGGCGAACGTGTCGCCGTAGAGGGCATCGCCTACGACGCCGATACGGAACGTCCACGCGAGTCCTACACCGTCACCATCGATGGGCGCGAGGTGCTGCGCAAGGACTGCCTCGGCCTGGGCTGCGACGACCAGAACCGCTGAGCCGCCGGCAGGGCAAGGAATCCGCATACGGAACGGAAAAACCCACCACGCAGTGCATACAGGCCCGTACCGTCGGTGACGTAGCGGGTGTGAAGATACCGCGCGTGAAGATGCCGCACCTCAACCTCAGCCGCAAGAAAGCGCTGATCCTCGGTGCCGCCGGGCTGCTGGTGCTCATCGCGGTGGGCGGCGGTGCGTACCTGCTGCTGTCGGGCCGCGACGAACTGCAGTACAAGACGCAGGCCGCGCTGCGCAAGGCGCTGCCGGTGACCGCCGCCGCCGAGCTGCACAAGCGCGGCGTGGACCTTGGGTCGCCACTGAAATGCGATGACCTGCCCGGCTGGACGAAGAAGAAGATGCGCGTGTCCTGCACGGGCACCACCTCGGACAAGAAGCCGGTGAAGGTGCTCGGCAGCGGCGAGGAGGAGACCCACAAGGCGTACTACACGATCCTCGTGGACGGCCGGCCGGTCGTGCAGAACGCGTCGTGCCTAGGCGCCGACTGCGTCCGGAAAGAGGGCTGACCGGGCCGGGTGACGATCGCCACTCCGGCCCGCCGCCGTCAAGACAGGTGAAAGAACGTCTTACGATGCGATGAGCTGCGTTCTTGCGGCGCACCGCGTTTTCCTTCACCCTCCTGGAGCGGCCATGACCGGCACCGGCGAGCCGTCGCGCCCGGCGACGCCTCGCCTCGCGGCGGTCCGCCCGCTGCCGATCGCGGTCGACACGATGGGCGGCGACCACGCCCCCGGGGAGATCATCGCCGGGGCGATCGAGGCCGTCCGCGTGCACGGGGTCCGGGTGGTGCTGGTCGGGCAGGCACCGCGGATCCGCCGCGAGCTGGACATGTACGGCTACGTCGGGAAGATCCCGATCGTGCACGCCGACGAGGCCCTGGACATGGGCGAGGGCGCGCTCGCGAGCTGGCGCAAGCCCCGCTCGTCCATCGCGATCGCCTGCCACCTGATCAAGCAGGGCCGGGCGTCGGCGCTGGTGTCGGCGGGCAGCACCGCGGGCGTCGTGGCGACGTCGCGGCTGCGGCTGAAGGGCCAGCAGGGGGTGCTGCGGCCGGCGATCGCCGTCGCGCTGCCGACCCGGCCGCGGCCGACGATCCTGCTGGACGCGGGCGCCACCGCGGACGTCAAGCCGGAGGTCCTCGTCCAGTTCGCCGCGCTCGGCACCGCGTACGCGCAGATCCTGCTGGAGCTGGACCGTCCGTCCGTGGGGCTGCTCAACATCGGCGCCGAGCCCGGCAAGGGCAACAAGCTCACCAAGCGGGCGCACGAGCTGCTCGCGGGCGGCAGCCACGGCCTCGCGTTCACGGGCAACGTGGAGGGCCACGACCTGCTGAGCGGACGCGCCGACGTCATCGTGGCGGACGGCTTCACCGGCAACGTCGCCCTCAAGACGATGGAGGGGACGATCGGCACCGCGTTCAGCGAGATCCGCGACGCCATGACGTCCAGCCCGGCCGCGCGGATGGGCGCGTTCCTGCAGCGCCGCCGCCTCCAGGACCTCCGCGACCGCCTCGACCCCGACACCTACGGCGGCGGCGTCCTGCTCGGCCTGAACGGAACCGTCGTCATCGCGCACGGCGCGTCCGAGGCCCGCGCGATCACCTCCGCGTGCGAGCTGGCGCACCGGCTGGCCACCGGACGGATCGTCGAGCGGATCCGCGAGCACGTCGCCGCGACCCGCACGTCCCGGTTCGGGCGCTGGACACACGGCGAACGCGACGGCGCCGACAAGAACACCGACGGCGGCGAGAAGGCCCCGGAGGCCCCGTCTCCCGCGGCGAGCACCGCCCCCGACCCGCCCGCCGCGCCGTAGCCGGGCGGAAAACCGTGTCCGGGCGCCGGGGCGGCGCCGATAACCTTGGGACATGCCCGATCCGCAACTCGTACTCGCCGCCCGGGTCCGGGCCGCGCTGAGCGCCGCCTTCGGACCGTCGTACGCGGACGCCGACCCGGTCATCCGGCCGTCGCAGTTCGCCGACCTTCAGGCCAACGTGGCGCTGCCGCTGGCCAAGAAGCTGGGCCGCAAGCCGCGAGACGTGGCCGACGAGATCGTCGCGAACCTCGACACCGCCGGTGTCGTGTCGGACGTGCAGGTCAGCGGGCCGGGCTTCATCAACCTGACGCTCAGCGACACGTGGATCGCCGGCGAGGCGCAGCGGGCCCTGGAGGACGCGCGGCTCGCCGTCCCCGCCGCGGACGAGCCGCAGAAGGTCGTCGTCGAGTACTCCTCGCCGAACGTGGCGAAGGAGATGCACGTCGGGCACCTGCGGACCACGATCGTCGGCGACGCGATCGCGCGGATCCTGGCGTTCCTCGGGCACGACGTCGTCCGCGACAACCACGTCGGCGACTGGGGCACCCCGTTCGGCATGCTGATCGAGCACCTCCTCGACCTCGGCGAGGAGGCGGCCGCGCGCGACGACTCGTCCGTCAGCGACCTGACCGCGTTCTACCAGGCGGCGCGGGGCAAGTTCGACGGCGACGAAGAGTTCGCCGACCGGTCCCGCAAGCGGGTCGTGGCGCTCCAGGCGGGCGACGCCGAGACGCTGCGGCTCTGGAACGTCCTCGTGGACGTGTCCAAGCGGTACTTCAACGCCGTCTACGGCCGGCTCGGCGTCACCCTCACCGACGACGACATCAAGGGCGAGAGCTTCTACAACGACCTGCTCGCCCCGACCGCCCAGGAGCTGGAGGACAAGGGCATCGCGGTGATCAGCGACGGGGCGCTGTGCGCGTTCCCCCCCGGCTTCAAGGGCCGCGAGGGCGAGCCGCTCCCGGTGATCATCCGCAAGAGCGACGGCGGGTACAACTACTCCACCACCGACCTCGCCACGATCCGGTACCGGGTCGACACCGAGCACGTCGACCGGATGATCTACGTGGTGGGCGCGCCGCAGTCGCTGCACTTCGAGATGGTGTTCGCGGTCGCGCGGACGGCGGGCTGGCTGAACGACGAGGTGAAGGCCGACCACGCGAAGATCGGCAACGTCCTCGGCACCGACGGCAAGATCCTGCGGACCCGCGCCGGCGGCACCGTCAAGCTCGCCGAGCTCCTGGACGAGGCCGTCGAACGGGCCGGCGCCGCGTTCGACGAGGTCCAGCACGACGCCTCGTTCGACGACGCGACCCGCGCCGCGATCGTCCAGGACGTGGGCATCGGTGCGGTGAAGTACGCCGACCTCTCGGTGGCGCTCGACAGCGAGTACACCTTCGACTTCGATCGGATGATCTCGTTCCACGGCAAGACCGGCCCATACCTGCAGTACGCGGTGGCCCGGATCCGGTCGATCTTCCGCAAGGGCGGCCTCGCCCCCGAGGACGCGACCGGCCCGATCGTCCTCGGCCACCCGGCCGAGCGGGCGCTGGCGCTGGAGCTGCTCGGGTTCGGCGCCGTCCTGAAGCAGGCCGGCGACACCGCCGAGCCGCACCGGCTGGCGAGTTACATCTACTCGGTCGCCGACGCCTACACGACGTTCCACGAGAACTGCCCGGTGCTGAAAGCCCCGGACGAGGCGACCAAGGCGTCCCGCCTGGCCCTGTGCGCGGCCACGCTGCGCACGCTCGTCACCGCCCTGGGGCTCCTCGGCGTCCCCACCCCGGAACGCATGTAGGGGCTGCGTTGGCCCAGGGGGGCGACCCCCTGGAACCCCCGTTACGAGCCGGTCGATCCTCACGCCACCGTGCGGGTTTGTTGTGACCGTGCGGGTCGGTGTCGTGTCGCTCCGGTCGACCGGCTCGACGGGCATGCGCGCTCCGCTCGCTCCACGCGCCTACCCGTGACCCCGGCTGAGGTTCAGGCCTGGAGTGCTCCTGCTCGTTCGCGGGTCACCTGTTCGCGGACGGCGGGGACCACCTCCAGGGCGAAGACGGGCAGCTGCTCCGGGTCGCCGGCGAACAGGAACGAGTCGACGCCGTGGCCGATGGCCAGCTCGGTCAGCTCGTAGATCCACTGGCGGGGCGGGCCGTGCAGGAAGCCCCGCGAGTCGCTCGCGTCCAGCGACCCTTCGAGGACGTAGACGCGGCGGATCTCGCCGGGATCGCGGCCGGCGCGCAGCGCGGCGTCGTCGAGGCGGCGCTGGCCGTCCGCGAGCCGCTTCGGCGGGACGAGGGACGACGGCGCGATCCACCCGTCGGCGACCCGTCCGGCGAGGTCGAGGCCGCGCGGCCCGGTGACGCCGAGCCAGATGCCGATCTGGTGCACGGGCACCGGACCGGCCTGCGCCGCCGCGAACCGGTAGTGCTCGCCCTGGAACCGCAGCCCGTTCTGGTCGCTCCAGTGCAGCCGGATGATCTGCACGGCCTCCTCTAGGGCCCGGCGCGCCGCCGCGGCGCCGAGCCGCGGACCGCCGTACGCCTCGATGCCGTCCGGCGACATCCCGGCCCCGAGACCGAGTTCGACGCGGCCGCCGCTGAGCCGGTCCATCGTCGCGATCGCCTTCGCGAGCGCGGCGGGCGGGCGCAGCGGCAGGCACGCCACCACCGGCAGCGCCCGGATCCGGGACGTGCCGGCCAGCACGGCCGCCAGCAGCGTGAGCGCGTCGGCGGTGTCGCGCCGGAACGGCCGGTCGCGGACGCCGAGCAGGTCGAGCCCGAACCGGTCCGCCTCCTGCGCGGCGCGGATCAGCGGGGCGGACACGTCCGGGTCCAGCGAGAGGCCGAAGCGCAGCGGTCCGCGGGTCACTGCAGGTAGCCTTCGACCTCGTCCGGCGGGCGGACGCCGGCGTCGTCCGGGACCTCCCCCGCCTCCTGCCGTGCCCGGCGGCGGCGCAGCAGGTCCCAGCACTGGTCCAGCGCGACCTCCAGCCGCTCCAGCCGCCGGTGCTCCTCCTCCCGGCCGAGCTCCCGCCGCTGGTGCCGGTCGCGCAGCCGCTGCTCCTCGCCCACGTACTCGCTGATGCGGGCCAGGATGTCCTTCTCGTCCATCGGCCGTCAGCGCTCGCGGCGCGAGTTGGTGAGCCCGCTGAGGAACCCGCCGTCGGTCCCCGTCGAGTGCTGCATCGAACCGGTGGTCTTCGGCTCGACGACGGGCGACGTGGGCGGCACCGTCCCCGCCGCCATCGCACGCCGGGCGGGCGTCTTGCGGGCCGCCGTCCCGGACTTGGCGGCGGTCCTCGATCTGGCCGACCCCTTCGCCGTGCCGGACCTCGTGCTCGCCGTCGCCCGGCCGGACGCCGACTTGCGCGCCGCCGTCGTCCTCGACTTGGGCGCGGTCGACTTCTTCGCCGTGCTCGCCGTCTTGGACGTGGACGTCTTCCGGGTCGTGGACGACTTCGGCGACGTCCGCGCTGACGTGGTCGACCGCGAACGGCCGGATGCCGCCGACGCCGACTTGCGCGCCGTGCTCTTGCCGGCGCTGCTCTTGCTCGACGACGGCGACTTCTTCGCCGTCGTGCTGCGCCTGCCGTTCGCGGACTTGGCCGTCGTGGTGATGACCTTCGCCGCCGCGTCCATCGCCTTGGCGGCGTCGGACATGGCCTTGGTCGCGCTGGTCATCGCCTTGGTCATCGCCGTCATGGCCTTCGCCGACGAGGACGCCTTGGTCGCCACCGACTTCATCTGCGTCGCGGCGGTCTTGGCCTGGCTCGCGGCCTTGGTGACCCGGGTCGCGGCGGCCGACGACGACGCGCTCGTCCGGCTGGACGTCGCCTTCTTCGCCGTGCCGCTCTTGCTCCCGGCCGACCGGGACGTCGTGGACCGCGTCGGCGACTTCGCCGCCGAGGTCCGCTTCGCCGCCGGCTTCTTGGCCGTACTGGACTTGGTCGCTGATGTGCTCTTCGCACGACCGGCCGGCCCTCGGCTCGATGTCGTACGCGATGCGGTCTTGGTAGGCACTGATCTCCCCCCAGTGATGATCAGATACGGGGAGATCTATTCCACGCTTCGTGACTCTCTACACACGCCGAGTCATATTGGATCACACGCCCACGGGATGCCAGACGGTCTTGGTCTCCAGGAACGCGGTCATCCGTGCGGTTCCGGGCTCTGCGGTCCAGTCGGCGTCCTGGGGGCGCAGGACGCGTTTCAGGTTCTCCGCGGCCTTCTCCTCCAGGTCGTGGACGTGGCCGGTGGGGGCGCCGGTGAGGTCGATGGCGTTGACGTCCATGTGGGAGGCCAGCCATGGGGTGATCTCCGCGCGGTGGCCGGTGAGGACGTTGATGACGCCGGCGGGCAGGTCGGAGGTGGCCAGTACCTCGGCGAGGGTGATGGCCGGCAGGGGCGCGGGTTCGGATGCGACGACCACGGTGGTGTTGCCGGATACGATCGCCGGTGCCACGACGGAGACCAGGCCGAGGAGGGGCGAGTCGGGGGCGATGACGGCGACGACGCCGGTCGGCTCGGGGGTGGAGAAGTTGAAGAACGGCCCCGACACCGGGTTGGCGGCGCCGGCGACAGCGCTGATCTTGTCGGCCCAGCCGGCGTACCAGACCCACCGGTCGATGGCGGCGTCCACCTCGGCGTTGGCCTGCGGTTTGGTCAGCCCGGTCTGGCGGAGTTCGGTGGTGAACTGGTCGCGGCGGCCTTCCAGCATCTCGGCGACGCGGTAGAGGATCTGGCCGCGGTTGTAGGCGGTGCGCCCGGACCAGCCGGCGAAGGCCTTGCGGGCGGCGACGACCGCGTCCCGGGCGTCCTTGCGGGAGGCTTGGGATGCGTTGGCGATGAAGCGCCCCTTGGCGTCGGTGACCACGTACGATCTGCCGGACTCGGATCGGGGGAACGCGCCGCCGATGAACAGCTTGTAGGTCTTGCGCACAGCCAGCCGTTCAGACATTGAGGTAGGCCTCCAGTCCGTGGCGTCCGCCCTCGCGGCCGAACCCTGATTCCTTGTAGCCGCCGAACGGGGAGGCCGGATCGAACTTGTTGAAGGTGTTGGCCCACACCACCCCGGCCCGCAGCCGCTGCGCGGTCCACAGGATCTGCGAGCCCTTCTCGGTCCAGACCCCCGCCGACAACCCGTACGGGCTGTTGTTGGCCTTCGTGATCGCTTCGTCGGGAGTGCGGAACGTCAGGACGGACAGGACCGGCCCGAAGATCTCCTCGCGGGCGATCCGGTGCGACTGCGCGACCCCGGTGAAAATCGTGGGCGCGAACCAGAACCCTTGGGACGGCAGGTCGCACGGCGGCGACCAGCGCCCGGCGCCCTCGGCCTCACCCGCCTCCGACAACTCCTTGATCTTGGTGAGTTGTTCGGCGGAGTTGATCGCGCCGATGTCGGTGTTCTTGTCCAGGGGGTCACCGACCCGCAGCGTCGCCATCCTGGTCTTGAGCCGCTCCAGGACGTCGTCGGCAACCGATTCCTGCACCAGCAGCCGCGACCCCGCGCAGCACACGTGCCCCTGGTTGAAGAAGATCCCGTTGACGATGCCCTCGACCGCCTGATCCAGGGCGGCGTCTTCGTAGACGATGTTGGCGGCCTTGCCGCCGAGTTCCAGGGTGAGTCTCTTGTTCGTGCCGGCCAAGGTCCGGGCGATCTGGCGCCCGACCTCGGTGGAGCCGGTGAAGGCGACCTTGTCGATCCCCTCGTGCGCGACCAGGGTGCGGCCGGTGTCGCCGGCGCCGGTGATGATGTTGACCACCCCGGGCGGCAGCTCGGCCTGGCGGCAGATGTCGGCGAACAGCAGCGCGGTCAGCGGCGTGGTCTCGGCGGGCTTCAACACCACGGTGTTGCCGCACGCCAGCGCGGGCGCGATCTTCCAGGCCAGCATCAGCAGCGGGAAGTTCCACGGGATCACCTGCCCCGCCACCCCCACCGGACGCGGGTCGGACCCGAACCCGGCATGGGCGAGTTTGTCGGCCCACCCGGCGTAGTAGAAGAACCACGCCGCGACCAGGGGAACGTCCACATCCCGCGACTCACGGATCGGCTTACCGTTGTCGATCGACTCCAGGACGGCCAGCTCGCGGGAGCGTTCCTGGATGATCCGCGCGATCCGGTACAGGTACTTGGCCCGCTCGCGGCCCGGCATAGGGCCCCACACCTTGTCGTAGGCGGCGCGGGCGGCCCGCACGGCCCGGTCCACGTCGGCCTCGTCGGCGCAGGCGATGTCGGCCAGCACCGACTCATCAGCGGGGTTGATGGACTTGAACGGCTCACCGTGGCCATCGGTGAACTCGCCGTCGATGAACAGGCCGTAGGAGCCGCGGATGTCCACCACCGCCCGCGACTCCGGCGCCGGCGCGTACTCGAAAACCGTCATGATCCCTCAGTCCAGGGTGAAGTAGTCGGGACCGGAATACACACCGGTGGCCAGCTTGCGACGCTGCATCAGCAGATCGTTCAGAACGCTGGAGGCGCCGAGGCGGAACCAGTCGGGGGTCAGCCAGTCCGGCCCGGCGGTCTCGTTCACCAGCACCAGATACTTGATCGCATCCTTCGTGGTCCGGATCCCGCCCGCCGGTTTCACCCCCACCTGGCGTCCCGTCGCGGTCCGGTAGTCGCGGACGGCCTCCAGCATCACCAGCGTCACCGGCAGCGTCGCGGCCGGGGAGATCTTGCCGGTGGACGTCTTGATGAAGTCGGCGCCGGCCCGCATCGCCAACCACGATGCGCGCCGCACATGATCCAGCGTGGCCAGCTCACCGGTCTCGAGGATCACCTTCAGGTGCGCGGATCCGCAGGCGTCCTTGACCGCCACGATCTCCTCGAACACCTTGCCGTAATCGCCCGCCAGGAACGCGCCCCGATCGATCACCATGTCGATCTCCGCCGCCCCCGCCGCGACCGCCGCGCGGGTGTCGGCGAGCTTGGCCTCCAGCGGCGCGCGCCCGGACGGGAACGCGGTCGCCACCGACGCGACCCCGATCCCCGTCCCGGCCAGGGAGGTGACGGCGACCTCGACCATGTCGGAGTACACGCACACCGCCGCCACCTTCGGCACCGACGCATCCGACGGATCGGGGCGGGCGGCCTTGGCGCACAGCGCCCGCACCTTCCCCGCCGTGTCCGCACCCTCCAGGGTGGTCAGATCCACCATCGAGATCGCCAGATCGATCGCCGCCGCCTTCGCCGTCGTCTTGATCGACCGCGATGCCAGCCTTGCCGCCCGCTCCTCGGCCCCCACCTGATCCACACCCGGCAGACCGTGCAGGAAGGCGCGCAGATCCGCGGCGCTGTTCAGAGTCTCCGTTGACACGCTCCCAGCATCGCCGAACTACGTCCCGGGCACAAAACGGACGGCCAACGAAGCGGTGTCGTCCAGCGCGCGGGCCCAGGCGGGTCGCACGGCCGCCTCGGGCCGCCCCTCGCTCACGGGACGATCTCTCAGCCTCCGCAGTGTCGCGTGCTGCCGGCGGAACTGGCGCGGCGAAAGCCCGTAGGCGCTGCGGAACGCCTGGCTGAAATGCGCCGGGTTGCGGTATCCCCATCGGCAGGCGATAGCGCTGATCGAAAGGGCGGTCAGCCCAGGGTCGGCCAGGTCACGGCGGCACAGCTCCAGGCGGCGCTCGCGCACCCACCCGGCCACCGTCTGCCCTTCCTGCTGGAAGAGCTTGTGCAGGTAGCGCAGGGAAATGTAGTGCGCCTCGGCGATCACACCCGGGGTGAGGTGCGGATCACCCAGGTTCTTCCGCATGAAGGCGTAGATCTGCGCCATCAGCGCCCCCCGCCTGGCGTGGACCGGGTGGGCCGGCACGGCGCGCTCGGCGGCGAGCGCGTTGCCCAGCGCAACGGTCAGCACGTCCAGCGGCAACGCGGACAGCCGCGCGATGTCGGACGGGCTGAACTCGTCCATGACCCACCACCATCGCAGTGATCACCCCGGCCGCAGCCGGGCCCCGTTTCGCCGACCCGGCGAGCCGCCACCCACCCGTCAACGCGCATTCAGGAGAGCATCCGCCGACTTCAGGCCTGCTTCACATCGACTTCACCCCTGGTCGAGGCGATTTCAAGGTCGCCTTTCCGGGGTGATCGCGCCCCTCAGCCGTCCACGGCAGAGGCCAGGGATGAAGCCGATCTGAAGTAGAGCCGAAGCCGCCGACCACTTTACTGGAAAAGTCAGCCAAGGCCGGTGGATCGGTAAGACAGGAGACGCCGGATGAAACGGAAAGGACATTTCACGATGATCAAGCTCAACTGGGCCAGGGCGGCAGCGCTACCGGCGGCAGTGGTCGCAGTGGCGTGTGTGTCGGCGCCGGCGCTCGCGGCCGGCAACGCGGCCGAGCCTGCCGAGTCGGCGCATGCGGCCAGGAGCGCGGGTACGCCCGTAGCCGCGCAGGCGGCGTGCGTGCTGCGCTTCCGCGTCAGTACGACCGAGGACCTCGGCGCGGGCGGCGACGAGCCCTACCTGAAAGTCAACACGGTCTTCTGGCGCGCCCCCGGTTCAATGGACGATGGCGCAGTCGCGGCCGTCAACAAGACCGTGCATGTGGGAGACGTCGTGCAGGCATGGGACGACGACTCTCCGGACGGAGACGACTTCATCGGCAGCGACACCGTCACGTCGTCGGGCACCCTGCTGAACTTCACCGGCGATGGCGCCGTGTACTCGGCCAGGTACCGGCTCGGTGCTTGCTGAATCCCCGGCTGCACCTTTCGATCGCGCATTGTCCACCGGCCTGCGTAGGCCGGTGGACAATGCGCGATTGGTCACCTGACTTCGTCTGCGCACAGCGCGGGCGTTTCACCTGGGCTACGGGGTCAGGACGACTTTTCCGGCGACCGTGCCGGATTCGGCTAGGCGCATGGCGTCGGCGACCTGGGTGAGGGGCAGTTGGGCGGCGATGCGCGGGGTGATGTCGCCGTGTTCGAGGGCGGCGAAGACCTGGGTGAGGTCGTCGCGCAGGCGGGTCCGGAACCGGGTCTTGGCCAGGGATCGTCCGGCCCAGAGGTTGTAGAAGTAGGCGCGGCGGCGGTTGGGCAGGGTGTTCCACAGGTAGACCCGGCCGAGCAGCTTGAGGACGGGCCACTGCTTGGAGCCCTCGTCGTCGCGGGTGGACGCGGTGCCGTAGGAGACGAGCGTGCCGCCGGGGGCGAGGAGGCGCCAGGAGTCGACGACGCCTTCGCCGCCGACGTGGTCGAAGACTGCGTCCACTCCGGCAGGGGCGAGTTCGCGGACGCGGGCGGCCATGTCGGCGTCGCGGTAGTCGACAGGGGTGACGCCCTGGTTCCGCAGGGTGTCGTGGTGGCGGGCGGAGGCCGTGCCGATGACCTTCGCGCCCGCGGCCTGGGCGAGCTGCACCAGGACCGAGCCGACGCCGCCGTTGGCGCCGTGCACCAGGACGGTCTGCCCGGCGCGGACGCGTGCCTTGCGGTGCAGCAACTGCCAGGCGGTGACGCCGTTGACGACGAGGGTCTCCGCCTCCGCCGCGCCGATTCCGTCCGGGACGGGCACCGTGTCCGCGGCGTCCACGAGCAGGTGCGTGGCCCAGCCGCCGACCTTGACCAGGGCGGCGACGCGGGTGCCGGCCAGGCTCGGGTCGGCGCCCTCGCCGGCGGCCACCACCGTGCCGACGAGGTCGTAGCCGGGCACGAACGGGAAGGCCGGCTGGTCGAAGTAGCGGCCGCGGCGCATCTGCTGCTCGGCGAAGGAGACGCCGGTCGCCTCCATCCGGATCAGGACCTGCCCCGGGCCCGGGGCGGGGACGTCCCCGTGCCGGATCTGCAGTCCTTCCGGCTCGACCTTGCCCGGCAGGACGACCTCGACGAGCTCTCCGGTGTTCATGTCGACCTCCACTGCGATAGAAGCTGGTGTGTTCGTTAGAAGTTATAACTCCCGTGAGGCGTAGAGTCAATAGCGTTCGTGATAGCTTCTAACTAACGGCGATGCGGGGAGGCGGCGGGTCATGGTGCAGACGGGGACTCCGCGCGAGCGGTACCGCGCTCAGGTGCGCGCGGAGGTCAAGGAGCGCGCGTGGGAGCAGATCGCCGCGGCGGGGGCGTCCGCGCTCTCCCTCAACGCGATCGCCAAGCAGATGGGCATGAGCGGGCCCGCGCTCTACCGCTACTACGCCAACCGCGACGAACTGATCACCGAGCTCATCAGGGACGCTTACCGGAGCCTCGCCGACACGCTCCGCGCGGCCTCCGAGGCGGGCGCCGGCCTGGCCGGGCTGGCCCACGGCCTGCGCGCCTGGGCCCTGGAGGACCCCCAGCGGTACCTGCTGATCTACGGCACCCCGGTGCCCGGCTACCACGCGCCCGACGAGATCACGGGCATCTCCCAGGAGATCATGGCCACGCTGCTCGACGCCTGCATGGCCGCGCCCGAGAAGCGTCCCGCCACGGCGTTCGACGAGCATCTGGAGGAGCACAGGGGTTGGGCGGGCGACCACCCCGCTCCGACCGCCGTCCTCCACCGGGCCCTCAGTTTCTGGACGCGGTGCCACGGCGTCCTGTCCCTGGAGGTCGCCGGCCACTTCGCCGGCATGGGCTTCGACCCCGCCCGGCTCTTCGCCGCCGAGTTGGACGACCTGCTGGCCCCCTGAGCGGACCGCGCCCCACCACCTGAACTGGGACTTTCTTCCCGGCGTTGACACCTGCCATAGCTATACCTCTAAAGTACTAGGACACTAGTTAAATGGAGGTGCCGGTGATCGAGTTCCATCTGGACACCGGGTCCGGGGTGTCGCCGTACATGCAGCTCGTCCGGCAGGTGCGGCATGCGCTGCGGCTGGACCTGCTGCGGGTCGGCGAGCAGCTGCCGACCGTGAAGGACGTGGTGGCGCGGCTCGCCATCAACCCGAACACCGTCCTCAAGGCGTACCGGGAGCTGGAGCGCGACGGGCTCGTCGCGCCGCGGCCCGGAGTCGGGACGTTCGTGACGCGGACGCTGGCGGACGAGTCGCTCACCGCGCACGGGCCGCTGCGCACGGACCTGGAGCGCTGGCTCGCCAAGGCGCGGCTCGCCGGGCTGGACGACGAGAGCATCGAGGCCCTGTTCATGACGACCTTTCGGTCCGCCCGCGAGGAGGACATAGCGTGACCGCCGTGATCCAGGCCCGCGGGCTGGGCAAGAAGTACGGGCAGCGGTGGGCGCTGTCCGAGTGCACCCTGGACATTCCGGCCGGACGCGTCGTGGGCCTCGTGGGCCCGAACGGCGCCGGCAAGACGACGCTGCTGAACCTGGCGGTCGGGCAGATGCAGCCGACGGCCGGGAGCATCGAGGTGCTCGGCGGACGTCCGGCGAGCGGGCCCGAGCAGCTGGCCAAGGTCGGGTACGTCGCGCAGGACGCGCCCACCTACGCCGGGCTGAGCGTCGGCGAGCACCTGCGGCTCGGCGCGCGGCTCAACCCGCGGTGGGACGACGCCGTCGCGCGGGAGCGGATCGGCCGGCTCGGGCTGGAGCCCGGGCATCGGGCCGGGAAGCTGTCCGGCGGGCAGCGCGCCCAGCTGGCGCTGACGCTGGGCATCGCCAAGCGCCCCGAGCTGCTGATCCTGGACGAGCCCGTCGCCGCGCTCGACCCGCTGGCGCGGCGGGAGTTCCTCCAAGGGCTCATGGAGGCCGTCGCCGAGCATTCGCTGAGCGTCGTCCTGTCGTCCCACCTGGTGTCGGACCTGGAGCGGACGTGCGACTACCTGATCGTGCTCGTGGAGTCGCGCGTCCAGGTCGCCGGTGACGTCGACGACCTGCTCGCGACCCACCACCGGCTGACCGGCCCGCGCAAGGACACGCTGCCGCAGGATCAGCACGTCGTGTCCGAGAGCCACACCGACCGGCAGAGCACCTACGTCGTCCGGACGGACGGCCGCATCCACGACCCCGCCTGGACGGTCGGGCAACTCGGCCTTGAGGACCTCGTCCTCGCCTACATGACCCCGGCCCCGAGCCGCCCCACGCTGGAGGCGATCCGATGATCTGGCTGACATTGCGGCAGTTCCGCGTCCAGGCCGCGGCGGTGTTCGGCGGGCTCGCCGTCCTCGGCGTCTTCCTCGCCGCCACCGGCCCCGGGCTGGCGGACGACTACGGCCGCGGGCTCGCGTCCTGCACCGCCCAGCACAACTGCGACCAGTTCGGCTCGCGCTTCTTCTCCGAGCACTGGGGGAACTACGGCGTCCTCGTCGCGATCATCATCGCCCTGCCGGGCCTCATCGGCGTCTTCTGGGGCGCTCCGCTCATCACGCGTGAGCTGGAGACCGGCACGCACCGGCTGGTCTGGAACCAGAGCATCACCCGGACCCGCTGGCTGGCCGTCAAGCTCGGCCTCGTCGGGCTGTCCGCCATGGTCGCCGCGGGCATCGCCGTACTGGCCCTCAGCTGGTGGGCCGACCCGCTGGACAAGGCCGGGGTGAGCGAGCAGCCCCGGATCACGCCGCTGCTGTTCGGCGCGCACGGCGTCGTCCCGATCGGCTACGCGGGCCTCGCCTTCGTGCTCGGCGTAACGGCCGGCGTCCTCACCCGCCGCACCCTGCCGGCCATGGCGATCACCCTCGCCGTGTTCGCCGCCGTCCAGGTCGTGACGCCGCTGTGGATCCGGCCGCACCTCGTCCCTCCCAAGAGCGCGACCGTGACGATCACGCAGCAGAACCTTTCGCAGATGACGCTGGACAACGGGGCCGACGTCATGGAGGTGCAGACGAGTGCGGCACCGGGGGCTTGGACGATCGAGAACCGCACGGTCGACGCGTCCGGGCACGAGGCCGCGCTGCCGCCTTCCCTGATGAACGGGGCGTGCGCCCCGGCGCCGCCGGAGGCGGGACACGAGCCTCCGCCGGGGCCTCCGGAGAAGTGCTTCACCGAGATCGCCAGGCTCGGCTTCAAGCAGAAGGTCGTCTACCAGCCGGCCGACCGGTTCTGGCTCTTGCAGTGGGCCGAGACCGGGCTGTTCGCCGTGCTCGCCCTCGGCCTGTCCGGTCTCTGCTTCTACTGGACGCGCCGCCGCCTCTCCTAGAAGCCGCCTCTCCTAGAAGGTGCTCACCGCCGCCGGCGCGTCGTTCGCGCGTCCGACACCCCAGATGGTGGACGTTCCGGTGGCGGTGATGTCCCACAAGTCCATCCCGGACGGGACGGCGACCGCCTGCCAGGAGCCGCCCGCGTAACGGAAGAGGCGGTCGCCCTCGTCGTACGGGGTCGACGCCCAGAGGGTTCCCGTGCCGTCGGCGGTGAGGTCGGCGATCTGGTCGGCGGGCCCGTCGACCGCCGTCCAGGCGGTGCCGTCCCAGTGCGCGAGTTCGTTGTCGAGGGTCGCCCAGACGTCGTCGGGCCCGACCGGGAGGACCCTCGTGATGCCCTTGGAGCCGGAAGGCGCGGCCGCCCACGTCCAGGACGTCCCGTCGAAGTGCGCCACGGCGGGACGCCGGCCCGTGCCGTCCTCCCCCGGCCGCGCACCGACCGCCCACACGTCGGTCTCGGACAGCCCCTGGACGTCGTCGATGATCGTCCGGCGGTCGGGCACGTCGAAGCCCCGCCAGGTGGAGCCGTCCCGCCTGAGCAGGCGCGGCTGGTCCGAGTCGGGATAGACGGCTTGGGCGATCCACGTGCCGGGCCTGCCCGTGGTGAAGAGGCGGACCGACGCCGATGACGGCGTGCCGACCTTCTGGAAGGCCGAGCCGTCGAACGTGAACAGCTGGTCGACGTAGCCGGAGTCGTAGGCGCTGCCGCCGAGCCACGTCTGCCCGGCGCCGGACACCACCTTCGCGATCAGGCCGTTGCCCGTCCAGCCGTTGATCGCGTACTCCCGCCAGGACGAGCCCGTCCAGCGCCGGACGACCGGGTTCCCCGCGCTGTAGAGGGCGCAGGTGTCGATCCACGGCACGCAGTAGGCGCCCTGCCCGCCGCCGATCCATACGCCGCCGGAGCCGTCGGGGGCGACGTCGTCCAGTTCGGCCCGCGGCCAGAGGAACGGCAGGGGCACGGTGTGGACGTCGTTGTCGGCGGCGTGCGCCGTCAGGGGAAGGGCCAGCAGGGCGGCGCCCGCGACCGCCGCGCTCACTAATGATCGCCTCATGGGCAGCACTATGAAGCACCGCCGCCGATTGTGCCAGTGTCTACTGGCATAGTTTCAGGCGGTGAGCGTCAGCGTCCGCTGGATCCGCTCGGCGGTCGCCCGCATGAGGTGCGCCGACCGCTCGATCTTCGGCAGCTTCCCCGGCCGGCAGGAGATCGCGAGCGCGCCGACGACGGAGCCGGTCGCGTCCGTGACCGGGACGGCGGCGCAGCCCGTGCCGAGCGCGTACTCCTCGCGGTCCAGCAGCAGGTCGCCGCACGAGTCGATGGTGCGCAGCAGCCGCGCCGGCTCGGTGATGGTGTGCGGGGTGAGGTCGTGCAGCGGATGCCGGGACAGGTAGTCGCGGCGCCGCTCCTCGTCGAGCTGGCTGAGCACGCACTTGCCCATCGCGGTGGCGTGCGCGGCGTCCTCGAACCCGATCCACAGGTCGACGCGCGGGGCGCGCGGGCCGTCGGCGATGTCGATGAGGCGGATCTCGTCGTCCACCTGCATGCCGAAGTAGGACGCGACGCCCAGCTCGTCGCGCAGCTGGATCAGGGTGGGGCGGATGCGGGCGAGCAGCTGCTGCGTCCGGCTCCGCCCGTGCAGGGTCTCGACCCGCTCGCCGAGCACCCAGACGCCGTCCGGGAGCCGGGTCGCGTAGCCCTCGTGGGCGAGGGTGCGCAGCAGGTGGTACGTGGTCGCGAGGGGCAGCTTCGCCTCGCGGGCGAGCTGCTTGGCGGGGGCACCGTTCGGATGCGACGCCACCGCCTCCATCAGATGCAGGGCGCGCTGCACCGAGGCGATGAGAGTGGGCTTGCGTGTCTCATCCATTACACACAGCGAACCCCTCTGGCCCGTCAGGGTCAAGGCCGTCGGTGACAGTCGTTTTCATTTGAGCATCTCCGCCGCCGGTCCGGGCGGGGTTTCCCCAACCGGCCACGGGAAAAGTGCGTTCCATGAGCCAGCGAACGCATGCGCACGTCGACGAGCGGACGGCACGGAAGGTGGCCGAGGAGGCCCGCGAGACCGAATGGCGGCTGCCGAGCTTCGGCAAGCAGCTGTTCCTCGGCGACTTCCGCCTCGACCTGATCCACCCGCATCCGCGTCCGGCCGGGGAGCCGCGGCGCAAGGGCGAGGAGTTCCTCGCCAAGCTCACCGAGTTCTGCGCCACCCGGATCGACCCCGCGGTGATCGAGCGGGACGCGCGCATCCCGGACGACGTCGTCACCGGCCTGCGCGACCTCGGCGCGCTCGGCATGAAGATCCCGGAGAAGTACGGCGGGCTCGGGCTCAGCCAGCTGTACTACGGCCGCGCCCTGATGGTCGCCGGGTCGGTCAGCCCGGCGCTGGCCGCGCTGCTGTCGGCGCACCAGTCGATCGGCGTCCCGCAGCCGGTCAAGATGTTCGGCACGCCCGAGCAGCAGGAGGAGTGGCTGCCGCGCTGCGCCAGGCAGGTCAGCGCGTTCCTGCTCACCGAGCCCGACGTCGGCTCCGACCCGGCGCGGCTGCGGGCCACCGCCGTCCCGGACGGCGACGACTACGTTCTCAACGGCGTCAAGCTGTGGACGACGAACGGCGTCATCGCCGACCTCGTCGTCGTGATGGCGCGCGTCCCGAAGTCGGACGGCCACCGCGGCGGCATCTCCGCGTTCATCGTGGACATGGGCACGCCGGGCATCACCGTCGAGCACCGCAACCAGTTCATGGGGCTGCGCGGCATCGAGAACGGCGTGACGCGGTTCCACGACGTCCGCGTCCCGAAGGCGAACCTGATCGGCGCGGAGGGCGCCGGCCTGAAGATCGCGCTGACCACCCTGAACACGGGGCGGCTGTCGCTGCCCGCGATCTGCGCGGCGAGCGGCAAGTGGGCCGCCCGGATCGCGCGGGAGTGGTCGAAGGAGCGGGTGCAGTGGGGGCGGCCGGTCGGCGAGCACGAGGCCGTGTCCCGCAAGATCGCGTTCATCGCGGCGACCGCGTACGCGATGGAGGCGATGCTGGACCTGTCCAGCCAGCTCGCGGACGACGAGCGCAACGACATCCGGATCGAGGCGGCGCTCGCCAAGCTGTGGTCGTCGGAGATGGCGTGCAAGGCGGCGGACGAGCTGGTCCAGCTGCGCGGCGGCCGCGGCTACGAGACCGCCGAGTCGCTCGCGGCGCGCGGCGAGCGGGGCGTCCCGGCCGAGCAGATGCTCCGCGACCTGCGCATCAACCGGATCTTCGAGGGCTCCAGCGAGATCATGCACCTGCTGATCGCCCGCGAGGCGGTGGACGCCCACCTGTCGGTGGCCGGCGACGTCATCGACCCGGACGCGTCCACCGGGCAGAAGGCGCGGGCCGCGGCGAAGGCGGGCGGGTTCTACGCGCGCTGGCTGCCGACGCTCGTCACCGGCGCCGGGCAGCGCCCGAACTCCTACGCCGAGTTCGGGGCGCTCGCCAAGCACCTGCGGTACGTCGAGCGGGCGTCCCGCAAGCTGGCCCGGTCGATCTTCTACGCGGCGGGACGCTGGCAGGGCGGCCTCGAATACCGGCAGGGGTTCCTCGGCCGCATGGTCGACATCGGCGCCGAGCTGTACGCGATGAGCGCGGTGTGCGTCCGCGCCCACGCCGACGCGTCGGCGGAGGGCCCGGTCGCGAGCGCCGGTGCGGGTTCGGCGACGGCGCCGGGCAAGTCGGCGCTGCTGCTCGCCGACGCGTTCTGCGGGCAGGCGCGCGTCCGCGTCGAGGAGCTGTTCGACGGGCTGTGGCGCAACACCGACGCGGTGGACGTGAAGCTCGCGCGGGCCGTCCTCGCGGGTGACTTCGCGTGGGTGGAGGAGGGCGTCCTCGACCCGTCCATCCCCGGGCCGTGGATCGCGTCGTCCGAACCGGGCCCGAGCGAGAAGGAGGACGTCCACCGCACCATCGGCTGACATCGGACCATCGGCTGACCGGGCGACACGCCCGCCGCACGCCCGCCGTCCGCCGTCGCGGGGCGTGCGGCACCCGCGCATGGGTAGACTGACCCGACCTTCGCGCCAGAGATCGAACCCGCCCACGGGGATCGGGCTCTCCGATCCGGCGAACGAGAAGCCGAACGCCAACGCACCCAGCGAGCGGGAAGTAATGCAGTCACCTGGTCAGAAGAAGTCCATCGCAGGCACCCTCCTCAACCTCGTCGGCAGCGGCCCGAAGAAGGGCGCCGCGGCGCCCGCCGCGCCCGTCGAGGACGCGGACGGCAACGTGGTCCAGCCGGCCGCCGGGGAGGGCGCGCTGGAGAACCATCTGGGCGGGGACGAGGCCCGCAACTACCGCAAGTACGAGTACGAGACCGTCGCCCCGCACGTCGGCCGGTCCATGCTGGAGGTCGGCTCGGGTCTCGGGCACTTCTCCGAGCAGTTCGCCGGGCGCCTCGACTACCTCGTCGTCAGCGACAACGACCCGTACTGCGTCGGTGAGCTGAGCAAGCGCTACGACGACAACGACGACGTCGAGGTCATCGACCTGGCCCTGCCGGCCGACATCAAGATCCGGCAGAAGGTCGACACGGTCGTGATGATGAACGTCCTGGAGCACATCAAGGACGACGTCCAGGCGCTGCGCGACCTCGCCGCCGTCACCGAGCCCGGCGGCCGCATCGTCATCTGGGTGCCCGGCTACATGCAGCTCTACGGCGACTTCGACCGCAAGGTCGGGCACGTCACCCGGTACACGCCGGCGACGCTGGAGAAGTCGGTCCGGGAGGCGGGGCTCGTCCCCGAGGTGCTCAAGCCGATCAACTTCCTGGGCGGGATCGCCTGGTGGTTCGCGGTCCGCCGCGGCGGCGCCGGCTACCCCGACCCGAAGCTCGTCAAGATCTACGACCGGACGGTCGTGCCGCTCACCCGCACCATCGAGCGGTTCGTCAAGCCGCCGTTCGGGCAGACGGTCCTCTGCGTGGCGCGCGTCCCGCGCTGACCTCCGCACTCCGGGCGGGGACGGGTCACGAAAGACGGCCCGTCCCCGTCGCTTTTTTCTGTCGGCCGAAATGGCATGTCTGATGCCCCGTGCAGGGCGTCCGACCGGGACACTGGCAGTGGCCGGACGGTTCCGGGCCGCCTCTCCCGGGTGGAGCAAGCACCGCCCGCCTGCGCGGGCCGGGGCCGAGACGGCCGGCCACGATGTTCCCGTGTGGTCCGACGGTCCGCGTGGCGGGGGTCAGCGGAGGGGAGATCCCCGCCGCCCGGATCAGGCGCCGACCTTCGGGGTGGCGAACAGGGCCAGCCGGTGGGCGGTCGCGGCGGCCTCGCCGCGGCTCGCCACGTCCAGCTTGCCGAGGATGTTCGACACGTGGACGCTGGCCGTCTTCGCCGAGATGAACAGCGCCTCGGCGATGTCGCGGTTGCTGCGGCCCTCGGCGACCAGGCGCAGCACCTCGAACTCGCGGGGCGTCAGGCCGAGCGGCGCGGACCCCCCGCGCGGCGCCCGGGTGCGCCGGAGCAGGTCGGCGGCCTCGTCGCCGAGCGGGACGGCGCCCAGCCGGCCGGTGATCTCCACGACGGTGCGCAGCAGGTCCGCCGCGCTCTCGTGGTCGCCGCCGGCGAGCGCGGACTCCGCGGCCCGGCACAGCGCCCGCGCGCGGTAGTAGGGGTTGCCGAGGTCCTCCCATGCGTCGGCGGCCTTCTCCCAGGCCGCGCGGTCGGGGCGGCCGTGCGCCTTCGCCAGCTTGGCCTCGTACGTGACCCTGTACGCCCGCTGCAGGGGGCCGCTGGTCTCCAGCCCCTCCGCGCGCTCCTGGACGCGCCGCAGATCGCCAGCCGCCTCCTCGCCCAGCTGGTCGCACGCCGTCACGGCGGTGACGAGCACCGGCCACGCGTACCGGGAGTCGTCCGGCAGGCCGCCGTGGTCGAGGACGGGCCGTACCGCCTCCATCGCGGCGGCCGGATCTCCCTCTTCGAGCGCGATACTCGACTCCAGCCAGAGCATGCTGAAGTAGTCCTGCGTCTTCATCCACTTGAGCTTGAGCTTCATGATCTCCGCGGCCCTGGCCAGCCGCGTCCTGGCCGTCGCGAAGTCGCCGCGCGACAGCGCCACCCAGCCGGACAGGACGAGCAGCGAGGTGCGGGTCGTGATGGCCGGGTCCTGCTCCAGCGCGTGGTTCATCACGGCCATGGCCTCGTCCCACCTGCCGAGGGAGACCAGCGGCTCGGCCTGGTTGATGGACAGGAACGTGCCCTGGGTGCGGGCCACACCGTACTCGCGGGCCAGCTCCTTGCCGCGTCCTGCGATCGCCGCGGCCTCCTCGTGCCGTCCCGCGCCCTCCAGGAAATGCGACCTGATCACGTAGTAGCGGAGCAGGACGCGGTGGTCGCCGCAGCGCTCGGCCGTCTCCCTGACCTCGGTCAGGCGGTCCTCGTCCTCGTAGTCGGTGCGGGCGCAGAACAGCGTGATCAGCGCCTCGGCCTCCGCGACGGGGTCGCCGAGGGCACGCGCGATGGACAGGGACTCCAGCGCCGCCTCGCGAGCCTCGTCCATGGAGGTGGTGATGCGCACGTAGTTGCCGAGCGTCGACAGCGCGCGGGCGCGCAGGATGGTCGGCGGGTCGACGGGCAGCGCCTCCACGGCGGCGCGCAGATCCTCCACGAAGCCGGGACGCGCCATCTGGTTGAGCATGCGGCCGCGCAGTTCGAGGAGCATCGCCCAGCGGGCCGTGTCGCGCTCGCCGTCCGCGTCCTCGACCGCCTTGATCGCGGCGGTGACGAGCTTGACGCCGCGGTCGTACTCGCCGGCCTGGTCGGCCGCGGTGGCGGCGTCCTCCAGCACCTTGACCTGGTCGGCGCCGGTGTGCTCGGCCGCGTCGGGCACCTTGTCCCAGAGCTGGAGGACGCGTTCGAGCATTCCGAGGCACTCGGCGTAGGCGAGCGCCTTGCGGGACTCCCCTGCGGCGCGCCATGACGCGACCAGCGCCCACGTGCTGTCGTGGGCCTTCATCCAGTGGTAGCTGAGCTCGACCCAGAGCCGCCCCGCCGGGACGAGCGCCGGGTCCTTCTCCAGTGCCTCGGCGTAGCGGGTGTGGAGACGCGTGTACTCGCCGGGCAGCAGATCGTCGTGGACGGCCTCGCGGATGAGGGCGTGCCGGAACGCGTAGCCGTCACCGTCCACGACCAGGACGTTCGCGGCGACGGCGGGCCGCAGGACGCGGGTCAGCGCGGCGTCGTCGAGCCCCGACACCGCCGCGAGCAGCGCGTGCTCGATGCGGGTACTGCCGCCGCTCGCGTCGCGCAGGACGTCCTGCGTCTCCTCGGGCAGCCGCTGGACGCCCGCGAGCAGCAGGTCGCGCAGCGACTCGGGCAGCTCGCACGCCAGCGTGCCGTCGTCGTCGAGCAGCGCCTCGATGAACAGCGGGTTGCCCTCGCTGCGGGCCTCGATGCGCTCGACGAGGCCGGGCGGCGGGGGCTGGTCGAGCAGCTCGGTGACGAGCGCGGCGACGTCGGCGCGCGACAGCCGGCCGACCCCGATCCGGCGGACGCGCTCCAGCCGCTCCAGCCCGGCGAGGAGCCGGCGCAGCGGATGGGTGCGGTGCAGCTCGTCCGACCGGTACGTCATGACGATCAGCAGCGGCGCGCCGCCGAGGTTGCGGACCAGGAACTCCAGCAGGTCGCGGGTGGAGCGGTCGGCCCAGTGGGCGTCCTCGATGACCAGCACGACCGGGCCGCGCTCGGCCAGCCGCTCCAGCAGCGTCAGCACGACCTCGAACAGCCGCGCGCGCTCCTCACCGGACGCGGCGTCCGACTCCGGCTCCCCGAACTCGGGCAGCAGCCGGGCGAGGCCGCCGGTGTCGCCGCGCGGGACGAGCCCGGCGACGCCGTCGATGCCGATGTCGCGGACGAGCCCGCGCAGGACGGTGGTGAACGGGGCGAACGGGAGGCCGTCGGAGCCCAGCTCCAGGCAGCCGCCGATCAGGACCCTGACGTCGGCGTCCCTGGCGAACTCCCTGATCAGGCGTGTCTTGCCGAGCCCCGCGTCGCCGCCGACGAGGACGGCACCGGGCGCGGCGGCGAGGGCGTCCCGCAGCCCTCCGAGCTCGGCGGACCTGCCGACCAGGACGGGACTCATCGCACGTGCGTTCACGTCACAAGCATGCCAAACGTATGGGACATTCCCACCCGAATTTCACTCCGTGAGATGACGCCAGGTCTGGCCGCGGTGCTCGTCCAGCTCGGGAACCGCCCCTTGCGGCAACGGCGGGTGGACGGTCGTCCGCACGGGCCCTTCGTCCTGGATCTTCCGCTGCGCGAAGTGGTCGAGCCCGAGCATTTCGGCATGCGAGAGGAGCGGCGCCACCGGGGCGCCCGCCCTGGTGAGCCTCTCGATGGCCTCGGCCTGGGTGAGCCTGGCGACGGCCGCCGAGACGGCGCCGTCGAGTTCGCCGATCCGCTGGAGCCGCTCGATGAACGGAACGGCGGCATGCTCCTCGATCCCGAGGGCCTGGCAGGTGGCCGCCCACAGCCGCTCCTCGGACACGACACCGAGGGTGATCTTCCGTCCGTCCTTGGTCGGGTAGACGCCGTATCCGGGGACGGGCCCGGCCCCCGACCGCCGCGTCGCCGCCGGGACGGTGCCGACCCAGTGCGCCAGGACGTCCGCCATGCCGAGGTCGATGCGGTCGCCGACCCCCGTCTCGCGCGCCTTGAGGCAGGCGGCGGTGATCGCGAACGCGGCCATCGTGGCGGCCGACATGTCCGCGAGGGGAAGCTCGTCGGCCTCCGGCGAGACCGCGTCGTTCGGGAGCGCCGCGGCATGGGCGCGGTAGTTGATGTCGTGCCCGGGAACGTCCCTGAGCGGCCCTTCGGCCCCGTACCCGGAGATGGAGCAGTAGACGAGCCGAGGATTGAGCCCCCTCAGCACCGGTTCGCCCACCCCGAGCCGCTCGGCGACACCGGGCCGGAACCCTTCGACGAACACCTCGGCGTCCTCGGCCAGCTCCTTGAGCCTCCTGAGCCCGTCCTCCGACTTCAGATCGAGCGAGATGCTCCGCTTGTGCCGGTTGAGGACGTCGAAGTGGTCGCGGAACATGCGCATCGGCTCCCCGCCGGGCGGCTCCACCTTGAGCACGTCGGCGCCGAGCTGGGCGAGCAGCTGCGTGGCATACGGCCCAGGCCGCCACATCGTCAGATCAAGAACACGCAGTCCGTCCAACGGCGCCATGGCGCTCCTCCCCTATCGACCGCCTCACCGTCC
>NZ_SMKY01000489.1 GCF_004349235.1 Actinomadura darangshiensis | reverse complement strand
GGGTGCCGCCGCGGGGGGCGGGTTCGAGGGCGACGCGGCCGCCGGATTCGGCGACGACGCGCGCGACGATGGACAGCCCGAGCCCGGAGCCGGGCAGGCTCCGCGCGGACGGGGACCGCCAGAACCGCTCGAACACGTGCGGGAGGTCGGCGGCGGGGATGCCGGGGCCGTGGTCGCGGACGGTCAGCTCGCCGGCGGCGAGGCGGACGGTGACGGTCCCGCCGGGCGGGCTGAACTTGACGGCGTTGTCCAGGAGGTTGACGACGGCGCGTTCCAGGGACGCGGGGTCGCCGAGCACATGCCAGGGCTCGGTGCGGGACTCGACGGTGAGGCCGGGGCCGCGCAGCCGGGCGCGTTCCACGGCGCGGCCGACGGCGTCGTGGAGCGCGACGGTCTCGCGGACGGGTTCGGCCTCGGCGGGGCGGGCGAGTTCCAGGAGGTCGCCGACGAGGCTGGACAGCTCCCGCATCTGCGCCTTGACGCTGGCGAGCAGGTTGTGGCGGGTCTCGGTGGGCAGTTCGCGGCCGGTGGACTCCGAGCGCAGCAGCAGGTCGATGTTGGTGCGCAGGCTGGTGAGGGGGGTGCGCAGCTCGTGCCCGGCGTCGGCGATGAGCTGCTGCTGGCGTTCGCGGGAGGCGGCGAGGGCGGCGGTCATGCTGTTGAAGGAGCGGCTGAGCCGGGCGATCTCGTCGGTGCCCTCCTCGGGGATGCGGGTGGCGAGGTCCTCGGTGCGGGCGATGTGCTCGACGGCGCCGGTCAGCTCGTCCACGGGGCGCAGCGACGCGCGGGCGATCATGAGGCCGGCGCCGGCCGACACCAGCACGCCGAGGGCGGTGACGGCGGTGAGCAGCAGCGCGAGGTTGTCCAGCGGCCCCTCGACCTCGTCCAGGGAGATCGCGTAGGACACGGCGGCGGGGGTGCCGTCGCCGAGCCGGAACGAGCGGGTGAGGACGCGGACGTCGTCCTTGGTCCCGGCGGAGGTGACGCCGGTGCCGTCGTGGTAGGCGTGGTCGCGTTCGCCGCTGGCGACCTCGGCGTCCTGCGCGGTGACCTCCAGCGCGCCGGCGCCGGGGACGGTGCAGCGCCGCCCGCCGGCGTCGACCAGCTGCATGATCTCGTAGGGGCCGGGCATCGGGTACTGGTTGCGGGCGGGCGCGGGGTCCGCGGCGCACAGGTCCAGGACGGCCTGGGCGCCGCGGGGCACGCGCGGCCCGCGGGGCGGACCGCCGTCGCGGTAGCCGCCCGGGTCTCCGGGGTCGCCGGGATGGCCGCCGGACACGGCGCCGAGACGCCGGTCGAGTTCGCGGTACATCTGGTTGCGGGTGAGGAGCCACCCGGCGGTGGCGCAGGCGGCGACGGCGAGCGCGACGGCCGCGGCGGTCAGCAGCGCCATGCGGGCGCGCAGGGTGAGCCGCCTCGTGAGCCGCCGGGTGACCGGCGCCCGGGTGCTCATGGGGACGCCGCCGCGCGCAGGACGTAGCCGACGCCGCGGACGGTGTGCACGAGCCGCGGCAGGCCGCCCGCCTCGGTCTTGCGCCGCAGGTACATGACGTACACGTCCAGGGAGTTGGAGGCGGGTTCGAAGTCGAAGCCCCAGACGGTCTCCAGGATCTGCTCGCGGGTGAGGACCTGGCGGGGGTGGGTGAGGAACATCTCCAGCAGCATGTACTCGGTGCGGGTCAGCTCGACGGGCGCCCCGGCGCGGGCGACCTCGCGGGTGACGGTGTCCATGCGCAGGTCGTCGAACACCAGGACGTCCTCGCCGGCCGCCCCGCCCGCGGGCGGGGCGGCGCTCATGGCGGCGCGGCGCAGCAGGGCGCGGACGCGGGCGAGGAGCTCGTCCAGCTCGAACGGCTTGGCGAGGTAGTCGTCGGCGCCGGCGTCCAGGCCGGTGACGCGGTCGCCGACCATGTCGCGGGCGGTGAGCATGAGGACGGGCATGGTGGCGCCGAGGGCGCGCAGCCGCCGGCAGGTGGTCAGGCCGTCCATCCGCGGCATGAGGACGTCCAGGACGACCAGGTCGGGGGCCTCCTTCTCGACGTGTTCGAGGGCCGTGACGCCGTCGGCGGCGTCGGCGACCCGGTACCCCTCGAACTCCAGGCTGCTGGACAGCGACTCGCGCACGGCGGGTTCGTCGTCCACCACCAGGATCCGCGCGGGCTGCGGGGAAGGCTCCATGCACTCACGGTAAACACCGCCGGTGAGCGCCCGGTCCACCGGAGGGTGTTTCTCATCGTTTCCTAAGAATCTTCTGAGTGCGGGTTCAGGTCGCGGGACGGTGCCGGGGTGTCGGTGGCGTCGGCCCACGGGTCGGTGGCCGGCACGGGTTCGGCGGCGGCCGCGACGACCACGACGCCCTCCACAGCGCCGCCCGGAGTGCCGCCCGCGGGGGCGGCGGGGCGGACGGCGGTGACCCAGGTGGTCTTGACGACGTCGACGACGACGTCGCGGGACACGTCGACGATGATGCCGCGCAGGGTGTCCTGCAGGGCGAGTTTGAGGGCGTCGCGCAGCAGTTCGCGCAGCACGGCCTCGATGGCGGCGGTGGCGGTGGCGGCCGCGGCGCGGAAGGCCAGGTCGCGGGCGGTGCGGGCGAGGGCGCTGCCCGCGGCGGCGCCGAGGACGTCCCCGGCGGTGCGGGCGAGCGGCGCAAGTTCGGCGGCGGCGCCGGTCTCCCGGCCGACGTCGCGGGCGGTGTCGCGCACGGCGGCGGCCAGGTCGCGGGCGGCCTGCTCGGCGGTCTCGCGGACGACGCGGGCGACGACGTCGCGGCCCGCGATCATGGCGGCGTCGGCGGCGGCCCCGGCGACGGTGTCGATCGCGGCGTCCACGACCTGCTTGGTGGCGGCCTGCACGACGGGCTGGGACGCGGTCGCGGTGACGGTGCGGCCGGCGACGTCCAGGGCGGTGGCGGTCGCGGCGCGGGCCAGCGGGCTGGTCGCGGCGAAGCGGCGGGCGGCCGCCGCCATGCGCGCGGAACGGGGGTGGCGGGCGGCCTGCTCGGCGAGGGCCATCGCGGCGGTGGCGGCCTCGAAGGCGCCCGCGGTGGCGGGGTTGGCCGCGGCGACGGCGCGGGCCTCGGTGACGGCGCGTTCGGCGGCGCCGCGGGCGGCCTTGACGGCGGCGTCCCGGGCGGCCTGCTCCACGGCCTTCATGGCGGGCGTCCCCGACACCTGCTCCAGGATGCGGGCCGCGGCGGCCGCCGCGGCGTCGCGGGCGGCGTCGCGCAGCGGCTCACCGGCGGTGGCGGCCCGGCGCGCGGCGGACGCGGCGGCGGGCGCCAGCCCGTCCCAGATCTCCTCCAGCCGCTCGGCGGCGGCCCGGTCGGCCTTCCCGGCCCGCTCCGCGAGCCCGCCCGGCGGCGCGTCCCTGTCCTCGAACCCGCCGTCCTCGAACCCGCCGCTGCCGCGGTCGTCGTCCCGGTCGTCGTTCACGGTCACGGCCCCCTCATCGCGATCCGCCCACAAATCACCATAACTTCCAATTGACCATGTCACTCCTCTGATGCGGTGGTCAGTGGCCGCACGAGGTGCACGGGGTGCGGGTGCGGCGGGCGTAGGCGCGGGCGGCGGCGGCCATGCCGGCGCCCCACAGGAAGTAGGCGGGGACGGCGACCCAGAAGAACGCCTCGGGCAGGTCGAGGCCGCTCCCGGGCGGGAACGGGTTGCGGCCGTGCAGCCGCTCCCAGCCCATCTGCAGCAGCATCAGCCCGAAGTAGACGACGAGGCCGCCGGAGATCGCGGTGCCGGGCCACAGCACGAGGCGGCGCGGGACGCGGCGTCCGGAAAGGGCGGGGACCCACCGCGGCCACGTCCGCCCGAAGGCGTGGACGAGGGCTAGCGGCAGCAGGATCCCGCCGAGCACGAACCCGGCCTCGAACAGCGTCGCCGACGGGCCGCCCGACAGCGGCGACTCGCCGAACCCGACGGCGGCCTGCGCGGCGATGCGGGTGAGGCAGCCGGCGGCGGCGAGGTAGGCGGCGCAGAACGCCCACGCGGGGGTGCGGGCGAGGGGGCCGGGCGCGGTCGCGGCCCGGCCGCAGGCCCCGCAG
>NZ_SMKY01000488.1 GCF_004349235.1 Actinomadura darangshiensis | reverse complement strand
CCTCGCGCTGGCCCGCCACGACGGTGCCGCGGTCCGCGTGATCGGCTCCCGCATCACCATTGCGGCCCCCGACCGGCCCGGCCTCCTCTGGCGCGCCGCCGGCGTCCTCGCCCTTCACCGCCTGGCTGTGAAGACCGCCCGCACCACCTCCACCCTCCCCGACCCTCCAGCGGATCCGCCCGCACCGTCCGGCATGGCCGGGACGGCGGTGCTGGAGTTCACGGCCGTCCCCGAGTTCGGGGCGCCGCCGGATCCGGCCGGCCTGGAGGCGGACCTGCGGCTCATGCTCGCGGGGCGGCTCGACGTGGCGGCCCGGCTGGAGCGCAGGGCGCGGTCGGTGCGGGCGCGGCCCGGCGCGACGGCGGCGCCGCCGCGCGTCATGATCGTGGACGACGCGTCGCGGACGGCGACCGTCATCGAGGTGCGCGCCCACGACCGTCCCGGACTGCTGTGGCGCGTCGGGCAGGCCCTCGGGGCGTGCGGGCTGCAGGTCCGCGCCGCGCAGGTCGACACCCTCGGCGCCGAGGCCGTGGACGTCTTCTACGTGGTGGACGCGAAGGGCCGCCCGATCGAGAACGCCACCGCACTGGCCGCCGTCCAGAAAGAGGTACTGACAACCCTGCACTGATCACCCCACACCCCTGACTTACCAGCACGCGACCCATGGGGGCCCGGCTTGGCGTCCCGCCGCGCGGTCTTCAGCCGAGGCGGCCCGTGCGGCCTGGTGGGAAAGGGGTTCGCGGGGCGGGCCGGGCCCGGCTGGGCCGCCGGTGCGAGGTCCGTCCGGAAAGCCGTGGGCGAGACGGGCGGGGCCCGGCCGGTGACCCGATACGCTGATAGGCGATCCCAGAAGCTTTCCAAGGACGGTCCAGACACGTGTTCGAGACGCTCTCCGACCGGTTGACGACGGTCTTCTCGTCGCTGCGCAGCAAGGGTCGGCTCTCCGAGGCCGACATCAACGCGACGGCCCGCGAGATCCGGATCGCCCTGCTCGAGGCCGACGTCGCGCTCCCCGTCGTCAAGGACTTCATCGCGCGGGTCAAGGAACGGGCCGCGGGCGCGGAGGTCTCGCAGGCGCTGAACCCGGCGCAGCAGGTCGTCAAGATCGTCAACGAGGAGCTCGTCGAGATCCTCGGCGGCGAGACCCGCCGGATCAGCCTGGCCAAGACGCCGCCCACCGTGATCATGCTCGCGGGCCTGCAGGGCGCCGGCAAGACCACCCTCGCCGGCAAGCTGGCCCGCTGGCTGCGGCAGGAGGGCCACACCCCGATGCTGGTGGCGGCCGACCTGCAGCGCCCCAACGCCGTCCAGCAGCTCCAGGTCGTCGGCGAGCGCGCCGGGGTCCCGGTGTTCGCGCCCGAGCCGGGCAGCGGCGTCGGCGACCCGGTGGACGTGGCGCGCCGCTCGATCGACCAGGCCAGGCACGCCCAGCACGACGTCGTCGTCATCGACACCGCCGGCCGGCTCGGCATCGACGCCGAGATGATGCAGCAGGCCATCGACATCCGCGACGCCGTCAAGCCGGACGACGTGCTGTTCGTCGTCGACGCCATGGTCGGCCAGGACGCGGTCAACACCGCCCAGGCGTTCATGGACGGCGTCGGCTTCGACGGCGTCGTCCTGACCAAGCTCGACGGCGACGCGCGCGGCGGCGCGGCGCTGTCGGTGCGGCACATCACCGGGCGTCCGATCATGTTCGCCTCGACGGGCGAGAAGCTGGAGGACTTCAGCGTCTTCCACCCGGACCGCATGGCGGGCCGGATCCTCGACATGGGCGACGTCCTCACCCTGATCGAGCAGGCCGAGCAGGCGTTCGACGCCGAGCAGGCCGAGAAGATGTCCTCCAAGTTCGCCTCGGGCGAGGACTTCACCCTCGAGGACTTCCTCGAGCAGATGATGATGATCCGCAAGCTCGGCCCGATCGGGAACCTGCTCGGGATGATGCCGGGCATGGGGCAGGTCCGCGACCAGATCAGCCAGATCGACGACCGCGACCTGGACCGGATCGCCGCGATCATCCGCTCGATGACGCCGCAGGAGCGCTCCCAGCCCAAGATCATCAATGGCTCGCGGCGGGCCCGCATCGCGCGCGGCTCGGGCGTCGGCGTCGGCGAGGTCAGCAGCCTCGTCACCCGGTTCTTCGACGCGCAGAAGATGATGCGCCAGATGGCGGGCGGCATGGGGCTGCCCGGCATGCCGGGCGGACGCAAGAAGGCGGCGAAGGCGGCCGCCAAGAAGAACAAGAAGGGCAAGCAGCGCAGCGGCGACCCGCGCAAGCGCGCGGGCGGCGGCAAGGACCGGCCGGAGCAGCCGGCCGCGGACGGCGCGCCCCAGGGGCTGCCGCCCGGCCTCGGCGGCGGCAAGGGCCTCCCGCCCGGCCTCGGCGGCCAACTGCCGCCCGGCTTCCAGATGCCCGACCTCGGCGACCTCCAGAACCGCAAGAAGAAGTAGCCCGCGCTCCAACACGTCACGGCGCGATTGCGCTTTTACGCCGCGGGTCTGGCAGAATGACTGGCTGGAAACCCGGAATCGCGAGGCGCCCTCTCTCGTCCTGCGCGGCCGGAGTCCATCGGACGGCCGTCAGCCGGTGTTCCCCACCTGGCACGGGCCCGTCCAACCCGTAATGAAGTTGGAGTACACCACACCCGTGGCAGTCAAGATCAAGCTCAAGCGGCTGGGGAAGATCCGGAACCCGCAGTACCGGATCGTCGTCGCCGACGCCCGCACCAAGCGTGACGGGCGCGCCATCGAGGAGATCGGGCTCTACCAGCCCAAGCAGGAGCCGTCGCTCATCCAGATCGACTCCGAGCGCGCGCAGTACTGGCTCGGCGTCGGCGCGCAGCCGACCGAGCCCGTGCTCAACCTGCTCAAGATCACCGGCGACTGGCAGAAGTTCAAGGGCGAGCCGGGCGCCGAGGGCACCCTCAAGGTCGCCGAGCCGAAGGCCGACAAGAAGGCCGCCTTCGAGGCGGCCGTCAAGGAGTCGCTGGGCGACGACGAGGCCGCCGGCACCGCCACCCGGGGCAAGAAGAAGGCCGAGCCGAAGAAGTCCGAGGCGAAGGCCACCGAGACCGACGAAGCCAAGAGCGAGGGCTGACGTGCTCGAAGAAGCGCTCGAGCACCTGGTCCGCGGGATCGTGGAGAACCCGGACGACGTCCGGGTCCGCGCCCGCCGGATCAGGGGCGGCCGGGTCCTCGAGGTGCGCGTGCACCCCGAGGACCTCGGGAAGGTCATCGGCCGCAGCGGTCGCACCGCCAAGGCCCTCCGCACGGTGATCAGCGCCCTCTCCGGAGGCCGCTACGTGCGAGTCGACCTGCTCGACGTCAACGAGGTCCGCTGAGTGGCGTTCCGATGAGCGAACCGCTCGTGGTGGGACGGATCGGACGGCCGCACGGGGTCCGCGGCGAGGTCACCATCGACGTCCGCACGGACGAGCCGGACTCCCGGTTCGCCGCGGGCACGGAGATCTCCACCGACCCCGTCGCGGCCGGTCCGCTCACCATCGAGCGGATCCGCTGGCATTCGGGACGCCTGCTCGTGCGCTTCGCGGGGATCGGCGGCCGCGACGCCGCCGAGGCCCTGCGCGGCATCTGGCTCGTCGTCGATCCCGGCGACATCCCCCCGTCCGCCGACCCGGACGACTTCCACGACCAGGAACTGATCGGGCTCGCCGTGGTCACCGCGGACGGGACCGATGTGGGCCGGGTCGCGGACATCCTGCACCACGGCCAGGACATCCTGGTCGTGCGCGGGGCCGGCGGGGAGAGGCTGGTCCCCTTCGTGGCCGCCCTCGTCCCCGAGGTGGACGTGCCCGGGGGGCGGCTCGTGATCGACCCGCCCCCCGGACTGCTCGACGAATCATGAAACTCGACATCGTCACGATCTTCCCGGAGTACTTCGCCCCGCTGGAGATCTCCCTCCTGGGCAAGGCCCGGCGCGCCGGGCTGCTGGACGTCCGCGTCCACGACCTGCGCGACTGGACCCACGACCGGCACCGCACCGTCGACGACACCCCGTACGGCGGCGGCCCCGGCATGGTCATGAAACCCGACCCCTGGGG
>NZ_SMKY01000487.1 GCF_004349235.1 Actinomadura darangshiensis | reverse complement strand
ACGCTCGGCCCCACGCTCGGCCCCACGCTCGGCCCCACGTCCCGCAGCGGCCGTCACCGCCCCTGGTCGCGTCACCGCGCCACCACCGGACCCGTGGCCTATACGGACACTCGCGGGCACCGTCGGCGCCAGGCCCGACAGACACGCGGACACCATCGCCACCGGGCCTGACAGACGGTTGCAGACACCGTCACCGCCGCGCCCGACGCACACTCGCCGGCATCATCGCCACCGGGCTGACGGACGCTTGCGGGCACCGTCACCGCCGGGCCCGACAGACACTCGCGGGCATCATCGCCACCGGGCCTGGCGGACGCTTGCGGGCACCGTCACCGCCGGGCCCGACAGACACTCGCGGGCATCATCGCCACCGGGCCTGGCGGACGCTTGCGGGCGCCGTCGGTGCTGGGCCTGTTCGCCACCAGGGGTTGGGGGCCGTGCGGAAGTGGGCGCCTGCAGCGCGGAGCTGATGGCGTCGGCTGCGCGCGGTTGCCGGTGCGCTGGTTGGTGCGGACGTGTTCGGCCGTGGTGGTGTCGGCTGTCGTCCCCCAGGAGGTATGGCCCAAGGAGTGCCGTGTGGTGGCGGGCGGCACGGTGCCCTGTGGCTCGGGTTGTCGGACTCGGGGTTCAGGTCCTGAGGGCGGGCTAGCGAGGGGATTCGGCGGCTTGGGCTAGGTGACGGGTCCAGTAGAGGCCCGTTGCGTTGAGGGCTACGCCCGTGATGAGGCAACCGAGGCCCGGAAGGGTGCCGCATAGGAAAGGGATGGGGTGGGCGCCCAGGGCCGCGGCCATGGCCAGGCCCAGCAGGGGCAGGGCGGCCAGTAGGCGGGCGGTCGCACGGGGGCCGGCCAGTTGGACGGACACGTCCTGGCGTTGCGCTTCTTCATCTCGGAGGGCGCTTGCCAGACCGTGCAGGACGGTGGCCAGAGTGCCGCCGCGTTCGGAGCCGACGCGCCAGCAGGCCGCTAGGAGGCGGAGCCCTTCGGCGCCCGGTTTCGTGGCCAGCGTCTCCAGGTGGTCAGGGGGTGGGCGAGGAAGGCTGAGGAGTTCCTTGGACACGTGCGGGTCGAGCACGGCGGCGGCCGACGTGAACGCCTCGTCCGGCGTCCGGCCGGCGGACAGTTCGGCGGCCATGGCGTCGCAGAGTTCGATGATGGACGTCCGGCGGCGACGAGGGCGGGTCCGGCGCTCTTTGAAGGCTTCGGCTCTCCTCTGCAGCGAGAGCAGCGGGTCGGTGGACGGGGGCGCGACAAGGCGGTCTAGACGCTGGGCCGCCGGTGGAGGGGTGAGGAACGTCCAGACGGCGGCGCCGGAGCAGAGAACGACGAGGGTGTTGATCATGATTTGATTCGCAGCCGTGTGGTGAGGGCTTCCGCACCGGCGGCCGGGATGACCTCGCCGGACGCGGTGAACGAGACGGCCGGGACGACGCCGACCAGGCCGTCGGGTGCTCGTCGCAGCAGGCAGATCTCGGCGACGCGGCGGCGGCCTCCACCTGGGTCGCGGACGAGGTGAACGACGATGTCCAGCGCGGCGGCCAACTGACTGTGGACGGCCTCCCGGGTCAAGCCGGCCGCACAAGCCAGCGCTTCGAGACGCGCCGGGACGTCAGCGGCGGTGTTGGCGTGGAGGGTGCCGCAGCCGCCTTCATGACCCGTGTTCAAAGCTTGTAGCAGTACAACTACTTCTGGCCCGCGCACCTCGCCTACGACCAAGCGGTCGGGGCGCATGCGGAGCGCTTGGCGGACCAGGTCGTTCAACGTCACGCCTCCAGCCCCCTCCGTGTTGGGGGGACGGGCCTCCAGCCGTACGACGTGGGGATGGGACGGCTTGAGTTCGGCGGAGTCCTCGACCAGGAGGAGACGCTCGGACGGGTCCACGAGGCTGAGCAGGCCGCTCAAGAGCGTCGTCTTGCCGGTGCCGGTGCCGCCGGTGATCAGGAAGGCGGCGCGGGACTCGATCAGCGCGGCCAGCAGTTCGGCTCCCTCGGGCGGGACCGTGTGCGCCGTGACCAGCTCGTCCAGCGTGAAGGCACGGCGCCTGGGGAGCCGCAGGGACAGGCAGGTCCCGGACGCGGCCACCGGTGGCAGGACGGCGTGCAGCCGCACCCCACCGGGCAGGCGGGCATCGGCGTACGGGGAGGCGTCGTCGAGACGGCGGCCGGCGGCGGCCGTGAGGCGCTGGGCCAGGCGGCGGACGGCGGCCTCGTCCGGGAAGCGGACGGACGTGCGGACGAGGCCGGCGCCCGTGTCGATCCAGACCTCGTCCGGGCCGTTCACGAGGACATCGGTGACGTCTGGGGAGCGCAGCAGCGGCTCCAGGGGCCCGGCGCCCACGAAATCGGCGCGTAACTCGTCCGCCAGGGCCAGTACCTCGCGGTCGCCGAGCAGCCTCTCTTCCGCACGCAGCGCCGCGGCGACCCGCCCGGTCGTCGCCTCGCCGCCGTTGTGGGCGAGACGGTCGCGCACCGCGTCGGAAAGCCCGGTCATGCGGCTTCCCGGTAGGCGTAGGGCTGGAGCGCGAGGTCGGCCAGGACGGTGGTGCAGAAGTCGGTCAGGGGGCCGCGGCGGCAGGCGCGTTCGAGGTCTCCCTCGTCGATGGCGGCCGGTAGCCGGCGGTCGCGTTCGAAGGTTCCCGCTGACGGAAGGTCGAGGGCGCCGGTGACCGCGTCCGGCGTGAGGCCGCCTGGAGCCGGGCCCTGGACGACCAGGCGCAGGTCGGTGGTGTGGTGGCGGAGCGCGGAGGCGAGGCCGTCGGCCGCCACGGTGGCGCGGACCTCGGCCGGGACCAGCAGGAACGTGACGTCGGCGGAGCGCAGGGCGGCGCGTCCGATGTCGCCGGGATGGCGCGGGACGTCGACGATGACGAGGTCGAAGCCGCGCACGGCGGCGTCCAGCAGGGACCGGACGGCCTCGTCCGAGACCGGGACCGGTTCGCCGCGCCGCCAGGACAGCACGGAGAGGTCACCCGAGCGTGGCAGGGTCTCGCGCAGCGTGGCGGTGTTCAGGCGGCCGCGGCGTTCGGCCAGGTCGTGCCAGCGGACCCCCTCGTGCGTTTCCAGCCCGAGGACGAGGTCGATGCCGCCGCCGAACGGGTCGGCGTCGACGAGCAGGGTGCGCAGGCCCTGATTCGCCGCCGTCAGGCCCAGCGCGGTCGCGAGGACGCTGGCGCCGGCGCCGCCGCGTGCGCCGACGACGCAGAGGGTGCTGGCCCAGCCGCCCTCCGGTTCGCAGGCGGCGGCGAACGCGTTGACCAGCCAGTCTTCGTGGTCGGGCAGCGCGGCGACGTCCTGCGCGCCGGCCTCCACCGCCAGGCGGTACGCCTCGGAGGTGGCGCCGTCGCCGGTGACGAGGACGACGCCCGGACGGCGCTGCAGGTCGGCGGCCGCCACGTCTTCGGCGACGTCGGCGCCCACGAGGATGAGGGCGGGCCACGTCCATGCGGGTCTCGCCTCATCGGCGCTGTAGGCGACCTCGGCGTGGGCATCGGCGGCGGCCGCGAGGCGAAGCAGGCCATCGGCGAGCGCGGGGTCGCCCGTAACGATCAGTGCCGCGAGGTTCATCGGGTACTCCTTCGACGTTCGGAGACCCCCACCTTGCGGCGCCCGCCACCACGTGCGCCCCGATTCCGCCAACTGTGGATAACTTCGCCGCCGCCCTCGAGCCGTCCACCCCGGCAGCGCCCTCGATCGTCCCCGACCGAGCAACGCAAAGCGTGACTAATCGACCAGCACCCACAGTGCGGAGCCGCGCCGCGAGGGCGCCCCAGGGCGAGGACGGCGGTCCGATGTAGGGCCGCATGACGCGGCCCAACAGGGCCGCGTCATGGTGGCGATGTGGCGGCATGGGGAGGGCCGCCCTGGTGTAGGCCACCCTGTATGTGGGGCACAGCGCAGGCTTTGAAGGCGGCGCGGCGGGACGGGAGCGCGGGACGGGAGCGCGGCGCAGGGTAGGCGGCCCGGTGTCGGGCGTGGCGTGGATCTGCTGCGGCGGGGGCGGCGGTCCGGCGTGGGACATGAGGCCGGCCCGCGAGGTGATGCGGTCGGGCCGATGTAGAGCGTGGCACGGGGCGGGAGGGC
>NZ_SMKY01000486.1 GCF_004349235.1 Actinomadura darangshiensis | reverse complement strand
GGATGTCGCGGCGGCGGCCCGGGGCGGATGTGCGGGCCGCCGCCGGAGGGGTCCGCGCGTCGCGGTCCCCTCGGGATCGTCGGGGCTTTCGTTAGCAGAAGTCATTATCAAGGCTAACGGTAATCGCAGAGGCCGCATTCCGGCAAGTGCGCACCACCGCGGCCCGGGGTCAGGACCGGCTGAGCTTGTCGATGATCGGGGCCGCCCGGCGCAGGATCTCGCGCTCGCCCTCGGTCAGCTCGCCGAGCCGCTTGGCCAGCCAGGCCTCCTTGCGGCGCCGCTCGTCCGCGAGCAGGGCGGAGCCGTCCTCGGTGGCGTTGAGCACGACCTGGCGGCCGTCGGTCGGGTGCGGCCTGCGCGCGACGAGCCCGCGCTCCTCCAGGTAGGCGATCACCCGGGTCATCGAGGGCGGCTGCACCTTCTCGTGGTCGGCCAGCTCGCGCGGCGTCATCGACCCGTGCCGCTCGATCGCGGCGAGCGCGGCGAACTGCGTGAGCGACAGCGGGCTCGGGCCGCCGTCGGCCGCCGCGTGCGGGCGCAGCGTGCGCAGCCGGCGCGACAGCCGCGCGATCGAGATGCGCAGCTCCTCGGCCAGGCCCGGCGCGGACGCCGTCCGGCCCCGGATCGGTGGTGTGGTCACCCCGCCCATGCTGCCACGCCGTCGCTTGACACCGTCGCTAATACCATTAGCCTACTAGCTAGTTATTCACAAGGAGGTTCGGATGCCCCGTGCGGGACTGTCCCCGGACGCGGTCGTGGACGCCGCCGTCGCCGTCGTGGACGCCGAGGGCCCCGGTGCCCTCACGCTGGCCGCGGTGGCGGGAAGGGCCGGGGTCGCGACCCCCTCCCTGTACAAGCATGTCCGCAATCTCGCCGAGTTGCGACATCTGGTGACCGCCCGCGTGCAGGAGGAGCTCGCCGAACGGCTCGGGGAGGCCGCGCTGGGACGGTCCGGCGACGACGCGATCCGGGCCCTGATGTACGCATACCGGTCCTACGTGGTCGAGCATCCGGGCCGCTACGGCGCGATGGAGCAGGCGGCGCAGCCCGAGGGCGACGGCCCCGCGGCGGAACGCCTGCTGAACATCCTGTACGGGGCCCTGCGCGGCTACGACCTGCCGGGCCCGCACGCGGTGCACGCCGTCCGCTGCCTGCGCTCGGCCGTCCACGGGTTCGCCGTCCTGGAGGCGGCGGGCGGGTACGGGCTGCCCGCCGACCTGGAGGCCAGCTATGAGCTGCTCATCACCATGGTTACCGGAGGACTGCCCCGCAAAGGCCATGCGGCCTGATCGCACGTAGCCTGATCGCATGAGCCCTCCGCGCCGCCCCGACCCGCCCCCGATAGAGAGCAACGACGTCCATGCCTCGGCGGCCGGCGCGATCGCCTTCGCGGTGGCGCTGGTCGTGCTGCTCATCGTCGGCCTGCCGTCGGACGACCGGTGGTGGCTGTGGGTGTGCGGTGTCGGCATCGTGATCGGCCTTTTCGGCATGTGGTACATCCCGCGGCTCCAGGCGGGGCGCGCCCGCCAGGAGGCCGACCGCGCCGCCAAGCGGGAGGCGGCCCGCTAAGGCTCCAGGTCGTTCTCGGCCAGCAGGACGGGCAGGTTCTCCGGGTTGCGCAGGACGGCCTCCAGCAGGAGCCGGTCGGCCCAGTGCCCGGTCGACCAGGCGAGCGCGCGCGCTAGCCCACTGATAGTGCTCGCGTGGATGTGGCCGTCTCTCGTCCACCACGGGACGTCCTGGCCGTCGACCACCAGGCGCTCATGCTTGACGTAGTCGGCGGGGGCATCCGGCAGAACGGCCTGCACGGCCTCCGGCACAGGACGCTTTTCGCCGTGCGACTCGACGACGCCTGGGATCTCCTCGCCCGCCAGCGGCAGGTCGAGCAGTTCGGCGAGGTTCACGTCACGGCCTTGCGCGGCGATGACGAGAGGCTGCCCTTGGAGGAGGGGGAGGACGTCGGGATTGTCCAGGACGAGGGCGTCCGCCGCGTCCACGACCTCGACCTCGCCGTCCACGACAGCGCGAACCTGGTCGGGTGCCTCTACGACCGCTTCCGCGTCGGCCAGGGCCGTCCAGAGGGCGCCCAACTGGGCACGGCTCACCTCGCGCTCAGGATCGCCGAGCCGGTCGAGCAACTCTTGCGCGCCCCCAGGCTCGTCGAGCAACTCCACGAGCGAGGTACGGACGCCCAAGGCGAGCAGAAGTCGCTCATCAAGACCCTCTGGGGCGACGTCGTAAAGGCCGGTGAGCGACTCGTCCCCGCCCAGCCGGAACTCACCTGGCTTACGGCCGTCCAGTACGGGGTGACGGCTCAGCCACCACGCCGTGTACGACGGGACGGCAACGCGCCGGCCATCGTGCAAGGTGGCATGCGCGGGATCCACGATCGCGGCCCGCCACGGAGGCTGGGCCAGAACCTTGAGCGCCGCCGTCCAGTCGTCGACGAGTTCCAGGTCGCGGACGGCCGCGAACTCGGGAACAAGCGGCGGAAGGTCCTGAGGGCCGATTCGGCGCAGGGCGTCGTCCGCCCAGAGGTCCTCGTCATCGAGCTCAAGGCTCTCGGCGTCGTCGGCCAGGCCGGTGAGGTTCACGTCCTCGGCCTTGGCCAGAGCGAACCCGTCCAGAACTCCGACAGCCGCGAGCGTCTCGGTGCCCCACCGCTCCAGCAGGCCGCCGTCCGCGACCCCGAACGGCGCGTCCTCGGCCATGAGCCCCCGCAACGGGCTCTCCGGCAAAACCAGCTCACCCGCCGGGTAGAGCTCCCCGTCGTCCCCCGGCAGCGCCAGCTCGGCCAGCCACGGCTCGTCGCCGGGATCCATGTGCGCGGCGGCGACCAGCTCCAGCACGGCCTCGGCGACCGCATCCGGATCATCGGCCTCGAACGACTCCTCGACGGCGGCACGTACGGCCGCGTCGCCGAGCACGGCCCGCGGCCCTGCCTCCATCGCTCCCAGCCGCGTCAGCAGCGGGTGCACGGCCTCCGGGTGGACGAACCGCAGCCCGAGCGCGTCCAGACCCGCCGGATCGACACCGTCCGCGATCAGGAGCCCCCGGGGCCCTCGCACCGTCCGCCCCGCCGCCAACGGCACCGGGAGAGCGCCCAGAGCGTCCGTGGCGGCCCCGCCGAGCGACTCGTACACCCGGTGCCACCACGCCGGTCCCCGGTCCACAGCGGCCAGCTCATCGATCACGTCGGCCAGTTCCACCCGCCGCACCCCGAGCGCGGCCAGCGCCGGGCTCCGCGCGGGCCACTCCGGCGGTAGCAGCCCGCCGACGACGGCGTCCTCGCCGCCGAGCACCTCGACGAACGCGCCGGGCGCATCGACGGCGACCGCGTCCCGCCCGCGCGTCCGATGCGGCAGCAGGGGTGCTTCGGGCAGCCGCTCCCGGATCCCCCGCCGGATCCGCGCGTCCAGCTCCCCGGCGCCAACGGGCCCCGGCACGAGCCCGAGCACCCGCGGCGACACGGGCAGCTCGCCCAGCAGCTGGACGTAGGCGTCCGCGGCCCGCTCGACAAGGAAGTCGCTCAACGCCCCAGGCGCGACATGCCGCCGATCAGGCGCAAGCGGGAACGACGCGATCAGCAACGCCCCGAAATCAAGCCGCTCGTCACTGGGCGTAGGCGCATGCAGAACACTCGGCGTACCCTCCGGGAGCCCGTCCTCCGGCAGGGCCCATCGCACCTGCCAGAACGGCCGCCCCCGCTCCTCCACCGGACGGTCTTCCAGAAGCGCCGCAGGAATCTCCCCATGCGCCTCAACCGTCCGCCACGCGGCCCCACCGATAACGACCTCGCCGGACCCACGCCGCTCAGCGGTCAGCGTCCGCACGTCCCCCTCGACATCGACCTCGACCCGCTCAAGCACCGGCAAGGCCAGCATCAGCGCCGCCCCCACCTCCCTGAGTTGCCGCCGGACGCCCCCAACGGCGTCCTCCCGCAACGGCAACCGCACCACGGTGTCGAACCCGGCGGGCACCTCCAGCGGCTCCTCAAGGGCGAACGGCAGCCGCAGCAAAGGCGCATGCCCGTCCCGCCGTGCCAACTCCCCGGCGACCTCGGGCAGCCCCTCCACCAAACCC
>NZ_SMKY01000485.1 GCF_004349235.1 Actinomadura darangshiensis | reverse complement strand
ACCAGGCGAACGAGCGAACGCACAGCTCAAGTCATGGCGGATCCTGCGGAAGCTGCGCTGCAGCCCGAGCAAGGCCGGCCACATCGTCAAGGCCATCGCCGTCCTACAAAACCACCGCGTCGCTCAGGCCGCCCGAGGATGAAATGGGTTCAGTCATGCCTTTCCCGAACCGTTGCAGCCGGGACAGCTGACTTCCTCTTCCTTATCGTCGTTATTCACAGTTATCTTCCCGCTTCCGCCACACATGCCACAGTTCGACGGATTCTGATGTTTGCCCACGATCCTTAGCCTCTCGACCGACCTGACGCGACCCTACGTGACGGAAGCTTCGGCGGGCAGGAGTTGGACGCTATGTTCAGATTTGTAGTTACGGCAGCCGCTGATCGATATGGCCGTTCCAAGCAACGGGCCATGGTCACATGCTGCCGGCCACCCGCGCCGCACCCGGGCCGCGCCGTCCGTCCTCGCTCTCGGCGCGATCGAGTGCATGGTGTGCGTCGAACCGTTCACCGCCCCGCGCGCAGGGGTGATCGGCTGGTCTGTCCAGCTTGTCCACGGCTCGTGCGGCCGGGTAAGGGAAGTGTGGTCGATCGAACCGGCTTGTGTAATGCAGGATCACATGTTGGCGCGTAGCCACCATGTTCAATCTGGTCACAAGGCGTGTATGTGTCTCTGGCTGGAACATGGCGCGTCGGCGAAAGGGCGTTTCAGCGGCGTGGAAGACCGCGGGCACGCCCTTTCGGCATGCCCCGCGTTCGAGGGGCCGTCGCCCGGCACCGGCGACACATGGCTGGCCGGTCTCGGCCGTCCGCTCGCCGGTGCCCTCGCACCCGCGGCTCAGACCGGGTCGGTCACCGTGCTGGACGACGCCGTCAAGTTCCCGCGCGGGCATAGCGACCAGGTGATCGTGCCTGCTGGTGCGACCTGCATTCGAGCCACCTTGCCAGGAACCTCAGTAAAGACCGCTAACTCGATTCACCTACGGCAGCCCTGGCTACCGTCAGCAGTCAACTGATCGCTTCGTGACTTACCATTTCAGTAACGCACCGGGAAATTGAGCCTCGGATCAAGATCGCGGAGTTCGTGGTCGGATCGGTATTCCAGGCCGCTGAGGCGCTCGATGGCCTGTCGGAGCCACACTGGATCAGCGTTGACGTCATCAAGCTTGCAGCCGACATAGCCGATCGTCAGTAGAGAACGTGCGACATCGTTCCAGTAAAAGCCTGAGGCGACCGTAGTTCTGTTAAGTGACAGGTCGCAATGCTGCCACGGCCGGACTATCAAGACACTTTGGACCGTTTCAACGCTCTTATTTCTTCCATCGTGAGTGTAGCTGTAAAGCATGCCGACATAGGCGACATCCCGCCAAGGAACGTGGCTCGAACGCGATCCTGGTCTCTCTATCGTCAAGCCGGTATCGTTGATGACCAAGGACATGTACTTGGCGTACGTCATCCACACAAGAAAAAGCGCGATGGGCGGCAGAAAAGCCGCGAAGACTACTGTACTGAATTCACTTCGCGTCCAGCCCATATAAGCTATCCAGATGGCGAACGCGGTGAGCAACAGGCCGATAAGTCTCCATGCGATACGGCCGAACCGGTCTGGTCTGCCACTGAAGCGCACTTCCGGCGGTCCGGGCGGGGGTGAAGGGGCCTCTGGCGGGCTTCTCCGAATCGGCCCGCGGGCAAGAACAAGGTTGCTGGCCGCGTTGACTGAGCGCGCCTGCGGGCGGGGTAGGCCTCCACTGCTCAGTTTCCGGTCCACGTGCTGGTAGATCCCGTCCAAGGTGAGCGCCTCAGGGGTGTTCAGAGCATCCAGCAGGGCTCCGGTGAAAGCGGTGTAGGGCGCGCCGGGTGGGGCGTGGGAGGGTGCGGTGGCCGTGGTGGAGGTGAGCGTGTACGTGCCATTCAGATCGAGTTGACCGGAGAGGAGATTGTGCGGAGCACTCATTGCGGCCACAGCTCGACCGGAGAAGCAGCAGTCCAGTAGGAGGACCCTGGCCTTGGCCCGCGCCTGTGCCAGCTCTCGCTTCACCAGATTGAACGAAAGGGCGGTAAAGCCGACGTTTTCGGGTTCGGTGCCCGCGAGCGCCAGATGCAGGAGCCCGTCCTCGTCGAGTAGACCGTGGCCGGCGTAGTACACCAGCAGTAGGTCCTCGGCTTCGCGTCGGGCGAGGGAGAGTTCCCTGCCAATCAAACCTTGGTCGATGGCGGCGCCGTTCCCACCCAAGACGCGGCAATGGCTCGGCAGAAGCAGGCCGCGTTCGCCTGACAGGGCTTCCTTCAGTGCGCTGAGATTGTGCTGCACGGCGGGAATCTCCGGCAGATCGGGGGACTGGTAGTCGGGTACGCCTATCAGCAGTACACGGGAGGAGAGCCCCTCAGGGGTCCAGGGGTCCGACATGTACTCAGTCTTCCAGTCGGGCCAGCAGCGTGTGCAACTCGGCGATCACCCGTTCGGGATCGGCCGCCCGCTTGACGTCAACCTCGAGGTGGCCTCCGTCCGGTGACTTCACTGTGACTTTGACGTCGACTCGACGCTGTATCAGCCAGGTCGTCAGGGAACGCGCCAGTACGGCGCCCGCACCACCCGAACCGAGAGCCACCACCAGCACATCCAGGGCTGCACCCATATGGCCGGACCTCGGCGCATCGCCGTGCAACTCCAGACGGCCGCGCAGCGCTTCCTCGTGGGCCAGCCAATCGCGTAGGCCGCGTAGGAGTTCTTGGGGGGCTTCCCCGGCGACTGTCAGCCTCAACTCGGAAGACCTCGGATTCGTCGCAACCATGGCACCCATCTTGCCAGGTGAGGAGCCGGCTCTTGAGGGTATCCCGACAAGCGGTGAAAATAGTCCTGATGGTAGACCGGAAGATCACCCATTAAATTCGGGTGATTCGATGCTGGGCCACGTCCCTGCAGGCGGTGTATGAGAATACGTCCGAGAACGGTCAGTGTGGGCGGAGAGCTCTTTCGACGGTTCGCGGGTCGATGGGGGCCGGGATGTGCCAATGGGGGCGGGCCGCGTTGAGTTTGGCGGTCATCGTGTCGATGAGCTGGTCTTCGGGGTAGGAGCCGCCCTGGGCGAAGAGTTGGGAGTAGCGGACGGCGTCGACGATGGCCGACTTGATGCGTTCGTGGGTGCGGTAGGCGACAAGGTCGTCCTGCCAGCCGACGATGTGCTCGGACGGCATGGCGCTGGACCAGCGGGTGGTCAGGGACGCCTCTTCCTCCGGCAGGTAGGCCATTTTGTGGAGGTGGACGGCCAGGTCGTAGACGGGGTCGCCCCAGAGGGTCAGTTCCCAGTCGAGGAACGTGGTCGCGCCGTTGCCGACGATCATGTTGCGGCGGTGGACGTCGGCGTGAACGCAGGTGAAGGGGCGCGGGGTGAGGCCGCACCACAGGTCGTCCACCGAGGCGAGGAACGGAAGCTCTCTGGCGAAAGGCGCAGGTGCGGGTGGAGCCGCTGCCAGAGGACGGCGTAGGCGATGTCGAATCTGTCGAAGCGGACGCCCTGTCGGCCGAGTTCGACGCGCAGGACCGCGAGGGCGTCCGCCTGCTGCCGCATCGCGGGGACCTGAAGGTCGATCGTCGTGGTCCGGTGGGTCTCGGCGCTGCGCTGCCCCAGTTCCTGGAGGAGCCGGGACTTGCCGATGCCGCCGACCCCGACGAGGTTGAATATGTGTGGCGAGCCGTCCCGGACACGTAACACGTCGGCGAAGGCGGCCATCACCGCTTCCCTGTCCACGAACGGCCGGTGCAGGGCGGCGACCCGCCGGAAACGCGGTTCAAGGGGCATCGACGTCACGTCCTCCGGGGCGGCGGTTTCCTCCGTCCGATGCGGAGTGGACAGAAACGCTATCCACGGAGACGATAACGGGGCCCGGCCACCAACGCAGCACGCCTCCCCCAGCCCGACCCCGCACCAGCCGCCTGCCCGGCGTCCTACGCTCGGAGGCCGGTTAGGCACGTCACTGCCGCCGCCTGCGGATGCGCTGGTGTCGGGCGCGAGAGATGCCCTGCTCGGGATGGTCGAGGAAGCACTCCAACCCATCACGCATCTGCCCGTCCGCCAGCGCGCACGTCGTCGTGAGGTACTGCGTCAGACTC
>NZ_SMKY01000484.1 GCF_004349235.1 Actinomadura darangshiensis | reverse complement strand
TTTCTCGCAGAAGCGGTCGTGGGCGTGGACGGGCTCGCCGCAGGTGCGGCAGAGGGTGAGTGGGGGGTGCTGGTCGGCGTCCATGGTCAGAAGAGCGTCCTCGGGCGGACGGCGTTGGCGCGTTTGACCATCGCGTGGCGGTGCTCGGAGCCTTCGGCGAGCTTGGCGAGGACGCGGTAGGTGACCTCCAGCCTCTTGCGGAGGGCCTGCTCGTCCATGTCGGTGTCGAGGATCTGCTGCCGGACGCCGGGCGGGGCGGGGCCGCGGTCGGTCCGCACCCAGGTGAGCGCCGCCTCCAGGACCTCGGCGGCGAACGCGGCGGATCGCTCGGTGTCCAGGCGCAGCGACGACAGGCGGCGGCCGGCCTCGATGAGGACGGGCGCGTTCAGCTCGGCGGGGCGCCTTCCCCGGACGGTGGTCGCGACGGCGGCGAGCTGCGCGGCCAGGTAGTGGCTGGAGATGCGGGGCACCGAGTCGAGGACGCGTTCCGCGGCCGTCCGGTCGCCGGCCGCGATCCGGGTGCGGGCCAGCCCGAACGCGGCGCTGACATGGGTGGGGTCGGTGCGCCAGACCGTCTCGTAGAAGTAGCCGGCGCTCGGCATGTCGTCCAGGGTCTCGTGGCAGAAGGCGAGCGCCAGCTTCGGCGCCTGCTCGCCGGGCGCGAGGTCGTACAGGTCGTTGAAGACGGCGACGGCCTCGGTGCCGCGTCCGCCGGCGAGCGCGCGGACGCCCCTGTACCAGTCGACGCGCCAGTCGTCCGGTGCCTCGGCGGCGATGTCCTCCAGGAGGCGGGCGGCGCCGTCGAGGTCGCCCAGCTCGATGCGGACGCGCACCAGCGCGAGGCGCACCTCGCGGGACGCGACCGGCGCGGACGCCAGGGCCGCGGCCAGGTCGGCCGGGTCGCGGGCGGTGAGCCCGGCGAGGAACGCGGCGGCCGGGTCGGAGGCGTACACGAGCGGGACGGGCAGCGCCGCCGCGGCGGCGGCCGGTTCGAGCGGCGCCAGGACGGGCGGCGCCGCGCCGGTGTGCTCCAAGGCGCGGGCGATGTCGGTGCCGGCCGTCTGCTGCTCGGGCCCGAAGAGCGGGGACGGTGCGGGCCGCGGCCGTCCGTCCTCGGCGGACAGGACCTCGCGCAGCACGCCGGTGAGCTGCTCGGCCATCTCGGCGGCGCTCTGGAACCGCCGGGCCGGGTCGGGGTGCGTGGCGCGGCGCAGCAGCCGGTGGTAGGACTCGTGCCGCTGGAAGAGCGCCACCTCCTCGCGGGGCGGCAGGCTCCGCAGGTGGCGGCCGGTGTAGCCGCGGAACGGGAAGCTGAGGACGGCGAGCGTCCGCCCCACGGTGTAGAGGTCGGACGTGATCGACGGGCCCTGCGAGCCGATCTCCGGGCCCTGGTAGCCGGGCGTGCCGAAGATCGGGCTGTCCACGTCGAAGGCGCGCCGGACGCCGCCGAGGTCGATCAGCTTGAGCTGCTCCTCGGACTGGATGGCGTTGTCCGGCTTGAAGTCGCAGTACAGCAGCCCGACGCCGTGCAGGTAGCCGAGGGCGCTCAGCACCTCCAGGCCGTACGCGATCACCTGGCCGAGCGGCAGCGCGGCCTGGTCGCCGTGCTGCTCGCGGGCGCTGAGCAGGATGTCCTTCAGCGACCGTCCGCCGACGTACTCCATGACGATGTAGCCGGAGTCCTCGTGCCGGACGAAGTTGTAGATCTTGACGATGTTGGGGTGCTCGACCTCGGCGAGGAACGCGCGCTCGGCCGTCGCGGCGGCCAGCGAGTCGGCGTCGCCGGTGTCGAGCAGGCCCTTCAGGACGACCCAGCGCTCGCTGACGTTGTGGTCGCGGGCCAGGTACACCCAGCCGAGCCCGCCGTGCGCGAGGCAGCCGAGCACCTCGTACTGCCCGCCGATCAGCTCGCCCTTGTGCAGCTTCGGCGTGAACGAGAACGGGTGCCCGCAGTTGCGGCAGAACCCCTCGGTGCGTCCCGGGCGGCCGCCCCGGCTCCGTCCGACCTTCTCGTCGCACTTGCTGCAGTAGCGCCGGTTCTCCGGCACCTCCGGCTTCTCCATGATCGCGGACGCGGGGTCGCGGGCCGGGACGGGCGGGACCTCGACCAGCCCGGCGCCGAGCATCCCGCGCCTGGCCGAGCCGCTGGAGCCCGACCCGCGGGTGCCGCCGCGCGACGCCGTCCGCGCGGACCCCGACCCGATGCTCGCCGACCCGCTCGCCGGCGCGCTGCCGGACGTCGACCCGGCCCCGCCGCTTCCGCTGGGCCCGGACCCGGCGGGCGACGGAGTCACCGCGGGCGCCACGGTCGTCACCGGCGCCTGCCCCGCCGGGTACGCGGCGGGCGTCGTGCCCGGGGCACCGCCGTAAGCGCCCGGATACCCGGGTGCCACCGGCGCCGCGGGCCGCACCGGCACCGCGGCCCGAGGCGGATGCGCCCCACTCGCCGCCACGGGATTCGCGGCCGCCGGGCTCGCAGGGGCCGGGCTCGCAGGGGCGGAACTGGCGGAGCCCGGACTCGCTGAGCCCGCGGACGTCGGGTTCGCGGGCGTCGGACTTGCGGACGGGTCGGCGGGCGCGGAGCCGTGCGACGACGGAGGCTCGGCGGCGGGGGCCATGCCGCAGATGTTGCAGAAGCCGTCCGGCTCCACCTCGCCTGTGCAGCCGGGCTGGGTGCATCGGTTCATCGCCGGGTCCCCGTCTCGCTCTCGCACGCCCTGATCGCTCGCTGGTACTCCGCCACTACCGTGGTCGCCCTGCGCAGGTCGCAGGGCGCCGTCCACAGCACCTCGCGGGCCTCCCCGTACAGCGTGGTGAGCTGCTCGTCCTCGGCCAGGCCGAGCCGCGCGGCCTTGGCCCGGTACGCCTCCAGCCGTCCCCGTAGCTCGCCCCGCCGGTCGAGCAGCCCCGCACTGAGACGCAGGTCGCCGGTCGCCCGTTCCAGCGCGTCGGCGGCGGCGCGTTCGAGTTCGGCGAAGCGTCCCGCCATCTCGACCCAGCGGCCGGCCTCGCGCAGCCGCTCCAGCGCGGCGAGCCGGTCGCGCAGCGCGGTGCCGAGGCCCCGCGCCGGTTCCGGGAGGTTGGGTGAGTGGATCTTGGAGAGGGCGGTCGCGTAGGCGTCGTGAGCCCGCCGCTCCGTCTCCTCGATCTCCTCGACGGAGACCGTGACCCGGGCGGCGAGTTCGGTGTAGTCCTCGCGCATCCGGGCGACGCCGGCGAGTTCGTCGCCGAGCGTGGTCAGTATGGCGCACACGCGGTCGAGCCGGGCGGTGTCCGGGCGGCCGTCCCTGACCAGCGACAGCGGGTCGGTGCGGACGAGCCGGCCGAGCGCGGTCAGCTCGCGTCCGACCCGGTCGAGCTCCGGATGCCGGGTGCCGTCCAGCGAGTGCGCCAGCCGGGCCGTCTCCCGCCAGCTCTCCTCGGCCCGCTCCAGCGGCTCCAGCAGCACGCTCCAGGCGGCGTCGGCGGCGGCGATCTCGCCAGCGACGAACTCGTAGGCGTCCGACATCATCGCGACCGCCTCGTCCAGGGTGATGCGGCGCTCCTGCGGGCCGAGCAGGGTGCGGTGCTCCAGCGGGATCTCCCCGTCGGGCGGCTCCACCGAGAACCCGGACAGCAGCCCGGACAGCTCCATGAGCGTCGCCGCGTCCGGACGGGACGCCTGCCGGCGCAGCTCCCCCGCGGCGTCCAGGACCCGCTGGTAGGCGTCGAACAGCCGCCACAGCGTCGCCAGCCGGGCCTGCGCGTCCTCCCAGCGGCGCCACGTCTCGCCGGTGAGGCGGGCGCCCTTGAGCAGGCGGCCGCCCGGATGCCGTTCAAGTTCGAGGAGGGAGGAGGAGATGCGGTCGCGCTCGTCCCGCAGCGTCGTGAGGGCATGGTCGACGCCTTCACGGCTCATGGGCGCGGCGGCCCCTGCCCCGCTCTGGTCCAACGTCTGCCCCGCGATCGTCTTCGTGGTCCCCCTGAGCATGCCCTCAGCACCGGTCTGGGAGCACGGACCGGTCCACTATCGGACGTACGCTCTCATACAAGTGTGATCCGTGACACTAACCGAGACAAGGTCCTTTCTGTCGCGGAAGTCCCGGCCGCGCAACCGGAGGCCCCCGCCGCGCGCCCCCACCACGCGCCCGCAC